>JAQSYE010000010.1 GCA_029256305.1 Lacrimispora sp. | reverse complement strand
CTTTGAACTTGCAAAGAAGGATGCCTCTTATGAGCCTACCGCTAAGATCTTTAAGGCAATGACGGAGGGAAAGACAGGAACGGGATTCAGTTATTATAAAGGAGTCCGCCGTCTGGTGGGATACATTCCTCTTGACGGTCCGGAAGGTTGGTCTGTGGCTGTGACTGCACCGTTGACACAGATTGAGGGAAATGTCCGCAATACATTTTGGATGAGTGTGTTTATCGGTCTGGCCCTTCTTGTGGTGTCTATTTTAATAATAAGAGTATTTGCACAGCGGATAACCAAGCCGATCATTGAGGCGACACATAGAATAGAACGTCTGGCTCATGGTGATTTGCAGGATGATGTGGAGATTGGCAAGGGAAAAGATGAAAGCGCCCGCTTGATTCTTGCGCTTCACAATACCATCAAAGCGCTTCGGTCTTATATTATGGATATTTCCCATGTGCTGGATGCTGTGGCAAATAATGATCTTACAGTGACAAGTTCTGTGGAGTACATGGGCGATTTTGTTCCAATTCAGACTGCCCTTTTGAAGATTCTTTCTTCCCTTAATGCTACATTAAGTAACATCGCCTGTTCTGCAGACCAGGTAGGTGCAAGCTCTGCCCAGGTCGCTTTGGGAGGACAGAATCTGGCTGCCAATTCCACGGAACAGTCGGCCACCATAGAGAGCTTAAGCCTGTCTCTTGAGACAGTTTCCAGCCACATAAAAGATAATTCCCAGTATTCCCTTACCATAAAGAATATGACGGAGTCCGCAATTCTCGAAACCAGGCAGGGAGATGAGGAGATGAAGAAGCTTCAGGAATCAATGGCAAGCATCGATTCATCTTCCAAGAAGATTCAGGAGATTATACATATTATTGATGACATTGCTTTCCAGACCAATATTCTGGCGCTGAATGCAGCCATTGAAGCAGCCCGTGCAGGAGAAGCAGGAAAAGGTTTTTCCGTTGTTGCAGATGAAGTGAGAGAGCTGGCCGGAAAAAGCGCTGATGCTGCGAAGCAGACAACAGACTTAATCCACAGCACGATGGAATCCGTTGCACAGGGAAAACGAAACACAGAATCGACTGCCGAAGTATTTAAAAAGATTGTGGATCAGACCAATACCATCGATACGCTCGTATCCAAGGTATCCCAGTCATTAAAGAGTCAGGCGGACAGTGTGTCCCAGTTAGAAGACGGTACGCAAAAGATTTCCATGGTCACCCAGGCTAACTCAGCAACTGCAGAAGAAAGCGCTGCAACTAGTGAAGAACTGTTAAGCCAGATGCAGATGTTAAAAGAGTTGATTATGCAATTCCGGCTTTCGGATACATCCGTTCAGCTTTAATTTCTTTCTAATTAATAGAATGTGCCCAGATAAGAGGTTCGACAGCCGATTATCTGGGTGCATTTTTTTGTACCAGCCATTTTTATTAAAAGGCCAAAAAATAATTGACAAATGCAGATTTACATAGTAATATACATATATTAATAGTATGTTTATAGGGAGGAACGAAGATGAATCACTTATTTGCATTTGTACCGGAAAATATCAGGCTGTGTTGTTTTCACTGTAGATGCTTCGTAGGAAGAGATATAGTTTTTTCCAGTGCGCGTATGAATATCTGATTTCCCGCTAAGTTCCTGTGACAGACGAAACATGGGCGAAAAGGGGGCAGATGCGCGTCATCTGCTCCTTTTTCCGTGATATCAAAGGAGATACCATCATGGACTTTGAATTTATACGTGCGTATGCACCGCTTTACGCCAGCGCTGCAGGCTTAACTCTCACTATTGCGATTTTTGGAATTGTACTTTCGGTTGTGATCGGTCTGTTGTGCAGTCTGGTAAAGATTTTTAAAATACCGGTTTTATCAGCCATTGTGAATGGATACATAGAGATATCTCGGAATACGCCCCTGTTAATTCAGTTGTTTTTCCTGTATTTCGGTCTTCCTAAGATTGGAATCGTACTCAGCTCAGAGACTTGTGCTGTTACAGGGCTGGCATTTCTGGGAGGAAGTTATATGGCAGAGGCATTTCGTACGGGAATTGAACAGGTTCCTAAGATTCAGACGGATTCCGGCTTAAGCCTGGGACTGACGAGGTTACAGATATTCCGCTTCATTATACTTCCTCAGGCAGTCGCCACTTCTGTTCCTGTATTCTGTGCCAACATTATTTTCCTGATTAAGGAAACTTCCGTATTCAGTGCAGTCGCTCTTGCAGATCTCATGTTTGTGGCAAAGGATCTGATTGGTATTTACTATAAGACAGATGAGGCACTTTTCATGCTTGTAATATCTTATTTACTGATTCTGCTGCCGGTATCCGTTTTTTGTACTTGGTTGGAAAGGAGGGTTCGGTATGCAGAATTTGGGAATTCAAATCCTGTTTCAGGGAAATAACTTTTTAAGGCTTTTAGGAGGCTTATGGGTTTCACTAAAGCTGGCAGTTCTATCAATGATCTTTTCCATCTGTCTTGGAATGCTGTTTGGAATGGTAATGACCAGTACCAAAAAGTCTGTACGCGTTATTAGCCGCCTTTATCTGGAGTCGGTACGGATCATGCCCCAGCTTGTACTTTTGTTTCTGGTTTATTTCGGGGCAGCAAAGCACTTAAATGTGAATTTTTCAGGAGGTACCGCCGCAGTGCTGGTATTTACGTTCTGGGGAACTGCTGAGATGGGGGATTTAGTCCGTAGTGCACTGGAATCCATTCCGGTTCATCAGTACCAAAGCGGTTATGCACTTGGTCTTGGGAAAATGGGAGTTTACCGGTATATCATTATTCCTCAGACCATTCGCCGGCTTCTTCCTTCCATGATGAATCTTCTTACGAGAATGATAAAGACCACATCTTTAGTGGTTCTCATCGGTGTGATTGAAGTGGTAAAGGTGGGAAAGCAGATTATTGACGCTTCCCGGTATACAGTTCCCGATGCAGCGCTTTGGGTTTACGGAGTTATCTTCATCATGTATTTTGCAGTCTGTTACCCGTTTTCCCGGGCAGCGGCCCTGTTAGATAAGAAATTGAGGGATTGATTATGAGATTGGAAGAAATTTTAAAGACGGAGCAATTAAATAAATCCTATGAAAATGGGCAGAAGGTTTTAAACGATATTACATTCTCTCTGAAAAAGGGGGAAGTGGTTGTGATAATAGGTCCTTCCGGCTGTGGCAAAAGCACCTTTTTACGATGTTTAAACATGTTAGAGCCAGTAGATTCCGGCGCCATTTGTTTTAAAGACCGTGTCATTGACAGGGCGAATAAAGAGGTTTATGAGCTGCGGCAAAAAATAGGGATGGTATTTCAAAGCTATGATCTATTCCCCCATTTAACCATCCTGGATAATATACTGCTGGCACCGTTTAAGGTTCAAAAGAGAGAAAAATCAGAAGTGACCAAAGAGGCGGAGGAGCTTTTAAAACGGGTTGGACTGTCGGATAAAAAGGATGTCTATCCAAGACAGTTGTCCGGGGGGCAGAAGCAGAGAGTTGCCATTGTACGGGCGCTGATCATGCATCCGGAGATCCTTCTCCTTGATGAGATAACAGCGGCTCTGGATCCGGAGATGGTCCGGGAAGTTCTACAGGTGGTTTTAGAACTTGCCAGAGAGGGAATGACAATGGTGATTGTAACCCATGAGATGGATTTTGCAAGGGCAGTTGCGGACCGGGTGCTGTTTATGGATCAGGGTGTAGTCGTAGAAGAGGGAAGTCCCAAGGAGTTTTTTAACTCACCCAAAACAGAGAGAGCAAAGCAATTTTTAAATATGTTTCATTATGAAGCTCGATAGAAAAGGAGGATATTATTTATGAAAAAGGGATTATTAGGTGCATTAATTGGAATTACCATGGCGGCGGGGCTTTTAGCAGGATGCAGCCAGGCTAAAACACCGGCAGGCGCTCCGGCACAGGAGGCGTCTCCTTCTGCAAAAGCCAGGTCTCTTGATGAAATTAAGAAAGCCGGAACCATCCGCATCGGAGTATTCAGTGATAAAAATCCATTTGGATACGTGGATTCCAACGGTAAGATCCAGGGGTATGATGTGTACTTTGGAAAAAGAATTGCAAAGGATTTGTTAGGCAGCGAGGATAAAGTGGAATTTGTCTATGTGGAAGCTGCCAGCCGTGTGGAATACTTGAAATCTGCCAAGGTTGATGTGATTCTGGCTAATTTTACAGTGACTGATGAACGGAAGGAACAGGTGGATTTTGCACTTCCTTACATGAAAGTTGCACTGGGGGTAGTATCACCGGATAAAGCTTTAATCTCCGATGTGTCCCAGTTAAAGGATAAAACCTTAATTGTAGTAAAAGGCACCACAGCCGAGACTTATTTCTCTCAGAATCATCCGGAAGTCAAATTGTTAAAGTTTGACGAATACCAGGAGGCGTATGATGCCCTTGCTGACGGCAGAGGGGCTGCATTCTCCACTGATAATACAGAAGTTCTTGCATGGGCGCTTCAAAACAAAGGGTTCACAGTAGGAATTGAGTCTATTGGAAATCTTGACACCATTGCTCCAGCTGTACAGAAAGGGAATACGGCACTTTTAGACTGGCTGAATGAGGAAATTAAATCTTTGGCAGGCGAGCAGTTCTTCCATCAGGATTATAAAGAGACTTTGGAACCAGTATACGGAGATGAAATAGATCCGGAGAATCTGGTAGTGGAAGGCGGTCAGGTTTAAACCTGACAGATGATAACTTTTATCGATGGTACAAAAATAAGTGTTATTGAGAAAAAATAACCGGCAGGGCGTGTTGACGCCCTGCATTTTTTGTATGATAATAACATCGTTATATAACGGCGTTATAAAGGAGAATAAATGAGTACTCAGGGATATGATACACGCCTCGCTATCCTGGAAGCGGGGAAACAGGAATTTTTAAAATACGGATATGAAGGGGCTTCATTAAGGCGGATTGCAGGAGAGGCCGGTGTAACAACCGGAGCGATTTATGGATATTTTCCAGGCAAGGAGGCTCTTTTTGAGGAACTAACCGGAGACGCTGCAGACGGGCTGATGGAAAATTACAGAACGATGCATGTGGATTTTGCAGGGCTGTCTCCCGAAAAACAGGCGGAAGCCCTTGATGTAATCTCAGATGAGAGTATTCCATGGATGGTGGATTATGTTTATGACCGGTTTGATTTATTTAAACTGATCTTCTGTAAAAGCAGCAAAGAATACTGTGACAGTTACTTAAGCCAGCTGACGGAGATTGAAGAAGCTTCAACCTGGAAGTTTGTAGAGGCAATGAAGGAATTGGGGCATGAGGTCATGGAGATTGACAGCACCATCATTCATATTTTAGCACGGTCATTTTTTCAGCAGCTCTGGGAGTTTGTGGCTCATGACGTTCCCAGAGAAAAGGCCCTGTCTTATGGGCTGGTACTTGGAACCTTCCAGCATGCGGGCTGGAAAAAAATTATGGGGCTCTAGCGCTCCATATTATTTTGATCATGAATTAGCCAAAACTAACTCGTGAATGATCAGAATTAGTCAAAGGAGGAAAAAGGTGGAAGAAAAAAAGAATCTGATGACAGAACTTCCGGTTACCGGGAAGGTCACACTCCTGACATTTGCAGGAAATTATAAATATTTAACGTGGCTGGGATGTCTTCTGTCAGGAATCAGTGCCGTAATCGGACTGTTTCCATACGTATTTATGTGGAAGGCGGTGAAAACAGCAGTAACCGCCTGGCCAGATGTCTCTTCAGCAGGTGAAATGGTTACTTATGGCTGGTATGCTGTGGGAGCGGCACTTAGCAGTATGATTATCTATTTCGGTGCTCTTTTATGCACCCATTTGTGCGCATTCCGCACAGCCAGGAATATGAAGACAGTTGCACTTCATCATTTAACTAGGCTTCCGGTAGGATATGTGAAACGTATGGGCAGCGGTAAACTGCGCCGGATCATTGACGACGGAGCCGGGCAGACGGAGACCTATCTGGCCCATCAGCTTCCCGATTTAGCAGGGGCAATGGTGACACCTGTGGCCGTGTTGTTTCTCCTGTTGTTTTTTGACTGGAGGTTTGGGCTGATCAGCCTTTTGCCCATGGCAGTGGGACTTTTTGTGTTAACCCGCGTAATGATGGGAAACATGGAAAATACTATGGCGCAGTACCAGAACGCACTGGAGGATATGAATAATGAAGCTGTGGAATATGTGAGAGGAATTCCGGTTGTAAAAACATTTCAGCAGAGTATTTTTTCCTTTAAAAATTTTTACGGCGCCATTCTCCGTTATAAAAACTGGGCAGTTAACTATACCGTTTCTTTACGGATTCCCATGTGCGCCTATACTGTCAGCATCAATGGAATTTTTGCTTTCCTCATTCCGGCAGGTCTTATTCTGACTGCGGATTTAGGCTATGGTGCTGCTTATCTCAAGGTTGTTCTGGATATTCTTTTTTATGTGTTGTTCACACCTGTCTGCGTTACCATGATGGATAAAATCATGTGGACCAGTGAGAATACGTTAAAAGCAAAGGATGCCTTAAAGCGAGTAATGCTTATTATAGAAGAACATCCTTTAAAAGAACCGGAACATGCCGGCGTTCCAGGAGATTCATCTGTAGAATTTAAAGATGTGTCCTTTTCTTATGAAAAGGGAAAGCAACCCGCTTTGCAAAATGTGTCATTTAAAATTCCCCAGGGCGCCACTGTGGCAATTGTGGGGCCATCAGGAGGAGGAAAGACCACAGCAGCCAGTCTCATTCCCAGGTTTTATGACGTTGACAGCGGAAGTATCTGCGTGGGCGGCGTTGATATCCGGGAAATGAATACGGAAAAACTGATGGAGAAGATCAGTTTTGTTTTCCAGGACAGCCACCTTTTTAAAGATACCATTCTAAATAATATCCGGGCGGCAAGACTGGAAGCATCAAGAAAAGATGTGGAGCGGGCGGTAAAGGCAGCCTGTTGTCAGGATATCATTGACAAATTCCCGGACGGGTATGAAACTGTGGTCGGCACCAGAGGCGTTTACTTATCAGGCGGAGAATGCCAGAGAATCGCCATAGCAAGAGCTGTGTTAAAGAACGCCCCCATTGTTCTTCTTGATGAAGCAACGGCATTTGCTGACCCTGACAATGAATACCACATTCAGAAAGCCTTTGAAACTCTGATAAAAGGAAAAACAGTACTGATGATTGCCCACCGCCTTTCCACTGTCCGTGGAGCAGATCGGATTTTAGTTATGGACCATGGAAGGATAGAAGAGGAAGGCAGTCATGAGGAACTGCTTCAAAGACAGGGGTTGTACGCTTCTATGTGGAAGAATTATCAGACCTCAGTTTCATGGAAAGTAGGTGAAAATCATGAGTAAGTATTTACAGAGGCGGTTTGCTCTTAGTGAGCAGGGAGGAAAAGATCTTACGAGAGCAGTATTTGCCTGTGCAGCGGCAAACCTGGGACTTATCTTCCCCATGGTTCTTTTGATTCTTTTTCTTCAAAAATTGCTGATGCCTGTTACAGGAGGGGCTGGAACAAAAATAGGGCTGTTTGGATTCATTGGATTGAGCGCTCTTTTTCTAATTCTTATTTTCGTACTTCAATATATTCAGTATAATAAGACCTTTCTTGCCTCCTATCAGGAAAGCGCCAATTTGCGCATTCGGCTGGCAGAAAAATTAAGAAAGATTCCGCTTTCCTTTTTTGGCAAGAGAGATCTGGCAGATTTAACCACCACCATAATGGCAGACTGTGCCTGGATGGAGACTGCATTTTCCCACTTTATACCGGAACTGATCGGTGCCCTGCTTTCCACCGCCCTTGTCGGACTGGGTATGCTTTTTCTGGACTTTAAAATGGCACTGGCCCTTTTGTGGGTAATTCCCGCTGCATTTATGCTTTCGGCGGGGACCAGACCCGTGATTGACCGGATGGAACGGAAGGAAAAACAGAAGAAACTGGCAGCCTCCGATGGAATCCAGGAGTGTATCGAAACGATTCAGGATATAAAAGCCAATAATCAGAGAGAAGCTTATTTAAAGGAATTAGATTCAAAGATCATTGCAGTGGAAAAGGGAACTGTCCGGATGGAGGTCTTAAATGGTGGCTTCGTGACGGCTTCTCAGATGGTATTACGGCTTGGAATGGCCACAACCGTTCTTACCGGTGCATTTCTCATGACGGAAAGAAAGTTGGATCTCATGGTATTTCTTATGTTCATGGTTGCGGCCACCCGTATCTACGGTCCTCTCACCGGATGCTTAAATAATTTATCGGCTGTCTATTCCACTCTGCTGCAGGTGGAACGAATGAGAGCCATTGAAGAGGAGCCGGTGCAGGAAGGGGAAGAGGTCAGTAAACTCAGTGGATATGACATTGTGTATGATCATGTTGGATTTTCCTATCATCAGAGTGAAACTGTTTTGGAGGATGTATCCTTTTGCGCCAGACAGGGTCAGGTTACCGCACTGGTCGGTCCTTCAGGCGGAGGAAAAAGCACAGCGGCCAGGCTGGCGGCCCGTTTCTGGGATGTGGAAAAAGGAAACGTAACAATTGGAGGCGTGGATGTAAAAGAGATAGATCCGGAATATCTGTTAAAACACATCTCTGTGGTATTTCAGGATGTAATGCTTTTTAATAATACAGTCATGGAAAATATCCGGATCGGCAGAAAGGATGCATCGGACAAAGAGGTGATGGAAGCGGCAGGAGCAGCTCAGTGTATGGAATTTATCAGCCGCCTGCCAGAAGGCTTTCAGACCAGGATCGGTGAGAATGGGTCAGCACTATCCGGAGGAGAGCGGCAGCGGCTGTCCATTGCAAGAGCTTTATTAAAGGATGCGCCTATTATCATTCTTGATGAAGCAACAGCCTCCCTCGATGTGGAGAACGAATCTTTGATACAGAGCGCCATATCAAATCTGATTCGCAGTAAGACCGTTCTCATTATCGCCCACCGGATGAGAACGGTTGCCCAAGCAGATAAAATAGTGGTTTTAAAAGAGGGCAGAGTGGCAGAAGAGGGCAGTCCAAAAGCGCTTTACAAGAGAGACGGAATCTACCGTCATATGACAGACTTGCAAAATCAGAGCCAAAACTGGTCAATTGGATAGAGGAGGATTGTGTTGTAAGATTGTGGGATTTATGGTATAATTACCATGCAATTTCACAGCAGTCATAAGAAAAAGGAGGGTATTCACATGAAGTTTTTAAAGTGTAATCATTGCGGAAATATTGTAGCGGTTGTAGAAGAAAAAGGCGGCACCATTACCTGTTGCGGAGACAACATGCAGGAGATGAAAGCCAATACCACAGACGCAGCGACTGAAAAACATGTACCGGTTATCGAGATCGATGGCCAGAGCGTTACGGTTACGGTTGGTTCTGTAGAACATCCCATGCTTCCTGAACATTTCATTGGCTGGATTGTATTGGAAACAAAGATGGGTAACCAGAGAAAGATCTTAACCCCCGGTGATAAACCGGCAGCAAAATTCATGATGTGTGAAGGTGATGAGGTTGTGGCAGCCTATGAGTACTGCAATCTTCACGGCTTATGGAAAGCAGAGAAATAAATAGAATTAAAAAGCTCACAGACCTTTGGTCCGTGGGCTTTTTGGTCATATCCAAGGAAACAGACAGCAATAAGACAGGAGAGTATCATCAATGAACAAGAAAGAAGCAAGCGAATTAAAAAAGCTTTTTACCCCGGCTAACTGCACCATCAGCCGGATATGCGGCTGCTATGTAGACGCAGAAAAGAATAAACGGACAGAACTAAAGGAGGCCTTTCTCTCCCTTCCGGAAGAAGAGGCATTTAAATACTTTACCATTTTCAAAAGCGCGCTTTCCGGCACACTGGGGAAAAATCTGGTGAATATGGAATTCCCCCTTCATACAGAAGCAGAGGGAGGAACCCAGAATTTCCTGTTAAAACTGAGGGACAGCCAGTTAAAGGATGATGGTCTGATTGAAGAATTTTACGATAAGGTCATAGCAAGCTATGATTACGGTGAAAACTACTACATAATCCTGATTCACTGTGCCTATGATATACCGGCAAGATCTTCCGATGGGCTTGAGATGTACGATGCCTCTGATTTTGTCTATGAATTTATCCAGTGTACCATCTGTCCGGTAAAACTGTCAAAGGCAGGCCTTTGTTATAATTCCCAGGCCAATGTAATCGAGAACAGGAACAGGGACTGGATTGTGGAGGCTCCGGAAACAGGCTTTTTATTTCCGGCATTTAATGATCGCAATACTGACATCCATGGGCTTGTTTATTATTCCAAAAACCCGGAGCTATTGCCAGAGCGTCTTATTGACGAATTCTTAGGTTGCGTGATTCCAATGACTGCAAAGAGCCAGAAGGAAACCTTTCAGACGATAATCGAGGAAACGCTTGGAGAAAACTGTGATTTTGAGACAGTAAAAAACATTCATGATACCATTAATGAGATGTTAGAAGAGACAAAGGATGAGCCGGCCCCCTTTACCATTGATAGATACCAGATGAAGAAGCTTCTGGAGAACAACGGCGCATCACAGGAAAAGCTTGAGGAGTTAGAACAGCGCTTTACTCAGGATGAGCAGGAGAAAAATCCGGGATTTCTTGCTTCCAATATTGTCAATGCAAGAAGCTTTGAAATCAAGACTACGGATGTAAGCATAAAGGTAGCTCCGGATAAAACCTATCTGGTGGAGAACCGGATGATCGAGGGACGTCCCTGTATTGTAATCGGGATCAGTGAGCATGTGGAAATCAACGGGATCACAGTCAGACCCATAGCGGCTGGGCGTTCTTACGAAGAAGAGACGGAAGAATAGGACCAAAATATTTTGCCTATCTGTTAGGGCTATGCTATACTGTTAGAAAACTACAGTGAGGAATGAAACGTGGCTGAGAGAACATTTGGCTGGGTACAGGAAGCCTATACCCTGGACAATTTAAAAAATGTGGTATCTGTATTTGTACCGGATTCCAGGATAAACCGGCTGCTGAAAACGGATAAGATTCCAAGGCTCATTCCGGATGAGGACAAACGAGAGGAATTCATAAGAGAACTGGATCAAGAAGAAATCCGCATTCCCTATACTCATTTAAAAGGAAAGGGTACACCAAAAGGCTATACCAGAAGCAATGCACCCTGTTCCGGCATCATACAGGCGGTACTTCCCGGGCAGAGAAAAGAGTATCAGTCCGACTGGCCGGCAGATTCATTTTTAAGATGGGCGGTCAGCATCGGCTTTCTGGATTATGACAGGGCAGCGGATGAATGCTCCTTATCCGCCTTGGGAATGCAGTATGCTGAAGCAGTGGAAGGAAGCAAAGAGGAGGAAGAAGTATTAAAAACGGCCCTTCTTTCCTATCCTCCGGTATGCAGGGTACTGTCCCTTCTGATGAAAGAAGGGCATATGACTAAATTTGAGATAGGTGCAAAGCTTGGATTTATCGGAGAAGCGGGATTTACTTCGATTCCTCAGTCCATGATTGTGGAGGGTCTTTCCGCTGCAGAAGAAAAAGAAGAAAAGACAAAGCTGCTTCAGGATACCGAAGGAACCAGCGATAAATACGTCAGAACGATCTGCAGCTGGCTGATTTCGGTCGGCTGGGTAAAGAAAATACCAAAACAGATTCCCGGGGTATGCAGGGGGCAGGGGAGTACAGAGGTGATTCCCCAGTCCTATCAGCTGACGCTAAAGGGAAGGACCATATGCAACCATATAACTGGAGTATCCAGATGCAGGAAGATACCAAAGCGGGTGATGTGGGATATGCTGGCCACCAAGGCAGCAGACCGGGAATATTTACGAAACCGAAGAACTCATATCATACAGTGCCTGGAAAAATCAGCCTTAACTCCTTTGCAGATTCAGGAATATTTAAAGCAGAAAGGGTTGGAGGAAGAGACCGAAACCATTCTTGATGATTTAAAGAGTCTGGAAAATATCGGACTGCAGGTTCAAAAGACCAGAGATTCATACCGTATTACCGATGAGATTACGGGACTTTTATTTCCGGAAATACTTCAGTCTTTCCTTCCGGTAAAATCAGAAGTGTCCATACTGAAAGATTATTTACGATCTCATTTAACACATATCGACCATAAGTACTTAATTCTTGTAGATTTAGGCTATGACGGCACCTCTGACCGGGATTACGAGATTCAGACAGCCCAGCTGCTTACTGCAGAACTTTCCTTTCTTGGGGGAAGGCTTGGAGATACCAGAAAACCTGATGTCTGCATTTACTACGAAGACAATGGACTGATCATCGACAATAAAGCATATGGAAAGGGATATTCCCTTCCTATGAAACAGGCAGATGAGATGTATCGTTATATAGAAGAAAATAAAGAGCGCAGCGAGCTGCTAAATCCTAACTGCTGGTGGAAGATCTTCCACAGGGATGTGAAAACATTTCACTTTGCCTTTCTGTCAGGAGAGTTTACGGGAGGCTTTCGGGACAGATTAAACCATATTTCCATGCGCTCGGGCTTGAGGGGGGCAGCAGTAAGCTCTGCGAATCTTCTTATCATGGCGGAAAAGTTAAAATCAGGAATAATGGGGTATGAAGAATTCTTTCGATCGTTTGATACCAATGATGAGATATCATTTTCACATGAATAATTGCAGGGAGGCCTGATAATATGACACTGGGAGAATATCTTCCTTTTTGGAACAAGCTGACAGATAAACAGAGAGAGAAGCTGTCGTCAAAATCAAAAAAAATGAAATTTGAAAAGGGAATGCTGGTACATGGGGAATCCGATGAATGCAGTGGTTTCCTTCTTGTAACAGAAGGTCAGCTAAGAGTGTTTACGATATCGGATGAAGGGCGGGAACTTACTTTATACCGATTGTTTGAGCGGGATATCTGCTTGTTTTCCGGTTCCTGCATGGTGAAGAACATTCAGTTTGACTTAACCGTGGAGGCGGAGCAGGATACGGTAGTGTTTCAAATACCTGCCGATGTCTACCGTGATTTAATGGAAGAGTCAGCTATAGTTTCAAACTTTACCAATGAGCTGATGGCATCGAGATTCTCCGATGTGATGTGGCTGATGGATCAGGTGATGAACAAAAAGATGGATGGAAGGCTGGCTGCATTTTTACTGGAAGAGTGCAGGCTGAATGAAACCAAGGAACTTTCCATTACTCATGAACAGATTGCCCGTCACCTAGGTACTGCCAGAGAGGTGGTAACCCGTCTGCTTCGCATGCTTCAGGGAGAGAACCTGGTGAAGATCACCAGGGGCGCCGTGGAACTTCTTGATGAAAAAGGTTTAGAGGTGCTGGCGGCCCACAGTTTAAGATAAATCCTCTTGTATTATTTAACAAACATGAAAAATAAACTTGCTTTCTTCTATCGGGAACGTTATATTATAAAAAGTTTATAAAAACTTTATAATAGACAGAGGATGAAGAAATGAAAGATTTGGTACCCCAGTTTTTTTTATCAATGAAGCATTATACGAAGGAACAGTTTTTTAAAGACTTCGTTTCTGGAATTATTGTTGCCATTATTGCCCTTCCGCTTTCCATTGCCCTGGCGTTAGCCAGCGGCGTTACTCCGGAGCAGGGGCTTTACACTGCCATTATTGCCGGTTTAGTCATCTCTTTTCTGGGAGGAAGTAAGGTTCAGATCGCAGGTCCTACCGCCGCCTTTGCCTCCATTGTGGCCGGTATTGCTGCGAAAAACGGTTTTGACGGTTTGGTTATGGCAACCATTATAGCGGGAGTCATTCTGGTTATAATGGGATTATTACGGATGGGAAGCCTGATCCGCTTTATTCCATTTACCATCACCACAGGATTTACGACTGGAATTGCAGTTACTATTTTTATCGGACAGATCAAGGATTTTATGGGACTTACCTTTGGGCATGCGCCCATTGAGACCCTTGGAAAAGTGAGTGAGATCGTACGCAGCTTTGGTACGCTTAATCCCATGGCTCTTGCGGTGGGATTTATAGCGCTCATCGTTTTAATTGTATGGCCCAAATTTTTTAAGACCATACCGCCGTCACTGATTGCAGTCATCCTTACGGCTGGCCTTGTGAAAGTATTTCATCTTCCTGTAAACACCATCGGGGATTTATATACTATATCATCGGATCTGCCTGCATTTCATCTGCCTGTATTTTCTTTGAGTATGATGAAGCAGGTAATGCCGGATGCAATTACCATAGCAGTTCTGGCAGCGGTAGAATCTTTATTATCCTGCGTTGTAGCGGATGGAATGGTAGGAAGCAGACATAATTCCAACATGGAGCTTGTTGCTCAGGGTGCCGGTAATATCTGCTCCGCTCTTTTTGGTGGAATTCCAGCTACTGGAGCCATTGCAAGAACCGCTGCAAACATAAAAAATGGCGGAAGAACGCCAGTTGCAGGTATGGTTCATGCAGTTATGCTTCTTCTGGTTTTAGTATTTTTAATGCCTTATGCTGCGCTAATTCCCATGCCGGCCATAGCAGCTATTCTTTTTGTGGTAGCTTATAACATGAGTGAATGGAGAGTCTTCCTTTCCATTATGAAGACAGCGCCCAAAAGTGACTGGTCCGTGCTTCTTGTGACATTTGTCTTTACCGTTGCATTTGATCTGGTTACAGCCATTGCAGTCGGGATTTTATTTGCTTCTCTGTTATTTATGAAGCGTATGGCAGATGTAACGGAAGTAAGCAGCTGGAAGTATTTAGAAGATGAAGAAGACAGCAACGAGTCCATAGATCTAAAGCCTGTGCCAAAACATGTTGCAGTTTTTGAGGTGAGTGGGCCCATGTTTTTCGGCGCTGCAGAGAAGATTTCTCAGCTGATTATAGAAGAGGGGAAACGAGTCCTCATTCTTCGTATGAGAAGTGTTCCGGCTATGGATGCGACGGCATTAAAGAGTTTGGAAAAATTATATCATAATTTAAAGAGGAAGCAGGTGACCCTTATTTTATCCCATGTCAATGAGCAGCCCATGTCTATGATGGAACGGGCGGGCTTTTTGGAATCAATGGGAAGGGAAAACCTGGCAGGATGTATTGATGACGCACTTTCTGCCGCGGCAAATCTTTAACTTATCATAAAAAGAAACCGAAGTTCAATCAATGAGCTTCGGTTTCTTTTTTATGGATTTACCAGTTGATCTAACGGTTTAAACTGATAGCCCATTTCTTCCCACTTGGTCAGCAGTTCATCAAGGATCTGGGCGTTGGTACTGGAAGTACTGTGTAAAAGTACAATTGCGCCGGGATGAATCCGACCTAAAAGCTTTTTAAAGGCTTCTTCCTTTGTAGGCTGTTTATCCTGATACCAGTCAACGTAAGCCAGACTCCAGAAAAAGGTTTTATATCCCATATCCTTTGCCATCTGTAAGTTGGATTCACTGTATTTGCCCTGAGGCGGTCGGTAATACTTTTTCATCTTCTGCCCGGTGGTCTGCTCAAACAGTGTTTCCAATTCTCCAAGCTCTTTTTCAAAGGATTCCTTTGAGTTCATTTTCGACATATCCGGATGATGGTAGGTGTGATTGCCGACGGCATGCCCTTCCGCTATCATTCGTTTGACCAGCTCCGGTGCAGTTTCTATGTAGTTGCCCACAATGAAAAAGGTCGCGGGTGCGTGGTGCTTTTTTAATGCATCCAGAATCGCAGCAGTATTCCCATTTTCATATCCGGCGTCAAAGGTGAGATATAAGACCTTATCCTGAGTTTTTTGAGCATAATAGGCATTATACTGCTTTAAATAATCCATGGTGGCATTGGCCACGGGAGGCTGCCCTTCCTGCTGGAAGCTTAATCCCCAGTTCCCCTCTGCAGCAGTTTCCACGGCACGCTGGTGCTCCGTCAGCATAGCCCCCAGGCGCCCGGCAAAAAAGGCGCATAAAAGGAACAGAAACGCCATCAGGGCGTTCTTTCCCTTTTCAGGGGAAACGGAAAATGTTCTGATTTTTTCCGTCAGTCTTAATCGGTGAAACCATTTCATAGTAAAACTCCATCATGTATGTTTGTTTCAATATATGACAGAGTTTCGGGAATATATTCGGAAGGATTAACGCTCAGACCATTTTTCTCCCCAGATTTTCATCTGACTGACGACGTTTTGTAAATCCATGCCTTTCTCTGTCAGTGTATAACGGACTTCAGGCGGTATGGTGGGAATGACTTCTCTTGTTAATATGCCATGGGATTCTAAAGAGCGCAGACAGGCAGTCAGCGTCTTGGGACTGATTCCATGTAAGCTCATTCGAAGCTCTCCGAAACGCTTTGTACCCGCAAAAAGATTTTTCACAATAAGAAAAGACCATTTTCCGCCGATGATATTAAACATTTTTTCGACATGACATTCCAGGGTTTTTGGTTTTATTTCTTTGTTTTTCATGGTTTTTCTGCCTCGTAGTTATTTTTTTTCGACACTTAGTATCTTTTGTGTAATTATATAACGAAAATGTAATTACTTGTCAAGAGGAACAGGTGGAATTAAAATAGAGAAAACAGAAACAGGAGGATTTTCCATGAAAAAATCGTATAGGGTTTATCAGGTAGACTCATTTACCAGAGAGAGATTCACCGGAAACCCGGCAGGAGTGGTGGCCAATGCGGAGGGATTAAGCGACAGTATGATGCTTAAAATAGCAAGAGAGTTAAACAATTCGGAAACAGCATTCCTGTTTCCCGGATCGGAAGGAGAGTATGATGTTCATGTGCGGTTTTTTACACCGTTTTGCGAAGTGCCCATCTGCGGCCATGCCACAATCGCAGCCCATTATGTGAGAGCATTGGAAAGCGGGATGACCTCCGGAATAGTCATACAGAAAACCGGGGCAGGAATTCTTCCTGTTGAGATCCAGTCGGAGGACGGAAATTACACCATCACTATGACGCAGGGAGAAGTGAAAGTGGGAGAGCCGCTGTCCTTACCCATTCAGATGGAAATTTTATCTGCCCTTGGGATTCCAGAAGAAAAACACAGAAGGGATTGCCCCATTGCCATCGCCTCAACTGGTCACTCCAAGGTAATGATTGGTATCACAGAGTTAGATCTGCTCCATGACTTAAAGCCAGACCTTACAAAACTGTCGGAAATCAGCCCCCGGATTGGCTGCAATGGATATTATGTTTTTACCCTTCATCCAGAAGATGCCACTCTTGTCCATGGGAGGATGTTCGCGCCTGCTATCGGAATTGCAGAAGATCCGGTGACAGGAAATGCCAACGGTCCTTTAGGCGCTTACTTCGTTACGTATGGACTGTTTGGTAAGGATGACGAAGAATTTTGCTTTGAAGCGGTACAAGGAGAAGCCATTGGGCGTAAGGGAAAGATGTCCGTTACGGTAACAATCAAAGGGGGCAATCCGGTTAATGTAGAAATCACCGGTGAAGCAGTGACGGTTTTTTCAACGGAACTGGTATTGTAATCGAAAAAAGGACTTCTGTTCCGCGTCTTTTACAACCGGGCAAAAGTCCTTTTTCAAATTTATGCTTCTGTTATAACGGTACCTGCTTTTTCATCTAGGCTTTCTTCCGCTTTTTCCAGGGAAGTAATGATCGCTTTACGATTTCTTCCATGTTCAATGAAATCAAGGGATGCCTCAATCTTTGGAAGCATGGAAGAGGATTCGAACTGATTGTCCTCAATATAAGCGGCAGCCTCAGTTTTGCTCATGCGGCCAATGGGGCTGGCTTCTGGTTTTCCGAAGTTTAAGGTTACGTTATCCACATTTGTTAAAATCATCAGCACGTCGGCATCGATTTCTTTTGCCAGCAGTCCGGCAGCTCGATCCTTCTCAATAACAGCACTGGCGCCTTTTAAGTAGCAGCCCTGCTCCATAACAGGAATTCCGCCGCCTCCGCAGGCAATCACAATCTGATCTGCATCCATAACGGCCTTTATGATATCAATTTCAACGATGGAAACGGGCTTCGGGGAAGCGACTACTCTGCGAAAGCCCTTGCCTTTCACCTCTTCCACATAGTTTCCCTTTTCCTCTTCTTCCTTTGCTTCCTCTGCAGACATGAAACGGCCAATGGGCTTCATGGGTGTATAGAAAGCCTCGTCATATGGGTTTACCATCATCTGGGTTAAAATCGTAGCCACAGATTTATAGATACCCCGTGTCATAAGTTCTCCACGGATTCCGTTTTGTAAGTCATAGCCGATGTAGCCCTGGCTCATGGCAGAACAGACAGACATGGGAGCGGAGGTGTAACCGTCATGCTGTTTTCCGAATTCATTCATTGCAGTATGGATCATTCCAACCTGGGGAGCATTGCTGTGAGTAACGGCCACCTGCCAGCCGGACTGAATAAAGTCTGCAATTACTTTGGCAGTCCTGGCAACTGCTGTCTTCTGTTCCGGAAGGTTTGTTCCTAAAGCATGGTGTCCCAAAGCTATCACAATTCGTTTTTTTGCCATATCATTTCCTCTCAGTTTCATGTAGTTTTAATCAGAAATTATAAAGACATTATATTATTAGCAGATAAAAAAAGCAACCGCTTTCGGGCATCCTGGAATATGAGGAAATATTTCAAGGGATTTTAGAAATAATTTTAAAAAAATTAAGTGAATATCCTGAATTCAGGTGGTATAATGTTTAAGAAGATACAGAAAATGAAAGGACAGGTACTTATGATAGCAATCATTCTGCATCTGATTCTTCCCTTATTTACCTATACGTTAGCCACCACGTTCCTGTATTTGGCGGTGCCTTTGGATCCGCTTATGGCTACGGGATTATCTGCAGCACTGAATATTCCGGTTTTGCTGTGGGTCTATTTTTATGATCAGAAAAATAGAGATTATTCTATGACAGAGAGTCTTAAACCTTCTAACAGTCTTGTTTCCATCTGGCTGCTTGGCGCGGCTCTTTGCATTCTGGGTAATTCGGTTGTGGAAGTTATGGGACTGACCAGAATATCAAAGGCATATCAGGAAGCGGCCAATGCCCTTTATTCCCCTCCGTTTGCGCTTCAGTTGCTGGCATCCGGGTTTATCATTCCGGCTGCGGAGGAACTGATATTTCGAGGGATGATGTTTGCTTCCCTCCGGGATAAGTTCTCTTTTGGGCTATCGGCTGTGGTATCAGCCGGCTTATTTGGTCTTTATCATGGAAATCTTCCTCAGGGTGTCTATGCTTTTATCATTGGCCTTGCTGCGGCGTGGCTTTATGAGAGAACAAAAGCCCTGTCGGCACCCTTTATGCTTCACATCTCGGCTAATTTACTTTCGCTCTTCATAACGAACACGGAACTATCCGGTCTTCTGTTTCAAAAGGAACATGCTGCAATAACTGTAGCTGTCGTAGCTTTATCAGTCGTTGTGACTGTATTATGTATTGTCCGTATTTATTGGAAAAACAACCTAAAGGAGGATATTGTGTGAAACTCTTATCTGTAGCAATTCCATGTTATAATTCAGAATCCTATATGAGGCACTGCATCGAGTCCCTGCTGCCAGGCGGAGATGAGGTTGAGATCCTTATTGTAGATGACGGTTCCACCAAAGACCGTACAGCCGAAATTGCAGATGAATATGAACGGAACTATCCGGGAATCTGCAGGGCGATCCATCAGGAGAATGGCGGGCATGGAGAAGCAGTTAATGCAGGATTAAGGAATGCTAACGGAATTTATTTTAAGGTAGTGGACAGTGATGACTGGGTGGATGAATCCGCTTACATGGAAATCCTTAATACCCTTAGACGTTTTGTTTTCGGCGAGAAGACGCTTGACATGCTGGTAAGTAATTTTGTTTACGAAAAGCAGGGTTCCAATCGTAAAAAAGTAATGAATTACCGGACTGCACTTCCAGAGAACCAGCTGATTGACTGGGACAATGTGAAGGTTTTTATTCTGGGACAATACATTCTTATGCATTCTGTCATTTACAGGACAGAGCTTTTAAAACAATGCGGTCTGGAATTGCCCAAGCATACTTTTTATGTAGATAATATTTTTGTTTATCAGCCCCTTCCTCATGTGAAAACCCTGTATTATTTAAATGTGAATTTTTACCGTTATTTCATAGGCAGAGATGATCAGTCTGTCAATGAACAGGTTATGATCGGACGAATTGACCAGCAGATCCGAGTGACAAAGCTGATGCTTTCCTATTACGACGTGATGAAGATTAAACAGCACAAGCTTCGGCGTTATATGGTGCGGTATTTAGAGATTATGATGGTCATTACCTCCATACTTGCCATTAAGTCCGGAACAGAGGAAAATATGGAGAAAAAGAACGAATTGTGGCAGAGTCTGCGAAAACAGGACTTAAAGCTCTATCTAAGGCTTCGTTACGGATTCTTAGGACAGGGAGTCAATTTGCCTGGTAAAGGCGGAATGAAATTCCCCATCGCCATTTATAAGATGACTCAGAAATTTTTTGGATTTAATTAGAATCGGATGAGAAAAGACCTCCCCCAGCTGGGGAAGGCCTTTTTTTAACTGATTACTTTTTCTGACACCTTTTTTCTGTTAGGAACAAGGGAATCAGAATAAACAAACTGATACATGATATACGCCATAGCGATGGAGCCAAGTCCGTCAAAAGCAGAGTGCTGCTTTAAGAATACAGTTGCCAGACAGATTAAAATCATTAAAATGAGAGATCCTGTTTTTAGCAGTTTGTAACTTTTCAGACGTTCGCTTCGGCAGATGGCAATGTGCACACAGATGGAATTATACACATGGATACTTGGAAATACGTTGGTACAGGTATCTGCAGAGTAAAGAAGATTAACGATTGTAGCACAAATATTCTTATTGGAGTCAACAATCGGTCTGAAATCCGTTCCATTTGGAAAGACGGTACAGATTACCAGACTTATGGTCATTCCTGTAAACAGCATGGTGCAAAGTCTGTAATATTCTTTCACATCCTGAAAGAAAAAATAAGCGACTGAGACGGCCACATAACCAAACCACATCAGGTAAGGAATAATAAAATATTCATTAAATGGGATATAGTCATCAATTGCTATATGCATGATGTGGTAGTTGTTTGTCACTGTTTTTTCAAGGTATACAAACCATGGCACATAAATGAAGGCGTAGCTGAGAATCCAGACATGCCTGTACTTGATTAAAAACTGTTTGATATTCATAAAAAGACACCCTTCTTAGACTAATGCGTGGGATTATACAATCAACTTTTGAGGATTATATCACACTCGTTTTGTCAGTACAATAGTATTTCATAAATGTTAATATTTTATTCAGTAAAGGTTTGGAATCATGTATGCAAATATAATCTTTTTATAAAATAGTTGATAGACTGTCCATCTTTGTGTATAGTATAAAGGCAGACTTTTATTGTGAAAGGAATGAATGATGTTACAAAAATATATAACAGTGTTTTTTATTTCCATGGTTCCGCTTATAGAACTAAGAGGAGCGATTCCCTATTCTGCAGTGGTGGGACTGCCTTTGTTTCAGTCCTATATTATTGCGATAATTGGAAACATGCTTCCGGTACCCATTATCTATCTGTTTGCCAGAAAGGTTCTCGAGTGGGGAGTAGATAAGCCGGTAATTGGCGGCTTCTTTACATGGTGTCTGGAAAAAGGAAAACACGGCGGAGAAAAACTGCAGGCGAAAGCCGGAAGGGGATTGTTCATTGCTCTATTGATATTTGTTGGAATCCCGCTTCCAGGCACCGGTGCCTGGACTGGCACATTGGCAGCCAGCCTGCTTGATATTGATTTTAAATCCAGTATTTTAGCTGTAATGGGAGGCGTTGTAATGGCAGGAATTATTATGGGACTTGCCAGTGCAGGCGTTCTTGGAGCGCTTCAGTCCATTGTATTTTAAAAACTGGTAGGAAGAAGGGCAGAATGGAACGAAAGAATGAAGAAGGGCTGACGGAAAAAGAGTTTCTTTTACAATACCGTCCGGGAGATTATGAACGCCCGTCGGTAACAGTGGATATGCTGATTTTTGCATATGACCAGGAAGAGTCAACGACAGATATTCTTCTCATTAAACGGAAAAACCATCCTTGTATCGGTCAGTGGGCGATTCCCGGAGGATTTGTGAACCTGGATGAATCCCTGGAAGAAGCGGCCGCAAGAGAACTGTTCGAAGAAACCGGATTAAAAGGAATCTACATGGAACAGCTTTATACCTGGGGAAGCGTAAAAAGAGATCCCAGGACCAGAGTGATTTCCGTTTCTTACTTAGCGGCTGTACCTAAGGATCAGTTAACTCTACAAGCCGGTGATGATGCCGACAAGGCGTGTTGGTTTGAAGTAAAGAAAAAGAAGCTTTCAGACCTTGAAAATGGAGCTACTTATGCGCTGACCATTGAGAATGAGGACGAACATATTTTTATCAGCTACCGGATTACAGAATCCTTTGAACGGGATGGCATGATGTGGAAGAGAGAGATTGATATTGAACTTCTACCCGCAATTGACATGCTTGACCAGGATAAACTGGCGTTTGACCATGCGGAAATTTTAAATATTGCCATGGACAGACTGGAAGAGTTGGAAAAAGAAGATTAATACAGGCACTTTTAGACAATGCATCACTTTCATGGGTGGTGCATTTTTTTTGATTGTAAGAAAATTTTAAGCAGCAATTACTGGATTATATGGTATACTGATGGAAGAAAAAACAGGCAGTAAGATACAGGAGACAATAGGCTATGACAAAAAAAACTTGCAGATTAATCAGTCTTATCATCGGCTTTACCATGTTTGCATCAAGCATTTCTTATGCAACGGAAGTGCCTACGGTTCAGCCCTTTCCAGGTTCTGTAAAAGAGACACAGGCAGCAGATGGACCGGGTGCAGTTAAAAGCGGGCAGGCAGACAAACCCTTAGACAGCCAGAAATCCACAGAGGCTTCTACAACGACTTCCACAGAGAAATCCACAGAGAAATCCACAGAGACTTCCACAGTAGGCGTGCCCCAGATCTCTTCAGAGGGAGCAGTGTTAATGGATGCCGATACAGGAGCACTCCTTTATTCCAAAAACAGTGAGGCAAAGTATTATCCGGCCAGTATCACCAAGCTTATGACAGCGCTTTTGGTGGCAGAACGAACCAGCCTTACAGACACGGTTACCTTTTCCAAAACTGCAACCACCAATCTGGAAGCTGGAGCCGTGACTTTAAATATGGCGGAAGGCGATAAGCTGACTGTAGAACAATGTCTCTATGGTCTTATGTTAAAGTCCGCCAATGATGTAGCCAACGGCCTGGCGGAACATGTATCCGGCAGCGTCAGTTCTTTTTCCCAGCTTATGAATGCCAAAGCAAAGGAACTTGGCTGTACCAATACAAATTTTGTCAATCCCAATGGTCTTAATAATTCCAATCATTACACAACGCCTCATGACATGGCACGGATTGCAAGAGCTGCCTTTAATAATAATGTAGTCCAGAAGGTGTGCTCCACGGTACGCTATCAGATTCCGGCCACTAAGAAAGCGGGCGCCAGAACTGTAACCATGGGACATAAGATGATCAATTCTTCGGACTCCCGTTATTATCCCGGAGTGATGGGCGGAAAGACGGGTTTTACATCCCTGGCAGGCAATACTCTGGTTACCTATGCACAAAAGGATGGATCCCGTTTAATTGTAGTTATAATGAAGAGCAAGTCAACCCATTATGACGATACCAAAGCTCTTCTTGATTATGGCTTTGCCATAAAGGGAGCAGGCAGCAGTCGTGTAAATACCAATGCTTCCACCGGCTGGGTGCAGTCTGGAGGAACGTGGTTCTATTACCGTACAGATGGAGCCATGGCATGTAATTACTGGGTGAAAACCAATGAAAAGTGGTATTATCTTGGCAGTGACGGTGCAATGTTAAAGGATACGGTGACACCTGATGGATACCGCTTAGATGCGTCTGGTGTCTGGATTTCGTAAGAGGAAGCATAAAAAAAGAGCCCGATGGCTCTTTTTCTATGTCAACTCCTCTGGAGGAAAAGCTGTTATTTATTTTCCTCAGTGTCAGTACCACAGGTTATGTTTGTTGCCTCGCAAATATCGGTTTGATATTCCATAATTTCTTCCACGCTGCAGTCTAATATTTTGCACAGCATGTCAATCGTATGAGTAGATACGAAATTGTTTTTCTTAAGCCGTCCGATTTGCCCAGCGCTGACCTTGCAGTATTTGATCAGATGATACTGGCTGACGTTTTTCTTTTTCATGGTTTCCCATAGTCTGTCATAAACAATCATAGTTAGTCACCTCACACTCTTATTAAACCGTGATTATCCAGTATTGCATATTATCCATAATTGGTTTTTATTATACGAAAGGGTTAGGCAAATGAGAAAGCCTTTTACTTGACGGGGACAGGTTCTTCATTGTATGATGAAAGGACAGCAAAAGAAGGAATGAGAGAAGAATGAGGTATAAACAAATGTGGTTTGCCGCCGGAGTTTTTTGTGCTGCTGCAGGCGCAGTATCGTTGCTGCGTTCTGAATACGAGAGAGAACAGCTTTCTGTAGAGAGAACTGTTTTAGAAAGCAGTAAGATCGGAAAAAACTTAAGGCTTATATTCCTTTCGGACCTTCACAATCATTGCTTTGGAGAAGACAATGAGAGACTTCTTAAGGCGATTGATCATGTGAATCCGGATGTGGTGCTTGTCGGCGGTGATATGATGGTTGTAAAAAAGACTGCAGATACGGTCGTCAGTTTAAAACTGATGGAGAGGCTGACCTCCCGCTACCCGGTTTTTTACGGAAACGGGAATCATGAAAACCGGATGGACCGGGAACGTCTGGTCTATGGAGATCAGTATGATGCGTATGTAGACAGTTTAAAAAAGCTTGGAGTGATTGTATTAAGCGACCGGACGGAATTATACCGGAAGGATATTGCGATTACAGGCGTTGATTTAAAGGAAGGGTGTTATAAGGATTTTCGGCCTGAACGCCTTCTCCCGGAAGAACTGGAACAAAAAGCAGGGAAAGCATCGGAGGAACGGTTTCAGATACTCCTGTCCCATTCCCCCCTTTATTTTAACACATATCGGGATTGGGGGGCAGACTTAACCCTTTCCGGACATTTTCACGGGGGAACCATTCGTCTTCCGTTTCTGGGAGGAGTCATGACCCCACAGTATCAGTTTTTTAATCCCTGTTGTGCAGGGACGTTTCAGAAAGATGAGAAATATATGATTGTAAGCAGAGGCCTGGGCACCCACTCCATTAATGTACGGCTGAATAACAAACCTCAGCTGGTAGTGGTGGATTTAAAGCCTAAATCCTCAAATTGAATCTTCCATATATTTACAGATCGGTCTTAATTTGGTATACTACTTTTTAGCATGTTTTAATTTGCTTTGGAGGAATATATGGGAATCTCTTATAAACTGGATAATTTTGAAGGACCGCTTGATCTGCTTCTTCACTTGATTGATAAAAACAAAGTGAATATCTATGACATTCCCATTGTGACAATTACGGAACAGTATTTAGATTACATGAAACACATGGAAACAGAGGATTTAAATATTGTCAGTGAATTCTTAGTCATGGCGGCAACGCTGATCGACATTAAAGCCCGCATGCTTCTTCCCAAAGAGGTCAATGAAGACGGGGAGGAAGAGGACCCAAGAGCAGAGCTTGTTGCCAGACTTCTGGAATACAAATACTTTAAATACATGGCGTCGGAGTTAAAAGATCGGGAGGTAGGGGCAGACCGCCTGTTTTTCAAGATTCCTACCGTACCTGCACAGGTGGCAAAGTATGAGCCGCCCGTTGATTTGGACAAGCTCCTTGACGGACTTACACTGGCAAAGCTGCAGGAAATTTTTCGTGCGGTGACAAAGCGGACGGAGGACCGGGTGGATCCCATCAGAAGCCGGTTTGGCAACATCCGTAAGGAAGCAGTGAGTCTGGAAGATAAGATAAAATCGGTTATGGATTTTGCCAGACAAAACCGAAAGTTTTCCTTTCGTAAGATACTTGAGGGGCAGTCTGACAAGATTGAAGTAGTGGTCACTTTTTTAGCGCTTCTGGAGCTCATGAAGATCGGCAAGATCGCTCTGACCCAGGAGCATTTATTTGATGATATGATGATTGAAACCCTGGAACCGGAAGGCGAGGAAGGGGAACTGGATTTTTCGGATCTGGGAGAGGAAGAAAAAGTCAATGGATAAAGAAACTCTGACAGCAGACGGGTCAGGAAAGAACGCGAAAGAAGAAAAAAAGTGGGAAGCGGTCATTGAGGCAGTTCTTTTTACCATGGGGAATTCGGTGGAGCTTGGCAGGCTGGCTGCGGCCATCGATCAGGATGAGGAGACTGCGAAAGAGGCAGTGCTTCGTCTGATGAAGCGTTATGAGGCTGGGAAAAAGGGAATGCAGATCATTGCCCTGGAGAACAGCTATCAGATGTGCACCCGCTCTGAATACTATGAGAATTTAATCCGTGTTGCCTGTGCTCCGAAAAAACAGGTATTATCGGAAGTGGTTCTGGAGACACTTTCCATCATCGCATACAAACAGCCTGTTACAAAGCTTGAGATAGAGAAGATCCGCGGAGTAAAATCAGACCATGCGGTAAACAAGCTGGTGGAATATAATCTGGTGTACGAAGTGGGAAGGCTGGACGCCCCGGGACGCCCGGCACTTTTTGCAACAACAGAAGAATTTTTAAGAAGATTTGGCATTGGTTCCACTCAGAATTTACCGGCTGCAGATCCTTTGGTAGCAGCGGAGATTCGTATGGAGGTGGAGGAAGAACTTTCCGGAAGCGGAGTATTGCTTGCTAAGGAAGAAAACGGCGACAGACAGCAGGAGGACATAGAGTGACAGCAAACATTAAAATTAAATACTTTACAGATGAAATAGAAAGACTGAGATACATAGATGGCAAATCCGACTGGATTGATTTAAGGGCTGCGAAGGAAGTGGAGTTAAAAGCCGGTGAATTTAAACTGATTCCTCTTGGTATTGCCATGGAACTTCCTGCCGGCTATGAAGCCCATGTGGTTCCAAGAAGTAGTACATTTAAAAATTACGGTATTATTCAGACCAACAGTATGGGAATTATTGATGAAACTTACTGCGGAGACAATGACCAGTGGTTTTTCCCTGCATATGCACTTAGGGATACCGTGATTCATGTCAATGACCGGATCTGCCAGTTTCGTATTACAGAGCATCAGCCTGCCATCTGCTTTGAGGCGGTTGATTCTTTAAATCATGAAGACAGAGGCGGACACGGCAGCACTGGATTACAATAACATTTATAGATTTGTTAAAAGTTGGAGATATTATAATGAAAAGAAAAACCGGATATGGTACGCTTTTAATTGTTCTTATTCTGATTCTTGCCATGTCAGCCGGCTGCGGCAAAAAAGAGAACCGGTATACTTACCGGGACGATGGAATTAAGGCTCTGGGTGAAGGAAATTACAAGGACGCCATACAGTCATTTGACCAGGCCATTGATACAAAAAAGGGCCTGGTCGGGAAATTTGATATGGATGTATTAAAATACAGGGCCGAAGCGGAGTATCTTTCCGATGATTATCAGGCAGCAGTCGGTACCTATGACATTTTAATTAAGCTTGATGGAGAAAAGCCGGAGTACTTGAATATGCGGAGTGCTTCGAAAGCGGGTGCAGGAGATTATGACGGCGCCATAGCGGATTACAATCGAAGCAAAGAACTTGATCCGGATAGCAAAGCCCCGGGCAGAATGAATGCTCTTATGGCAGCAGGTGCAGCCATGGAAAAAGCAGGATCTCCATCGGATGCCATGACTCTTTATGAAAGCGCAGAGGCAAGCGGTGAGTCAGGTTCTATGCTCTACAACCAGATGGGGCTATGCAAGATGGCCCAGAAGGACTGGGATGGAGCACTGGAGGCGTTTCAAAAGGGGTTATCAGCACCGGAAGCATCGAACGTACCGGAGCTGTTGTTTAACATCGCTGTGGTTTATGAGCGAAAGGGAGAGTTTAAGAAAGCTCTGGATACCATGGAGCAATATGTTTCGGTACATGGAGCGGATGAGGAAGCACAACGGGAAATCACATTTTTGGAGTCAAGATAGGTTGGAGAAGGAATGGCAGAACTGATAGAGTTAAAAGAAATAGAAGAAAAAGTTATATTAACAGCAGTGAACACGGGTGACGGCACTGATGTGAGCGCATCCTTAGATGAGCTGGAAGAACTAGTTAGGACAGCAGGGGCCGTGACTGTGGATAAGGTCATTCAGAACCGGGAAAGGATTCATCCGGGAACTTATCTTGGAAAAGGTAAGATCGAAGAAATCCGGGAAAGAATTTTTGAGCTTGGGGCAACGGGAGTGGTGTGCGATGATGAGCTTTCGCCTGCCCAGATGCGTAATTTAGAGGATGCTTTGCAGATTAAGGTGATGGACCGGACTATGGTCATTCTCGATATATTTGCAGCCAGAGCTACCACAAGAGAAGGAAAGATACAGGTGGAGCTTGCCCAGTTAAAATACCGTTCAGCAAGACTGGTTGGACTTAGAAGTTCCTTATCAAGGCTGGGCGGAGGAATTGGAACAAGAGGACCGGGTGAGAAGAAGCTTGAGATGGACCGAAGACTGATTCATGACCGGATCGGTTTCCTAAAAGCAGATTTAGATGAAGTAAAGCGTCACAGAGAAGTGGCAAGACAGCAGAGAGATAAAAATCATATGCCAGTAGCTGCTATCGTAGGTTATACCAATGCGGGCAAATCCACACTGTTAAACCATTTGACCGGAGCGGGGATTCTCGCTGAGGACAAGCTGTTTGCAACACTGGACCCCACTACCAGGAATTTAAGCCTGCCGGGCGGTCAGCAGATTCTTTTGACGGATACGGTTGGGTTTATAAGGAAACTGCCACATCATCTGATCGAAGCATTTAAAAGTACCCTGGAAGAGGCCAAATACAGTGATATTATTCTTCATGTGGTGGACTGCTCCAATCCACAGATGGATGTTCACATGCATGTAGTTTATGAGACCTTACGGGAGCTTGGTGTCGTAGACAAGGTGATGGTAACGGTATTTAATAAGATCGATGCTGCTGTGACCGATGCCACGCTTAAGGACTTCTCATCGGATTATCAGGTACGCATCTCCGCACGTACAGGAGAAGGGCTTGATGAACTGCAAAACCTTTTGGAATCGATACTCAGAAGCAGAAGGATTTATTTAGAGAAAGTCTATTCCTATAAAGATGCAGGAAAGATCCAGCAGATCCGTAAATACGGTCAACTTTTAAAAGAAGAATATCAGGAAGATGGAATACTGGTGAACGCCTATGTACCGGCTGAATTATTCGCAGGTCTGGCAGAAAACCGGGATATTGTCGACGAATGATAAAAACACAATATGTAGAATTTTGGACAAAAACAAAATCTACATATTGTGTTTTGCTTTTTGTTCTGTTATAATACATCTGTATGTAAAAAAGTCGTATCGGTTTTTGCGAAAGGAGTAAAGGTTAATGATCCAGGTAGTGAAAAGAGATGGGGAAGAAGCTGAATTTAGTCTGGGTAAGATCACAGAAGCCATTAAGAAAGCATTTAAGGCAACTGGAAAGGAGTACAACAACGAAATTTTAGAGCTTCTGTCTCTGCGTGTGACGGCAGATTTTCAGGAGAAAATGAATGAAGGAAAGATTACAGTGGAACAGGTCCAGGACAGTGTGGAACATGTACTGGAACATGCGGGATATACAGATGTGGCCAAGGCCTACATATTATATAGAAAACAACGGGAAAAGATACGGAACATGAAGAACACCATTTTGGATTATAAAGACGTGGTGAACAGCTATGTAAAGGTTGAGGACTGGCGTGTGAAAGAGAACTCAACGGTTACTTACTCCGTAGGAGGGCTGATCTTAAGTAATTCCGGTGCAGTAACGGCAAATTACTGGCTGTCAGAGATCTATGATCACGAGATTGCAGAGGCACACAGGAATGCAGATATACATATCCATGATTTGTCTATGCTTACCGGTTACTGTGCGGGCTGGTCATTAAAGCAGCTGCTTTTAGATGGGTTAGGAGGAATTTCGGGAAAAATCACCTCTTCTCCGGCAAAGCATTTATCCGTACTTTGCAACCAGATGGTTAACTTTCTTGGCATTATGCAGAATGAATGGGCTGGGGCTCAGGCATTTTCCTCTTTTGACACCTATCTGGCACCCTTTGTAAAGAGCGACCAGTTGTCCTATCCGGAAGTAAAAAAGTGTATTGAGTCCTTTATTTATGGTGTGAATACACCCAGCCGCTGGGGAACCCAGGCGCCATTTTCCAATATTACTCTGGACTGGACTGTTCCGCCGGATATGGCAGAATTAAACGCCATTGTAGGTGGAAAAGAGATGGCTTTTAAATATAAAGACTGCAAAAAAGAGATGGATATGGTAAATAAGGCATTTATTGAGACCATGATTGAGGGAGATGCCAACGGAAGAGGCTTTCAGTATCCAATCCCCACTTATTCCATTACCAAAGACTTTGACTGGAGTGACACAGAAAACAACCGCCTGTTATTTGAAATGACCTCCAAATATGGAACTCCTTACTTTTCCAATTATATCAACAGCGATATGGAGCCCAGCGATGTAAGAAGCATGTGCTGCCGTCTCAGACTGGATTTAAGAGAGTTAAGAAGAAAGACCGGAGGTTTCTTTGGATCAGGAGAAAGTACAGGATCGGTTGGAGTGGTAACCATTAATATGCCAAGAATTGCCTATTTAGCAAAAGATGAAGCAGATTTTTATAAACGCCTTAACCGTATGATGGATGTATCAGCCAGATCACTAAAGACCAAGAGAGAAGTTATTACAAAGCTTTTGGATCAGGGGTTGTATCCTTATACAAGACGTTATCTGGGAAGCTTTGAGAATCATTTTTCCACCATTGGACTGATCGGTATGAATGAGGTTGGTTTAAACGCCAAATGGCTGGGAAAAGACCTAACTGATGCAAAGACACAGCAGTTTACAAAAGCTGTTTTAAATTATATGCGGGAACGGCTTTCCGACTATCAGGAGACGTATGGAGATCTTTACAATCTGGAAGCGACTCCTGCAGAATCCACCACCTATCGTCTTGCCAAACACGACAGGAAGTACTATCCAGACATTAAGACAGCTGGTCATGAGGGAGATACGCCTTACTATACCAACAGCTCCCATCTACCGGTGGATTCCACAAACGATATTTTTGATGCGCTGGATATTCAGGATGATCTTCAGACGCTTTATACCTCTGGAACTGTATTCCATGCATTCCTGGGCGAAAAGCTGCCTGACTGGGCAGCAGCAGCCAAACTGGTTAAGACCATTGCCGACCATTATAAACTGCCTTATTACACCCTGTCTCCCACCTATTCCATCTGTGCGGACCATGGATACCTGGCAGGAGAACATCATGTCTGCCCGAATTGCGGCAGGAAAGCGGAGGTTTACAGCCGAATTACCGGTTATTACCGCCCGGTACAAAACTGGAATGAGGGAAAGACCCAGGAGTATAAAAACCGTACTACCTACAATATTTCCAGTTCCGTTTTGAAAAATGGCAGTCAGGAACAGAAGGCAGAAAAAGGAACAGATAAGAAATTGGAGATGCCGGCAGGTGCTTATCTGTTTACCACGAAAACCTGCCCCAACTGCAAGCTGGCAAAGCAGTTTCTTAAGAATGTGGATTATGAAACGGTAGATGCAGAAGAGAACGCAGAACTGGCTCATAAACTGGGAATTATGCAGGCCCCTACTCTTGTATTGGTAAAGGATGGTCTGATTCAGAAGATTACCAATGCTTCTGATATTCGTATATTTGCAGAGAGCACCCCTTGTTGATAAACTGTAGTCAGTCAAAAGATTCTGTGTTATAATAATACAGAATCTTTTGACGTTTTAGACAGAAAGGGGTATAGCAGATGGAATATGAGAATACGTGGGTCCTGTTTGGAGATGGGGGAGCAGCAGCCAGAAAAAGTATTGAAGCAGAACATCACTATATCAGCCTGCAGATGCAGACACATGGAGACGGAGTTTTTATCCTTGTGATAGAAGCTGGGATTGAAGCGGTGTCCGTAGAACTTAGGTCAGGGACACTGGAAGAAGCGCTGCAGGAAGCCGATGAATTTGCAAGAGAGTATTTTCGTGATAAGGCCCGTTTATTTGAAGAGATAGCGGACCGGATCTAACAGATAAATTAAAAAATCCGTTGGATTGCAGAGCAGTTTTGCTGCTGCAATCCAACGGATTTTTGCGTTGATACCGGGACCGGTCAGTCTTCGATTCCTTCCAGGCGTTTCTGCTCTATGACAAGGTCGGCAAGTGTGATGCTGTCTACCACATCAGCGATGGCCTTGTCCAGTTTCTTCCAGACCAGCATGCTTGCACACGTCTCTGCTTTGCTGCAGGAGTTGATTTCTTCCTCCATACAGGATACTGGTACCAGACTGCCTTCTGCAAGCCGCAGGATCATTCCTACGGTGTATTCGGAAGGGTCTTTGGCAAGATATCAGATATGTCCTGCCGCTCTGCGACATGGTTGATCTTCGTGCATTCACCGGGACGAAGTGCAAACTCAATCATCATGCGGAGCGCATAACGTCCCTTGGTAGAAAATTTCATCACTGTAAATCCCCCCTGATTATTCTTATCTGTTTAGTAGGATATTAAAATATTTTACACGATTGAGATTAAAAAGTAAACCTTAAATTATCCGGCTTCCAAATTGTCGAAAAAGGATGTATACTAATATTCATTGGGAGATTGGAAAAAAGTAGGAGGATTATTTGTGAGTAAAAAAATGCATACAACTCAGGTGATCATGACAGAAGGCGTAATCTGGAGACAGCTTCTTGCTTTTTCCCTGCCACTCCTGGTTGGAAATCTGTTTCAGCAGCTCTATAATACGGTGGACTCAGTCGTAGTCGGCAACTTTATCGGCAGTGACGCACTGGCTGCAGTTGGCTCCAGCAATTCCCTGATAAACTTGATTATCGGTATGTTTATGGGAATCGGAACAGGAGCGGGAGTAATTATATCCCAGTATTACGGAGCAGGAGAAAAGCAAAAGCTGCATTGGGCTGTGCATACCACCATGGCACTTGGCATTGTAGGAGGCGTTTTGCTGATCATACTTGGGGTTTTCTTATCCCCGATTATACTCGTTTTAACGGGAACACCGGAATCGGTTATGCCGGGCGCAGTTGCATATCTGCGGATCTTTTTCTGCGGATCTTTGTTTAATCTGGTATATAACATGGGTTCGGGTATACTAAGGGCTGTGGGAGATTCCAAACGGCCTCTGATCTTTCTTTGCATTTCCTCTGTCATTAATATCGTTCTGGATCTTGTGTTTGTAGTGGTCTTTCAGATGGGAACTGCAGGAGTCGGTTATGCGACCGTGGCAGCACAGGGGGTATCAGCTCTGCTTACAGTGAGGGCGCTGATTCATACCGATGATATATACCGATTGGAACTGAGCAAAATAAGAATTGATCGGCGCATGATGGCCAGAGTTTTAAAAATAGGAATTCCAAGCGGGATACAACAGTCAATTATTTCCCTTTCCAACGTAATCGTTCAGGCCAATGTCAACAGCTTCGGTGCAGCTGCCATGGCAGGTTTCGGTTCCTATAGCAAGATTGACGGTTTTGCCATGTTGCCTTTACAAAGCTTTTGTATGGCAGCAACTACATTTACCGGACAGAATATTGGTGCCAAAAAGTCCAGACGGGTGAAACAGGGGGTCTTTCAGGGTCTTGTTATCAGCATGATTTATACCATTCTTATTTCCATTATTCTTTATTTTAATGCGGAACGTATTTTAAGGGTTTTTTCCCCGGATCATGATGTGATCGCATATGGCTACTCCTCCATGTTGATTCTGCTTCCGTTTTACTGGACGATGGCCATACACCAGATCTTAATGGGAAGCATCCGGGGAAGCGGAAGAACTATGGTGACCATGTTGATCGGAGTGGGAAACATGTGTATCCTGCGAATGATATATATTAATTTACTGGTACCATTTTTCCCCAGTTTTGAAGCGGTGATGTGGTGTTATCCTATAACATGGCTTACCACCATGGGAATGGACGGGATCTATGCATTGAAAGCAAAATGGATACCGAAAGGGAAAGAAGATCAGATAGGAGAAAAAAGTCAATGAAACATGGATATATCAGGGTTGCGGCTGCAACCCCCGACGTGAAAGTTGCAGACCCGCAGTTTAATAGAGAAAATATTGTGGGGCTTATCAGGGAAGGCGTAAAAAGAAATACAAAAATCATGGTGTTCCCTGAACTTTGCCTCACTGCTTATACCTGTGCAGACCTTTTCGGGCAGGATGCTCTTCTTGCAAAGGCAAAAGAAGAGTTAAAGGTGATTGTAAAAGAAACAGAAGGCAGCGACTTACTTGCGTTTATCGGACTGCCATGGGAAAGAGACGGAAAACTTTACAATACGGCGGCTGCAGTGCAAAACGGCAGGATACTTGGAATGATACCCAAGACAAATCTGCCTAATTATTCTGAATTTTATGAACTGCGGTATTTTGAGCCGGGAAACAAAAAAACTGTTATGATAAACTGGGAGGGATATGAGATTCCCATGGGTACAGACCTGCTTTTTGCCTGCAAAGACATCCCAGGTCTTTTAATCGGAGCAGAGATCTGTGAAGATGCGTGGGTGCCTAATCCGCCTTCTATCCGCCATGCAGTTGCGGGAGCAACCGTTATTGTAAACTGCTCTGCAAGTGATGAGACAACTGGAAAAGACCTTTATCGAAGAAGCTTGATTACAGGCCATTCTGCCAGTCTGGTCTGCGGCTATATCTATGCCAATGCAGGCGAAGGAGAGTCCACCCAGGATCTTGTATTCGGGGGACAGAACTTAATTGCTGAGAATGGACTATTGCTTGCAGAATCAAAACGTTTTGGCAATGAGACTATTTATGCAGATATGGATCTGGAACGGATTATTCATGAGAGGAGACGAATGACTACGTTTCCGGCGCCCGACAGAGAAAATTATCTGGTGATTCCATTTTCCATGAAACAGGTAGACCTGGATTTAAAAAGAAGGATTGATCCAAGACCTTTTGTTCCCGATGGCGAGGCAGAGCGAAACCGCAGATGCGAAGAGATCCTTTCCATACAGGCGATGGGATTAAAAAAGAGGCTGGCACACACAGGCTGTAAGGATGCCGTAATTGGTATTTCCGGAGGTCTTGATTCCACCCTTGCTCTTTTAGTGACTGCCCGGGCCTTTGATATGCTTGAGATCCCAAGGAATCGCATTCACGCAGTGACCATGCCCTGTTTTGGCACCACAGACCGTACGTATCAGAATGCCTGCATTCTGACGGAAAAACTGGAGGCAGAATTAACGGAAGTTAATATCAGGGAAGCGGTATCCATCCATTTCCGTGATATCGGACATGACCCCAATCAGCACGATGTCACTTATGAAAATTCCCAGGCCAGAGAACGAACTCAGATCCTGATGGATTTGGCCAACCGCTTAGGAGGCCTTGTGATCGGTACCGGAGATATGTCTGAGCTGGCTCTTGGCTGGGCCACTTACAACGGAGACCATATGTCCATGTACGGAGTCAATTCATCGGTTCCAAAGACTTTGGTACGCCATCTGGTTCGTTACTATGCCGATGCCTGTGAGGAGGAAGCTTTAAAGGAAGTGCTTCTCGATGTTCTGGATACGCCGGTAAGTCCCGAGCTGCTGCCACCAAAGGATGGAAAGATCGCTCAGAAGACAGAAGACCTTGTGGGGCCATACGAACTCCATGATTTCTTTCTCTATCAGATTTTAAGATTTGGAACAAGGCCTTTAAAGGTATACCGTATGGCACTTGTTGCCTTTGAAAAACAATACGAGCCGGAAGTTATTTTAGAGTGGCTGAAGGTATTTTACAGAAGATTTTTCAGTCAGCAGTTTAAACGTTCCTGTATGCCTGATGGACCAAAGGTAGGTTCTGTGGCCGTATCTCCAAGAGGGGATTTGCGTATGCCTAGTGATGCAGTAAGCCGCTTATGGCTTTTAGAACTGGAAAATTTATAAAGAGAGGTACCATATGATAACCAGCAGTGCCAATGGGAAAGTAAAACAGGTGATGAACCTGATAAAGAAAGCAAAAGCCAGAAATGACAGCGGATTATTCGTAACAGAAGGTCTTCGCATATTTAAAGAGATTCCGCCGGAGTTAATTGACAGCGTATTTGTTTCGGAAAGCTTTTTAAAAGAGGATGAACAGAGACGGCTGATCGATGGGTTAAAGCATGAGGTTCTTACAGATGAGGTCTTTTCTGTGATGTCAGATACAAGGACGCCCCAGGGCATACTCGCTCTTGTAAAACAGCATTATTATACTCCAGAGGATCTTACCCGTGCTGCGGGACCAGCCTTTTTATTGATACTTGAAACGATACAGGATCCTGGAAATTTAGGTACGATCATAAGGGCAGGAGAAGGAGCAGGAATTACCGGCGTGCTTATGAACAGCACAACTGCGGATATTTATAATCCCAAGGTAATCCGGTCCACTATGGGGTCTGTTTTTCGGGTTCCTTTTGTCTATACAAATGATTTAACTGCCTCCATTCTTCAGTTAAAAGAGCAGGGAATTAAATTGTACGCAGCTCATCTAGATGGCAGGAATAATTATGAAAAAGAAGATTATACTGTTGATACAGGGTTTTTAATTGGAAATGAAGCCAATGGTCTTACTGAGGATACGGCAAGACTTGCAGATGCCTACATTAAGATCCCGATGATGGGAAGCGTGGAGTCTCTAAATGCGGCAGTGGCTGCATCTGTACTGATGTTTGAGACTGCAAAACAGCGAAGAGGTTAGAGTTTTGAAAAAAACGGGCCTTTTTACAGCGGGAATGTTGAGAAATACTTAAACATATAGTATGATAGTGTCAACGGATAGATTTGCCGTGGTGCTTTGCCTATCATGGCAGGGAAGGGGAATGAGATAATGGCAGCGATCTATTGGCTTATATGTTTTGTAGTGCTCCTGGGAATTGAAGCAGCGACGATGGCGCTCACCACCATCTGGTTTGCAGGCGGGGCACTGGTTGCATTTGTACTTGCGTTATTTGGTGTTAATACGCAGGTGCAGCTTGCAGTGTTTGTAATTGTTTCTTTTGTACTTCTTTTTTTTACCAGACCCTTTGCCTTAAAATACGTAAACCGGTATACAGTGAAAACCAATATCGATAGTCTGATTGGAAAATATGCCCGGGTTACGGCAGAGATCAATAACCTGGAAGGAAAAGGTGCTGCAGTTTTAAACGGACAGGAATGGACTGCAAGAGCATTGGAAGATGACAGCATTTATCCGGTGGGAGTCATGGTGGAAGTAAAGGAAATTAGAGGAGTCAAGCTGATTGTAAGCAGGAAACAGGAGGAAAAGTAAGATGGGAGCAATTGGATATTCAGCAGTTATTATTATTTTGGTTATTATTCTGGCAGTATTGTCATCCTGTATCAGAATTGTTCCGCAGGCCCAGGCGCTTGTTGTGGAACGACTTGGAGCATACCTTGATGCGTGGACAGTAGGTGTGCACATTAAGATGCCTTTTATTGACCGGGTGGCAAAGAGAGTGAATTTAAAGGAACAGGTAGCGGATTTCCCGCCTCAGCCAGTTATCAAAGCTTTATGCTTATGGTGTGGAAAACCCACTTATGGCAATTGAGAATTTAACAGCAACATCTCTTCGTAATATCATCGGTGATTTAGAGCTTGACCAGACGCTTACTTCCAGAGAGACCATTAATGCGAAGATGAGAGAAACTCTGGATATCGCGACAGATCCTTGGGGAATCAATCTTAAGGGCAGAAGGAGAAAAGACGTCAACAATTCTTGTAGCAGAAGGTAAAAAAGAATCCGTGATTCTTGATGCTCAAGCTGAAAAACAGTCTGCGATTCTTCGGGCAGAAGCTGAAAAGGAAAAGAGAATCCGTGAGGCAGAAGGTGAGGCTGAAGCAACATTAAAGATTCAGCAGGCCAATGCAGAGGGAATCCGCATGATAAGGGAGGCTGGAGCGGACCGGGCGGTTCTTGTTATAAAAAGTCTGGAAGCATTCAAGGCTGCAGCTGATGGAAAGGCAACCAAAATCATTATTCCGTCTGAGATTCAGGGGCTGGCAGGACTTGTTTCTTCCATTACTGAGATACCCAAAGAATGAGTTAACCGCAGCAGATGTCATATGACTTCTTGCTGCGGTTTTTGCAGACAAAGACAGGAATTTGGAGGTTTAGATGGAGCTTAAACTGGATTTGGAACGGGAATACGGGCTTGTTCTGGAAGGCGGAGGCGCCAAGGGTGCGTATCAGATCGGTGCATGGAAGGCTCTTAGAGAAGCGGGGATAAAGATAAAGGGGGTCGCAGGCGCGTCCGTAGGATCTTTAAACGGTGCCCTGATCTGTATGGATGATTTGGATCGGGCTGAGGAGATCTGGAAAAACATTGATTATTCCCAGGTGATGTCAGTCAGCAATGAAACCATGGAAGCTCTTAAAAAAAAGGATTTTAAATCCCTGAATTTACAGGAGTTAATTGCCAAAGGTTTTCAGCTCGTAAAAGACGGGGGATTTGACATTACTCCTCTTAAGGATCTGATTGCGGATGTGGTGGGGGATGAATCAAAGATTGTTAATTCTGACAGGGAACTTTATTCCGTCACCTATTCCGTGTCCGACCGGAAAGAGCTGGTGGTTGATTTAAGAAAAGGGGAAATGGGCACAGTTAAGGACATGCTTTTGGCAAGTGCATATTTTCTCGCTTTTAAAAATGAGAAGCTGGGCGGAAAACGTTATATGGATGGCGGCGGATTTAATAATGTTCCGCTGGATATTCTCATTGACCATGGATATGAGGATGTTATCGTAATCCGGATTTATGGCTGGGGATTTGATAAGGAACGGGTGGCGAAAATACCGGATGGAACCAGCGTTTACCATATTGCACCCAGGCAGGATCTTGGCGGAATATTGGAATTCGATAAAAAACAGGCCAGGAAGAATTTGACACTGGGATATTACGACGCCAAGAGGTTCTTATATGATCTTGCGGGACGAATCTATTATATCGACGCGCCAAAGACAGAACCGTATTATTTCGATAAGATGATGTCAGAGATGGAACTTTTAAAGCTGTATATGAAAGATATGATCGGTGTAGAGGGCGTGGAAGCGCTGAGTGGATACCGGATATTTACGGAGACGGTTTTCCCCAAGCTGGCTTTGGATTTTAAACTGAAAGAAGGCTGGGATTACAAGGATATGTATCTTGGCCTGCTGGAAGATTTGGCAAAGCGGCTAAAGGTGAAACGCTTCCAGATCTATACGGTAGAAGACCTCCTTTTAGAGATCCGAAAAAAAATTCATTTCATGGAAGATGGTGTTCCTTTTTAGCTAATTTGTATTTTTAAAAATATCGCTTGCATGAATATACATGATATACTATAATAATGAATAAAAATACAACAAGCGGAGGAAATCACATGAATCTAAAGGGAAGAAATTTTATTACATTAAAGGATTATACACCGGAAGAGATTCAGTACTTACTGGATCTGTCTGCGGATTTAAAGGCGAAGAAACAAAAGGGAATTACAGGAAGCTCCTTAAAAGGGAAGAATATTGCTCTCATTTTTGAAAAGCCGTCTACCCGCACCAGGTGTGCGTTTGTAGTAGCTGCAGTGGATGAAGGGGCTCATCCGGAATATCTGGGTAAAGATGATATACAGCTGGGTCATAAGGAAAGCGTGGAGGATACAGCGAGAGTCCTTGGCAGAATGTTTGACGGAATTGAATTCAGGGGCTTTAAACACAAAACAGTGGAAGCTCTGGCTGAATATGCAGGTGTTCCGGTTTGGAATGGTCTGACAGAGGATTATCATCCCACTCAGATTCTTGCAGATCTTCTGACGATCAAAGAACATTTTGGATACTTAAAAGGGCTGAAGTTTGTATATGCAGGAGACGGGCGCAACAATATGGCCAACAGCCTGATGATTGGCATGAGTAAGATGGGAGTTCATTTTACAATTCTTGCGCCGGAATGCCTTTGGCCTAATAAAGAACTGGTGGAGCTTTGCCAGGGATATGCAGATTTAAGCGGAAGCACCATTACTCTGACGGAGGAATGTGAGAAAGTAAAGGATGCAGATGTTGTTTACACCGATGTATGGTGCTCAATGGGGGAGGAAGAGAAGGCGGCAGAGCGCGTTGCACTCTTAAAACCATATCAGGTGAATAAGGAACTGATGGATAAAACAGGCAAGGATACTACGATATTTATGCATTGCCTGCCGGCTGTAAAAGGCAACGAAGTGACAGAGGATGTCTTTGAATCCGGCATATCGGTAGTATTTGATGAAGCGGAAAACAGGATGCATACTATTAAGGCAGTGATGGTAGCGACGTTAGGAGAATAGAGATGTATTTACAGGAACGAGGAAAGAATTTGAGAAATGCTTCCATGATGGTGGATTTTGTGCACATTGTGGTAGGGATCTTAATTGTGGTACTGGCGGTTATTTCATTTTTGAATCCGGAAGACAATATGCTGATGTTCCCGGTCATATTTTTTCTGGCAGGGGCTTTGAACTTCATTAACGGAATTTATAAAATCAGGCTCAGCGGCAGAGAGAAGCGTAAAAAAGCAGCTGGAGGCGCCTCCTTGGTTGCAGGATGTCTGTTATTTGCTCTCGCAGTGATCAGTGCAGTAAGCATCTGGTGGGGGTGAACGCTTGAAAACCGAAATTTTAAAGCTTTTAAAGGAAAGTGATGGATATATATCAGGTCAGGAAATATGTCAGAGCTTCCATGTTTCCAGAACAGCGGTATGGAAAGTGATCCGTCAGCTTCAGGAAGAAGGATATCAAATTGAAGCAGTGCGAAATAAAGGATACCATTTACTCGATTCCTGTGATATAATGACGAAAACAGAGATAGAAAGCTGCATAAGAGGACAATTCGGATGGATTGTAGATTTCCATGATACCATAGACTCCACCAATTTAAGAGCCAGGCGTCTGGCAGAGGAAGGCGCTGGGAGCGAGACTCTTGTGGCTGCAGATGCCCAGGAAGCGGGAAGAGGCAGAAGAGGCCGCAGCTGGGTGTCTCCTCAAGGGAAGAATATATTTATGAGTCTTATTTTAAGACCGGATATTCTTCCAACAAAAGCCTCCATGCTGACGCTGGTGGCCGCATTGGCTGTTCGTGACGGTATTGAGACCATAACTGGACTTTCTCCTGTTATTAAATGGCCCAACGACATTGTCTTAAGCGGGAAAAAGCTTTGCGGAATCTTAACAGAGATGAGTGCGGAGCTGGAGGGGATCCACTATGTGGTGGTTGGAATCGGAATCAATGTCAATCTGGAAGAATTTCCACAGGAAGTTAGTGACACAGCAACCTCGTTGTTTCTTGAAACAGGAAAAAAGGTGAGCAGAAGTCAGCTGATTGCAGCGGTTTTAGAAGCATTTGAGCATTATTATGAAGATTTTATCAGCCAGGGTGATTTATCCGGGCTGATAAGTGTCTATAATAAGAATATGGTCAATGCAGGAAAGGAAGTAAGAATTCTGGAACCATCAGGTGAATACAATGGGAGAGCTTTGGGAATTAATGAAAAGGGAGAACTCCTTGTAGAGATGCCGGATGGAGAGGTCAGACATGTAATCTCAGGAGAAGTGTCTGTCCGGGGAATTTATGGATATGTATAATGAATCATTCCCTATATGACAAATTACAGGTCTTAGAACCAGCCGGTCAGTCTATGGATAAGGCAGAACGGTTAAGGTTATCCGGGCGCCCCTTGTTGAACTGGTACCACCAACACAGAAGAATACTTCCGTGGCGTGAGAGTCCAGAACCTTACGGCGTATGGATATCGGAAATCATGCTTCAGCAAACGAGAGTGGAAGCAGTAAAACCATATTTTGACCGGTTTATGGAAGCTTTGCCCGGAGTGGACGCGCTGGGTGAGGTGACAGAAGACCGCCTTTTAAAGCTTTGGGAAGGATTAGGCTATTACAGCAGGGCAAGAAATTTAAAAAAAGCGGCTGAGCTTCTTGTAGAGAAGTACGGAGGAGAGCTTCCGTCATCCTATGAGGAGCTTAAAGCACTTCCTGGGATTGGGTCCTATACGGCAGGAGCTATCGCCTCCATCGCCTTTGGAATTGCGGTTCCTGCAGTAGACGGGAATGTACTGCGGGTCATCTCCAGGTTAACAGGGAGTATGGAAGATATTACAAAGCAGTCTGTAAAAAAGGACATGGAAGAACTGATTAAAGGCGTTATGCCACAGGAAGATCCAGGATCCTATAATCAGGCGCTTATAGAAGTGGGGGCCATTGTGTGTGTGCCAAATGGCGCACCCCTGTGCGACACCTGTCCTCTTTCTTCTTTATGCATAGCCAGGCAGAAGGCGCTTACCGGGATCATACCTGTAAAAGCTCCTAAAAAAGAACGAAGAACAGAATACCGAACAATTCTTATTTTGACAAAAGACGGACGCGTGGCTATCCGAAAAAGAGAGGATACAGGACTTCTTGCCTCTCTTTATGAGCTTCCGGGGCTTGATGGATTGATTCCCCAGGAGCTGATAAAGAAAACACTTGGCGTGACAGAGGCAAAGATTACGCAACTTCCTGAGGCAAAGCATATTTTCAGCCATGTGGAATGGCATATGACTGGTTTTCGGGTGGAACTTGCAGAATTACCAAAAGGTGACTATCTGTGGGTCACTCCGGAAGAGATCAAAAAAACTTATTCCCTGCCTGGGGCATTCAAGGCGTATACAAAGTTAATTAGGTGATAATAATGAAGAAGATGCTTTTTATATTTAATCCGCGTTCCG
>JAQSYE010000213.1 GCA_029256305.1 Lacrimispora sp. | reverse complement strand
TCTGATGAAATGAACCAGCTTGACAGGAAAGAGGGGAGAAATCAAAATGACGATAAGGGAACTGATTGATACTGGAGAATTTGAGACGATTCATGTAGGAGAGAGAACGGACAGAAGTATTACAAAACCATTTTGCTGCGATTTATTAAGCATTGCCATGGGCAAAGCGCCTGAGGGATGTGCATGGGTGACTGTTATGGGAAATATGAATACGCTTGCAGTTGCCTCCCTGACGGACGCAGCCTGTGTGATTTTAGCAGAGGGTGTGGCGCCTGATGAGGCAGCAAAACAGAAGGCAATAGAGCAGAATATTACAGTGATGAAGACCGGCCTTCCTATTTTTGATGCAGCTATGCTGATTGAAAAAAGGCTTTCCCATGAAGACGCTTGAGTATGATCTGATATGACGCCCGGCAATATTGTAGGAATGGCAGCGTTAAAAGGACTTGATGTGATCGCGGTAACAGACCACAATTCCTGCAAGAACTGTCCGGCTGTCCTTCATTTTGCGGAGGAGTTTGGGATTCTTGCAATTCCCGGTATGGAGATTTGTACGTCGGAGGAGGTTCATGCAGTCTGCCTCTTTCCCGCACTTTCCAAGGCCATGGAATTTGACGCATATGTGGAGAAAAGACTGATTCCCTTTCCCAACAATGTGGAAATTTTTGGAAGACAGCTGATATATAATAAGGAAGATGAAGCTGTGGGAATGGTGGATAATCTCTTAATTAATTCCACGGAGATATCCTTTGACGGATTATGGGATCTGGTCCGTTCTTTCGGTGGGGTCATGTTTCCTGCCCATTTGGACAAAAACGCCAACAGCCTGCTGTCAAACCTGGGCTTCGTTCCGCCTGACAGCCGGTTTACAGTGGCAGAAGTCAGGGATTTGAACCGGCTGCCTGAACTGGTAAGACAAAATCCTTACCTTGAAAAATGCCTGATTCTGCAGAATTCCGATGCCCATCAGCTGGGAGATATCAAAGAGCAGGGAGTGACTCTTGAAGCAGAAGAAAAAAGTGCGGAAGGTGTGATTGCTTCTCTTTTAAAAGGAAGATCTGCATGAATACGTGAAAGGAAGGCTCTGGAGTACAGGCGGTAAACTTGTACTTCTGGGCTTTTTTGCTTTTTGCTTTCCATTTTGCCTTATTTCCTGTATAGTAGTAATTAGTTACAGGGAAAGGAATGATGTTTCATGAAGAAATTTTTACAACTGGGTCTGGGTATCACAGCCCTTGCCCTCATTACAGCCTTCGTGCCAGCTTCTCCATTTCCGTCCATGGCATATGAGACGGCGGCAGCAGCAGAAAAAGCAGAGGTACGGGGCGGCTGGATAGATGAAAACCTGGGGCCGGGAGTGGCCAGATGGGTCGATGAAAACGGAAATATCTCTTCGCAGCCAGGAATGCAGGAAGAGGATCAGACAGATAAAGCGACTCAGTCACAGGCGGAGACAGGAAGTCAGACTACAGAAGAAACATCAGGGCAGCAGGAGTCATCAGAGAGTGGCGGACAGCCGGCTGGAAGAGTGATCGACCCTTCAAAACCAATGGTTGCGCTGACATTTGACGACGGTCCTTACGCCCCGGTAGGAAATCAGATCATGGACAGCCTGGCACAATACGGCGGAAAGGCAACCTTTTTCGTAGTGGGAAACAGAGCAGCCTATTATCCCGATGAGTTAAAGCGCATGGCGGCAGAGGGACATGAGATCGGAAATCATACATATGAACATAAGTATTTAAACAAATTAAGTGCACAGCAGATTCAAAGCCAGATTAACCGCTGCAATGATGCGGTACAGGCAGTCTGTGGTGTAAGGCCTGCATTAGTAAGGCTGCCGGGAGGGAATAAGAACAGCACAGTTCTTCAGAATGTCCACGCCCCCATGATTATGTGGAGCATTGACACTCTGGACTGGAAGACAAGGAACACGGCAAAGTCCATACAGACGGTAATGAGCCGTGTGAAAGATGGAGATATCGTGCTGATGCATGAACTTTATCCCCAAAGCGGAGCTGCAGCGGTTGAGATTATCCGGAGATTAACAGAGCAGGGATATCAGCTGGTTACAGTCAGCGAGCTGGCAAGCAATCGGGGCGGAATGGTTCCCGGCGGGGTTTATTCACAGTTTTATCGGCAATAATGAAAAGAGGTAAACGGTACCCTAATAGTAATACACAGAAAAAGAAGCTGTGTTAAGCTATTAGGGTATTTTTACTTAATACGGAGAAGGTGAAGCCATTGATTCTAAGAATAAAAGACATAATAGATAAATTAGATGAGACAATTATTTTAAAATCAGTTTTATTTGAAGAAAGTTTAGCCATACGGGGAGTGAAACTATTAACGGACCACATTGCAGTTTTTGATATTAATATACTGTATATTGGCCGGTATTCTGAATTCTTAAATATTACCGGCGACAATTGTCCTATGAACGTCCTTTTGCTTGAAAGCCCGTCTTCCGCGGATATGACCGACCGGATAAATCAGGTTCCCCATGCCAATCAGGTTTATATAAAACCAGGCATTACTACAGAGGAACTGTTAAATTATGTTACGGACATACTTGTCGACCAATATTCGTTAATTGAGCGCCCAGCTGCACTTTTTAATACTATTATACAAGGCAGAGGGCTTCCCTACATTATAGATATAGCCAGTGAGTTATTAGGAAATCCCGTTATGCTGGGAGATAATAATCACCGCTTATTAGCGGCATCTGATTTTAAGGAAGTAGATGACCTGCCGTGGATGGAATATAGAAACATGGGATTTACAACGTATGAGTATACACAGAAATATAATTTTAAGCAGTGGATTGAAAAGACAGTGCAAAGCAGAAAAGCAGTCATTGGAAGTCTTGGAGAAGGGTATAAGTATAAAAGAATCTTCTGTGCAATACGACTGGAACGGCGTATTGTGGGTCATTTCGCAGTCCTTGAATATAACCGGTCTTTCACAGATAAAGATCTGGAAATTACAGAGTTTATATGTGATGTCATTGCAGATGAGATAAAAAACAATCAATCTTCAGGCTACCAGTATGATTGGCTGGCAAACCGTTTTATTACTGATCTGATACAGGGAAGTCTAACAGAGCCGGAATTAATAGCAGACAGGGCGAAGAGGCTTAAGTGGAAATTACCGGATAAGAAGTATCTTATCATAATAAAATACAATCATTATTCGGAAACGTTCAGCTTAATCTCTTTTATAAGAGAATCAAAACTTTTTAAAGATTCCAATGGTGAATTAATGTTTCATGATAATAATTTAATTTTCCTTACAGGCTGCAATCAATCCCAATCCTTAACAAATGAAGAAATTCAGCCAATCGCTGATTATCTGAAGCAGATGCATATGATCGCCGGTGTCAGTCAGTGTTTTGATGCAATATTGGAGATTCCAGCAGCCTGCGAACAGGCATTGGCTGCAATTCGTTTAGGTAAAAAGGATGCAGCAGAGTTAAGTATCTATCGTTACGAAGATTATGGGATTTATGATATGTTAGACCGGATAAAAGAACAGAGAGATTTAATCTATTATTGCCACCCCGATATCTTAAGATTGAAAGAATATGATAATAGCCACAAAACTGATTATTTAAAAAGCTTATATACCTATATCGTAAATATGGGAAATTCGGCCGCATCTGCAGATGAACTGTATATCCACAGAAATACAATGAATTACCGTTTGTCTAAAATACAAGAGCTGATATCCGTGGATATCTACAACCGGGATTGTTATATGACGCTGTACTTTTCCTTTAAAATCTTAGAATATATCAATAAATAAAAAAACATTTGTGCAGAAGTGTCATTGTTTATGATTTATTTCTCAATAAATGCACGATGCATAAAAGTCCGGAAGTATGTTACGATAAATGTGTTAATAATTTATCAAAAACATACAAAACGGAGGCAGCATATGAATTACGGGATTTTGAACACACCATTTTCAATTGGAACTATGATTGTGAAGAATCGTATTGCTATGGCACCAATGGGGCTTAACTCAGGTCATATTGACGGAACAATTGCTGATGATGAAATTGATTATTTTGAAGAGCGGGCAAAAGGGGGAACCGGACTCATTATTATGGGCTGCCAGTTCTTGACACAGGAACTTGCTCAGGGATCCATGGAGGGGTATCTGGATAATACCTATGTAATTCCTCAGCTGACCACATTAGTGGAAGCAGTTCACCGCTATGGAACGAAGATTTGTGCACAGCTTAGCTGCGGTACCGGGAAAAATGCATTTCCAAATATGTTAAACGGAAAGGCACCTGTATCTGCCTCTGCTATTCCGTCCATGTTTGATCCGAATTTACTGTGCCGTGAATTAACTGTTGAAGAAATCAAGACAATTATGAAACAATTCTCATATTCCGCAAAAGTACTTAAGGATGCGGGATTTGATGCAATTGAAGTTCATGGACATGCCGGATATCTGATTGACCAGTTTATGTCAGAAATCTGGAATAAGAGAAAAGATGAGTATGGTGGAAGTCCAAAAAACCGCATGCGTTTTGCTGTTGAAATAGTACAATCCATACGGGAAGCAGTGGGGCCTGATATGCCGATTCTGTTCAGAATGGCAGTAAAGCATAATTTTGAAGGCGGACGTACCTTTGAAGAAACCATTCCACTTATGCAGGAACTGGAAAAAGCAGGGGTCGATGCATTGGATATTGACAGCGGAAGCTATGAAAATATTGATTATATATTTCCACCAGCTTATCTGGGTGATGCCTGTATGGCGGATGTTTGTGAAGTTGCACGTAAGGCGGTTGGCATTCCCCTTCTTAATGCCGGTAACCATACGCCTGAAACAGCAGTTCAGTTAATTGAAAGCGGAAATGCTGATTTTGTATTAATGGGAAGACCATTAATTGCAGAACCGGAGATGGCAGACAAAATTTTAAATGACCGCCGCGACGAGATTCGTCCCTGTATTCGCTGTAACGATGACTGTATCGGAAGAATCCTGACCAGACTGACGAAAATCAGCTGTTCCGTTAATCCATCCACTGGATTTGAGAAACGTTTCAAACTTCAAAAGGCTGAAAAACAACAACATGTAGTCGTGATTGGAGGAGGCCCTGGTGGAATGGAAGCTGCCAGAACAGCAGCACTCATGGGACACAAGGTTGATTTGTATGAAAAAGAAAGCGATTTAGGCGGTCAGTTGCGCAGTGCAGCAACTCCTCCTTTTAAGAGCCAGCTTCGTGAACTGATTACCTGGTATAAGCGCCAATTGGAGCTGGCAGGTGTCGCAGTACATGTCAATGCAGAAATAGAGGTGGAAAATCCAGTGCTTTTAGAGGCGGATACAATCATCGTTGCTGCCGGAGCAATTCCAATGATGCCCCCAATTAAAGGGATAGAAAATACAATTAATGTATTGGAGGCACATCTTGATGAAAATAAGCTGAAGGGTGATAAAATCATTTATTGCGGCGGTGGTCTGTCTTCCTGTGACAGTGCTTTGGAAACAGCATTAAAAGGGAAGAGGGTGGCTATCATAGAGATGCTTGATGAAGTGGCTGCCGGAGATCATATGATTAATAAAGCCTCATTAATTCCAATGCTTTTAGAAAACAATGTGGAGCTTTATACAGGACACAAAGTGCTTGAAATTACAGCAGAAGGTGTTAAGGCAATGCAAAAAGATGGTAAAGAGGTATTTATTGAAGGAAACACAGTTGTCGCCTCCTTTGGTATGATTCCAAACACCGAAAAGGCGAAAGCCATTGATGCGAAGTACCACGATAAGGTTCGCCTCATCGGTGATTGTACGAAAGTAGGAAAAGTAGGCGGTGCTGTGAGAAGCGGTATGTATGCAGCAATGTCATTAAGGTAAGGAAGAAATTAAAAATCCCCGATTTTTGGTCGGGGATTTTCGTTTATGTTTAATTAAGGATACGCAATCCCTTATTTTTCATCACAAACCTGAAAAATATAAAACTTTAAATAGTAGGAGTTCTCGTCTCCGCTCCAAAGAATTGGGTGGTCTGCAGACTGAGTGCGGTATTCCACCTGGCGCAGGCGCTTATGGGCGCTTACTGCCGCTTCCCTTATGGTTTTCGTAAACAGCTCGGGAGTCATGAAATGAGAACAGGAGCAGGTTGCCAGATAACCGCCATCCTTAATTGATTTCCCGATAACCCTTTACTGCGTTTTTTACGGAGTTTCTGGATTTGGTGAACGCAGGAGGGTCGAGAATAATCACATCGAATTTTTCACCATTTTTCTCAAGCTCAGGGAGCAGCTCAAAGACATCGGCACAGCGGAAGGAGACACGGTCTGAAAGACCGTTTAATTCTGCGTTCTCCATTGCCTGTGCAATGCCAAGTTCGGAGGCATCGACTCCAATTACTTCGTTTGCTCCCGCGATACCGGCATTTAAGGCAAAGGATCCGGTGTGGGTGAAACAGTCTAATACCCGTTTGTCCCTGCATAAGCGTTTAATGGCCTGACGGTTGTACTTCTGGTCCAGAAAGAAACCTGTTTTCTGACCGTCTTCCACATCTACCAGATATTTCACATCGTTTTCCGTAATCTCAACCTTTGTGTCAAAAGACTCTCCAATGAATCCTTTGAAGCGTTCCATACCTTCCTGAAGCCGGACCTTGGCATCACTGCGCTCATAGATACCGCGAATTTTGATTCCGTCTTCTGCCAGAATGGATTTCAGTTTTTCAAGAATCACTGGCTTTAAGCGGTCGATTCCAAGTGCCAGGGATTCCACTACCAGGACGTCAGAGAACTTGTCCACTACGATTCCAGGAAGGAAATCGGCTTCTCCGAAGATAATTCGGCAGCTGCTGGTGTCTACGGTAGTCTTTCGGTATTCCCATGCGTTTCGTACCCGCATCTCAATGAATTCCTCATTGATTTCTATGCCTTTTTTTCGTGTCATCATGCGTACTGTAATCTTTGAATTGGTATTGATAAAGCCCTGTCCCATACAGTAACCGTCAAAATCCTGGACTGTGATGATATCTCCGTTGGTATAATCTCCTGTTATGGTATCAATTTCGTTGTCAAAAACCCACATGCCGCCGGCTTTTAAAGAACGTCCTTCTCCCTTTTTAATTCTTACAATAGCTGTTTCCATAGTCTGATACTCCTTTGTTTTATGATTGATGCTGTTTCAGCCGCACCAGCAGCTGATATAAGGGTTTAAATAAAATGAGTGAAACAGTGAAGTTTCCCATACCGTGGAGAATGTCAAATGGTATTCCCGCAGTCCACCAAACAAAGGCTGCATACAGACCGCCGGTCAGAATTGTGGGCAGAGAGGAAAATAAACCAAACAGCATACCAAAAGTTCCTGACAGCAGCGCGGCCGAGAATGATGAAGGGCAGTTCTTTTTATAAAGAAGAAAAATGGCGGCTGGAATGATAGCCCACACATAAAGGTAAGAAAGCCACCATATGCCAATTCCCCAGAATAATCCTTCCAACAGAACAAACACGTACAGGATAATCCATACGTGTCTGCCGAATACCAAAGTGTATAAAATTAAAAATAACGAGACCAGCTCCACATTGGGTAACCAGGATAAGCTTACCTGGCTGATAAATAACAGTGCACATAAAAATGCATCAATTACCAGCTTTTTTGTGGTCATGGAACGATTCGAAATCATGTCCCGCCGCCTTTACCGTCAGCAGGGGTGTACTGGAATGTATAATGCTCTCCATCCTTAATAGCCTGCTGGCTTACGCCATAACTGCATGGTTCTCCGTCACAAAGGAGAGCCCAGTAGGCGCCGCCTTTTTTATAATCTGCCTGTCTGCCGTTAATCTCAGTAACCATCAGGCCGAGTTCTTCGGTGGTAGTTCCTTCCAGAGTAATACCCGGTATGGTTCTCAGAGCTCCCAGTAAGAACTGCTCTTCTGTCTTTAACTGGTAGTGATCTGTTGATCCGTCTTCATATACAACATCTACGGTAATGTTCTTGGTTCCCGCCATGGGGACGGGTCTTGTCAGAGTATAGATGACTAAAAGCAGTGCCAGGACTGCTATCGCTGTGCAACCTCCCAAAAAGGGAGAAAGCCTTTTGAATTGATTCATGTTCTGCTGACTTCCTTTTTCATTATTCAAATAGCACAAACAAGTATAACATAGATGAGAGGACTGCCGCAAGGTGAGAATTTCCATCTTTTCTTAAAAACTTAAGTGATGTATAATAAACAAGTATTGTAGAAAAGAAGGTGGATAACGTATGGCTTTGAAAGAACAGATTTTAAATGAAATAAAGGAATGTGAGAAGTTGTTAATCGGAATCGGAGAGGAATGGAACAGCCTGAAAGCCGAGGGGGAAGGCAGCCTCTATGAAAAACTGGGCGGACTTGTAAAAGATAAGGATTATTTTATAGTCACAACAATGACAAATGGAGAATTGATGAAGTCCGGCCTGGATATAAAACGCATGGTGGCCCCCTGCGGCAATATCACCTGGAGACAGTGTTCCAAATCCTGCACAAAAGACATCTGGGAGCCGGAAGAGATTGCTGATGGCATCTGCCCTCATTGCGGGGAGCCGCTAATCGGCAATACCATTCAGGCAGAGAATTATATTGAGGAGGGGTATCTTCCCCAGTGGAATGCTTATACCAGATGGCTGGCAGGGACGCTGAATAAAAAACTTGTGATTTTAGAACTTGGCGTGGGATTTCAGACGCCGACGGTAATCCGGTGGCCCTTTGAAAAAACCGCATCTGTAAATAACAAGGCATTTTTGTACCGAATTCATGGAAGTTTTGCACAACTTTCCGAAGGACTGCGGGAGAAGGCAGAATCGATTCCTGTAAATTCCGTGAAATTTTTGCAAAGCATTTAGTCACGTTTTGCGTTGTGCAGGATCTGGGACTGTGTTAGAATATTGAAAAAAGGCGAAAAAGAGGTGGCTGCCATGATTGCGATTATTGACTATGATGCCGGAAACTTAAAAAGTGTGGAAAAAGCCCTTGCTTCGTTGGGGGAGAAACCGGTGGTGACCCGGGATAAGGAAACCATTCTTGCAGCAGACAAAGTGATTCTTCCAGGTGTGGGAGCATTTGGCGATGCCATGGATAAACTTTGCCAGTATGAACTGCCGGAAGTAATCCGAAAAGTGACAGAAAAGGGAACCCCCTTTCTGGGGATCTGCCTGGGGTTGCAGCTTCTATTTGAGAGCAGTGAAGAGTGCGAAGGGATCAAAGGACTTTCTATTCTCCCTGGTAAAATTGTCAGATTTTCCGACCAGTCTGGACTTAAGGTTCCTCATATGGGTTGGAACAGCCTGACAATCAGGCCGGAGGCAAGACTTTTTAAAGGTTTGGATTCCGGCGCATATGTTTATTTTGTCCATTCATATTATTTAGAGGCAGACAGGGAATCTGATGTTGCAGCTTCCTGTGAGTACGGTGTGGCTTTTGGCGCGTCGGTGGAAAGAGACAATGTATTTGCCTGTCAGTTCCACCCGGAAAAGAGTGGAGATACCGGTCTTAAGATACTGAAAAACTTCATTGAACTGACTTAAAGGAGGAACCGGATGCTTACGAAACGAATCATTCCATGTCTGGATGTACACAACGCAAGAGTGGTAAAGGGTGTTAATTTCGTCAATTTACAGGATGCCGGAGATCCGGTGGAGATCGCAGCAGCCTACGATAAAGCAGGAGCAGATGAACTTGTATTTCTAGATATTACAGCGTCCTCTGATAACCGAAATACCGTGGTCGATATGGTACGTCGGGTTGCAGAAAAGGTGTTTATCCCATTTACGGTAGGCGGAGGAATCCGGACCGTAGAGGATTTTAAGATGCTTTTGCGGGAGGGAGCGGATAAAATATCCATTAATTCCTCTGCAATCAATACGCCCAGGCTGATTTCAGATGCTGCTGATAAGTTTGGACGCCAGTGTGTGGTGGTTGCCATCGATGCCAGAAGGCGGGCAGATGGAACCGGCTGGAATGTCTTTAAAAACGGAGGAAGAATTGACACAGGGCTTGATGCCGTAGAGTGGGCCATGGAGGCGGACCACTTAGGAGCCGGAGAGATTCTGCTTACCAGCATGGATTGTGACGGTACGAAGGCCGGTTACGATGATGATCTGAACCGGGTTATTGCAGAATCCGTGTCCGTTCCTGTAATCGCATCAGGCGGTGCCGGAACCATGGAACATTTTCACAGCGCTCTTACTAAGGGCAAGGCAGATGCGGTTTTAGCAGCCTCTCTGTTTCATTACAAAGAACTGGAAATTATGGAGTTAAAACGGTACTTAGAGAATAAAGGAGTTCCGGTTCGGATTTAAAGATGCAAAGGAGAAAAAATGGGAGCAATTGACAACGACTGGCTGGAGCCCTTAAATGGGGAGTTTAAAAAGCCATATTACAGGGAACTTTATCAGAAGGTTAGGGAAGAGTATGAGACCACCCAGGTTTTTCCGGACCCCAGTGACATATTCAATGCGTTTCAGTTTACCCCTCTTTCCCAGGTTAAGGCGGTGATACTGGGGCAGGATCCTTATCACAATGTTGGTCAGGCTCATGGTCTGTGCTTTTCCGTGAAGCCTGAAGTGGACATTCCACCTTCTCTGGTGAATATTTATCAGGAACTGAAAGAAGATCTTGGCTGTGAGGTTCCTAACAACGGATACTTAAAAAAGTGGGCAGATCAGGGGATCATGTTACTAAATACCGTATTGACTGTAAGAGCCCATGCAGCCAATTCCCATCAGAAAATCGGATGGGAAACCTTTACGGATGCGGCCATTAAGATCTTAAATGAGCAGGACCGTCCAATGGTATTTCTTCTTTGGGGGCGTCCGGCGCAGAATAAGAAGGCAATGCTTACAAATCCAAGACACTTAATACTGGAAGCGCCTCACCCCAGTCCTCTTTCCGCGTACAGGGGATTCTTTGGTTGCAGACATTTCAGCAAAACCAACGCTTATCTGGAAGCCAATGGAATTGAACCGATTGACTGGCAGATAGAAAATATTTAAAACAGAGGAATTAAGATGAATATTATTGAGATATTAAAAGTTATCGTTCTTGGAATCGTGGAAGGATTTACAGAATGGCTGCCAATCAGCAGCACCGGTCATATGATTTTAGTAGATGAGATCATTCATTTAAACCAGCCGGACAGCTATAAAAATATGTTTCTGGTTGTGATTCAGCTGGGGGCAATTCTTGCAGTTGTCGTGTTATACTTTGACAGGTTAAACCCATTTTCCCCAAGGAAAAAGGCGGCTCAGAAAAAAGCAACATTTATTTTGTGGAGCAAGATTATACTGGCCTGTTTACCTGCAGCTGTGATTGGAATATTAGTGGATGACATTCTGGATAAATATTTAATGAACGGCTATGTGGTAGCGACAACTTTAATTATATACGGTGTTCTCTTTCTTGTAATTGAGAACCGGAACCAGTACCGGAACTTTGAGGTACAGAAAGTAGGAGAGATTTCTTACCAGACAGCGCTTTATATAGGTTTGTTTCAGCTACTCTCCTTAATTCCAGGTACTTCCCGTTCCGGATCCACCATACTGGGAGCCATGATTTTAGGTTGCTCCAGGGCGGCATCAGCAGAATTTTCATTCTTTCTCGGGATTCCGGTTATGTTTGGAGCAAGCCTTTTAAAGATTATGAAATTCGGATTTAATTTTTCCGGACCCCAGATTTTTTATCTGATTCTGGGAATGGTAGTGGCATTTGCTGTTTCTGTGTATGCCATTAAGTTTCTTATGGGATATATCAGACAGCATGACTTTAAGTTTTTCGGATATTACAGAATTGTCCTTGGTGCAATTGTGCTTTTGTATTTTGGTATTACCGCATTCCTCGGTTAAGGGAATGGTGAAAAAGAGAGTTGTCCGCCGGCCATCCGCCGCGGTCAACTCTCTTTTGTATTGTGGGTCATATTGTTCCTTTCCGACGTCTACGGTCTAAACAGCATTCCGATCCGTCCTTCAGCAGCAAGTTCATCTTCGCCGTCGAAGTTAAATAATAAAATCCGATTCTGTGTAACCAGTCCCATCTTCATTTCATCGTAGTCTTTTACATTAACCCTGGTCAATCCGTAATCAATATAGATATCGCACATAAATGCATTCGCCGTATTGATCAGGAGTGCCAGTGGAATGGGAATGGTACGCAGCTGGATATCGACATTCATCGTCCGCATATCCGTACCTCCTTCTCTTTAGCACCGGTCCCGCCGGTGTGGGCTCATGAAACGGTTATGTATAGGGGTGAATCTGGTAGTTTCATTTTACCTATTTCTATATGAAATTACAAGGGTAAAAATAAAAAAGGACATGCTTTTCGTGTAATGTTCGATTCATATAAAAAAATACCTTGACAATGGCAGGGTATTTTTTTGTGCGGAACAATATTCAGAGGAGAAAAGGAGAAAAGGAGAAATGCAACAAAAGATACCAAAAGTTACATATAAGCTGCTAATTATTACATGATAGCAGTTTTTGTAATTTATTGGAGTATAATGTAATTATTTATCAAATGCGATTTAATAGTTACTGTAGGGGAGATAACAGAGGAGAAAGGAGCTTTTTCATGAATGCAGTCACATCCGGAAATCTAATAATCAACAGTGTTTTAAATATCAATGAAGTTTTTGAATTTGAAATAGACACAAAGAAAAACTGCCATACCCTTGCTAAGCTAAAAGGATATGTTTCGGAAGATATTGGAGTATCGTCGAACTTACAAAAACTGGAGGGAAGTAGTATATCCGTCATGGGGATTGATGAAGATGGGAACGAAATGAGACCTCCTGTTTTTTGTGGTCTGATTAATAATGTTTTAATTTGGCAGGAGGGAAACGGCTATATTGCTGAGATAGATGCAGTCTCCCCTACAGAACTGCTTGACCGTGAAGAAAAATGCAGATCTTTCCAAAACATAGACATGACTTATAAAGAACTGGTAAGGCGTGTCCTGGCAGACACCGCGAATACTGAGGTGATATTTCACATAGAGGACAGAAAGATTGGAGCTCCGGTTTACCAATACAAGGAAACGGACTGGGAATTTTTAAAAAGAATTGCTGGACAACTAGGAACATCACTGCTTCCAGGGGGAGTTTCGATTAAACCTGAACTGTATTTTGGTCTGCCCCGTGGCGAGTCCAGAGAGGGGAAGGAAGCCAGAAAAGAAAAAACATGGTTTGATCAGTCTTATGATACCTA
>JAQSYE010000212.1 GCA_029256305.1 Lacrimispora sp. | reverse complement strand
TGTTTCTACTTTTGCTTATCTTTCTGTTTTCATCTGGATATGCAATGGTACTATTTCTTCTCATTACTTTTTCATGTTTTATTCCAAACTCTTGTGGTACAATAAATACATAAAACGAAGTTCAAAGAATGTACACAAGAAGGAAGGAAATAACACAGGTAATGAGAATTCTATTGGTGGAAGATGAACCTGATTTAAATGGACTGATTGTAAAAAAGCTTCAGCTGGAACATTATACGGTTGATAGTTGTTTTAATGGACTGGATGGGCTGGAGTATTTCCAGATGGCTGATTATGACGCGGTCATTCTGGATATTATGATTCCCGGGCTGAGCGGTCTGGAGTTATTAAAAAAGATCCGGAAACAGGGAAAAAGGACTCCGGTGCTTTTGCTGACCGCAAGGGACAGCATAGAGGACCGTGTGACGGGGCTCGATGCAGGAGCCGATGATTATCTTGTGAAACCCTTCGATTTTAATGAACTTCTGGCAAGAATCAGGGTTATGTTAAGAAGGTCATCCGGCAATATCAGCAACACATTTGAACTCGGGGATTTAATCGTAAACTGTGATACAAGGTTAGTGACAAGGAAACAGAAAAACATTCAGTTATCCTCAAAAGAATTTTCAATACTGGAATATTTAATTCGCAATGCGGGAATTGTGCTTTCCCGTGAAAAGATCAGCCAGCATATATGGAATTATGAATATGAAGGAGAATCAAACCTGGTTGACGTATATATTCGGTATTTAAGAAAGAAGATAGATGAGGATCACTCGGAGAAACTGATTCACACAGTCAGAGGCGCAGGGTACGTTTTGCGGGCAGAAAACCAGAATAACAGATAGGAGCGGACGATGAAGAAACTTTCCATTAAAATGCGGGTTACTCTGTGGTTTACTCTATTTATGATGCTACTTGTTATCGTGGTGTCCGTTTTTTTAGTGTTCTCACAAAAAAAATTGAACAACCTTACTCTACAGAAAAAGTTAATGGAAACTGTGGATGAAATCGAAGATTTAAACCGGAATCAGCTGGAGGAAAAGATTTCTGTCCCTGTAAATGACATCTACATCTCCGTGTACGACATGAATGGAACACGGCTGGCAGGAATTGTTCCAACTGATTGTGAAAATAAGGAGGCCTTTACAAAGGACACCTACAGAAAACTGGAATCCGATGGTCAGGAATGGTTTGTATATGACGTCCAGGTGAAGAAAGAACATGGGACTTATTTTTGGATCCGTGGTATCCTGCCGATTCACGATACCGTTCACTCAGCGGACACATTTCTTCAACTTCTTGTACTGGCGCTTCCGTTTCTGGTTCTGGGAGTTGCTCTCGTCGGTTATCTGGTCATAGACAGAGGGCTTCGCCCCATTCAGGATATGATTCATACGGCGGAAGCGATTGGAGAGGCGGGAGATTTGTCCCGCAGGATTCAAATGGGGGAGGGAACGGATGAACTCCATACCCTGGCAAAGACCTTTAATGGTATGTTTGATAAGCTGGAGGGGTATTTTGAGAATGAGAAGCGTTTTACTGCCGATGCTTCCCATGAGCTTAGAACCCCTGCCTCTGTTATTCTGGCACAGTGTGATTATGGACTGGAACATGCTGCCAGTACAGAGGAAGCGAAAGAGTCCCTAACAAAAATCAGGCAGCAGGCGGTAAAGATGTCTGGACTGATTTCCAATCTTCTTACGCTTGCCCGTATGGACAATGGCCAGTATCATCTGGAAAATCTGGAACGGATCCATTTCAGCGAACTGGTAGAGATCATCGGGGAGCAGCAAAATGAGATGGCAAAGGAGAAGAAGATCAGTGTGGTTACAGAAGCACAACCAGATGTATTCCTGATGGCAGACGAGACCATGATGATCAGAATGCTCATTAACTTAATTGAAAATGGGGTTCAGTACGGAAAAGAGAATGGCTGGGTAAAGCTTTCTTTGAAAAAGCAGAAGGATCATCTGGAATTAAAGGTGGCAGACAATGGAATCGGGATTGCGCCAGAGCATTTAACGCATATATGGGAGCGCTTTTATCAGGTTGATCCTTCCAGAAGCAGCGGACGCAATAATACTGGTCTTGGACTTGCCATGGTTAAATGGATCGTAATTGCGCATAAGGGAGAAATTACAGTACAAAGCCAGCCCGGTGAAGGCACCGTGTTTACCGTAACGCTGCCATTTGAAAAGTGAATATGTAATAGAACGAACTGCCCCGCAGATGTGAATTTCTGCCGGGCAGTTTTTTTGATTTCACAGGAAGTTCACACAATCCCGCTTATTTTTAATCTGGTTTTAATTTTTAAAGATTATGATAGCAGCAGAAACGAAGAAGAAAGGAGCCATTAACATGAGACAGATACAGAAAACTTTTTTTGCACTGGGTACAGCCAACACTGTGGCTGTTTTTGATCAGGAGCTCTCTAAGGAACGGATTATAAAAGTTCTGGACCATATCAAGATGCAAACCCTTCGTTTTGACCAAATATTTTCAGCTTTTAAAGAGGATAGTGAGATTGCAGAAATTAACCGGGCGGCAGGAGAAAAACTGGTAACAGTCAGCAAAGAGACAAGAGATGTGATTGAAAAGGCGATTGAGATATCAATAGATTCACAGGGTGCTTTTGATATTACATCAGGAAGTCCCTTGAGAATCTGGAGGAAGACAAAAAGGGAAAACAGGCTGCCGAGCCTGGAAGAGATGAAACGAACCATGAATTTAATCAGCTACAAAAACATTGTAATTGACCAGGATAAGGTGGGATTGTCACAAATCGGTCAGGAACTGGATTTGGGAGGAATCGCCAAAGGTTATGCGGCGGACGCGGCAAAACAGATATTATTGGACGATGGGATCACAGATGGCTTTATTAATTTTGGAGGTACGGTCATTGCACTTGGAAGCCCAAAGCAGATTGGGATTCAAAATCCATTTGCCGGTACAGGAGTTTCAGCGGGTACAATCACAATCTGCAATCAGGCAGTTGTGACTTCCGGAAATTATGAAAGGTTTTTTGAGAAAGACGGGCAGAGATATCATCATATTCTGGATCCTGCAACCGGATTTCCTTCCACCAGCGGATTGGCAGGTGTGACTTTGATCGGTGACCTTGCATGTGAGCTGGATGGATTATCTACAGCTGTTTTTGTTATGGGTCTGAAATCAGGGATGAGGCTTTTAAACCATTATCAGATAGAAGGGATTTTTATGGAGGGTTCAGGAGCTACTTACGTAACACCAGGATTGAAAGATAAATTCAGCATGGAAAAAAAGGAGATTAATAACTATGGATAATAAAAAGAAAACAGGTACCGTAAGAGTATGGAGAAGAATCATTCAGGTCATATCCTTCTTAGCCCTGCCCGGCCTGTTCACCAGTATTTTTTATGCGATGAAAGATATTTACAGTGCGATTCTTACCGGAACATTCTCCCTTTCTGCAATGTTTCCACAGCTGATCTTATTCACAGGAAGCATGATAATTACCATACTTACAGGCAGATTTTTCTGCGGGTTCTTATGCAGCTTCGGGGCTATGGGAGACTTTTTGTGGTTCCTGACAAAGAAAACAGGAAAAAAGGGCTTAAAGGTAAATGAAAAGGCGGATGCATGGCTGAAAAACTTAAAGTACGTGATTCTGGCGTTTATTATATTGGGAATTTGGACATTTCATCTGGGAAATATTGAAAAAATGATTGGTCCCTGGGCAGTTTTTGGCATGTATTCCAAAATCGGAAGCTGGCCTTCTCTTAAGTATTTACTTACGATAGGAGGTTTTCTTTTGCTTCTTATTATCATTGGCTCCTTCTTGATAGAACGATTTTTCTGCCGCTATTTATGCCCCCTTGGAGCTGTTTTTGCGGTTGTGTCCAGGTTCCGGTTGTTTCGGATTAAAAAGGAGAGGAGTAAATGTGGAAGCTGCAGGCTGTGTACCAATAAATGCAGCATGGGAATTCCCCTTTATCAATACGATACAGTTACATCAGGAGAATGCATAGACTGTTTTGAGTGCACAGCTGCCTGCCCAAGACACAACGTCAGAGCCAACGGAGCGCCGGTGGTAGTCTCAACTGTTTCCGCAGCAGCCATGTTCGGGCTGGTCTATGCTGGTAATATTCAGGCTCAGATGGTGAGCAGCCAGGATCAGATGGTAAGCAGCCAGGCACTGGTGGAGAGCAGCCAGGCACCGGTGGAGAGCAGCCAGGCACCGGCAGAGAGCAGCCAGGCATCGGTGGCAAACAGCCAGGCACCAGTGGCGAACAGCAAGGCACCAGTGGTAAGCAGCCAAGCTCCGGCGGTAAGCAGCCAGGCACCGGTAGAGAGCAGCCCGGTACCGGTAGAGAGCAGCCAGGCACCGGTGGTGAGTAACCAGACTCCCGCAACAGTTGAAGCCCAGTCCAATACAGGGAAGTATGTAGATGGTACCTATACAGGAACCGGGCAGGGATTCCGAGGAGAGACAAAAACAAGTGTCACAGTGAAAAACGGAAATATTACAGACATAACAGTTTTGTCCTATGAAGATGATAAGTCATATTTTAAAAGGGCAGTGGGGAAAGTGACATCTGAGATTGTAAACAGCCAGAGCGCTGAGGTTGATGCAGTATCCGGTGCAACCTTCAGCAGTAACGGAATTATGGAATCAGTTGCCAATGCGCTGAATGTATCCAACGCACGTTAAAAGCAGAAGGGTCTGGTAATTACGAAAAAATGGTTTTATATGGAAAAAAAGTCAAATACCACTTGTGCTTTTTTTACGCAAGTGGTATAATGCTCCCAACATATAGAGCGAGAGAACAATGGAGTCTCAACTGCAGAACGCAGTTGCGGCTTCTTTTATTTTTTGAGACATGATGTCCTCTCGGAGCATCCCAGTTTCTTTTTGGAGAACAAGGAGGTTTTCCCCAGTATTTAGCGGGAGAGCCTCTTTTTGTTTGACAAAAATCCGTTTTATATGACAAAAAAAGCATGAGGAGGATCGGAATATGAAGAAAAAGTTATTATCTGTAATGCTAATCGGGGCTATGGCCAGCAGTCTTCTTGCCGGGTGCGGATCGTCTGCACAGCAAAGTGCGGCAGGGGCAGGTACAAAAGCGGTTTCGGGGGAAACAAAAGTAGCAGGCGATGCATCTAAGACGATTAAGGTCGGTGCCATCTGCTCTTTAACAGGTGGTTCTGCCATCTATGGAGAAGGAGCTCAGAATGCCATTACCATGGCGGCAGAAGAGATCAATTCCAGCGATTCCGAATACAAAATTGAGATTGTTAACAGTGGAAAAGTCGTTGACGATGCCAGCGATGCAAAACAGGCAATCAATGCATATAACAGTCTGATGAAGGAAAGCCCCAGTGCCATAGTCGGATGCTTTTTCTCATCAGTAACCCTCCCCATTGCAGAACAGGCGTCCAAGGATAATATGCTCCTTCTTGCAACCGGAGCTACCAATAAAGATGTTACCTTGAAAGGTCCCAGCATCTTCCGCGACTGCTTCATCGATCCTTATCAGGGGAAAATGGCAGCTCAGTTTGCAAAAGAAAAAAGCTGGAAAAAAGCAGCTGTCATCTATGCAAAGGACGATGATTATTCCAATGGTTTAAAAGATGCATTTATAGAAAATGCCAAGGCAAATGGCATTGAGATTGTTTATACAGGCGAATGCACCACGAAGGATACGGACTTCTCCTCTCAGGCCTCCCAGGTGGTGGCAAAGGGAGCAGATTTCCTGTTTTATCCCTGTTTCTTAGATACGGTTCCGCTGTTAGTGGGAGCTGCAAGAGACGCAGGCTTTACTGGTGCCATTATGGGCGGTGATGGCTGGGATGGTGCGGATACAAAAGGCGTGGAAGACAAGTTTGAAAACTGCTTTTTCACAAATCACTACTCATCAGAAGATACAGCTCCGGCAGTCCATAATTTTGTTAGTAAGTATACGGAAAAATATGGAACAGAAAGTTTAAATGCCTGTGCAGCTCTTTATTATGATGCCATTTACATGATTGCAGAAGCAGCGAAAAACGGTAAGGCAACAGACTCTGCATCCTTAATAAAAGGAATGACGAAAATGACCTTTACCGGTGTAGGGGGAACCTTCACCCTGGATGAAAACGGGGATCCTGAAAAATCGGTTGCCATCAATACCTTTAAGGGCGGCAAGGTAAAATGGCTAATGACCTTATCACCAGAAGGAAGTAAAAAATAAAAGGATAAAAGATAAAAGATTGTAATAAGTCTTAAAAAGACAATCAGGAGGTGTGCATGAAAGCATGAAAATGTCTTTGGTGCACATTTTCCATTGGAAAGAGAAAGGAAACGGCCTATGACATTTTCATTATTTTTTCAAAGCCTGATAAACGGACTGAACCAGGGTGCGATTTACGCCCTGATTGCGCTGGGCTATACGATGGTATACGGAATTATCCGTATGATTAATTTTGCCCACGGCGATTTTATCATGATTGGTTCCTATACCCTGTTTTATACCATTCCGCTTATGATCGATGCCGGAATGCCCCCATGGCTGTCCGTGTTTCTTGCTATTGTAATCTGCGCCGGAACGGGAGTGGTTGTGGAGGTTGTGGCATATAAGCCGGTACGGAAAGCAGGCGCCATGTCCGCGCTCATTACGGCACTTGCCATGAGCCTGTTTCTGGAGAATCTTGCCATGGTTCTTTTTGGGGCAAAGCCTCATAACGTACAAAAAATCTTTGATCTTCCGTCCATCAGCGTATTTGGAACAGCTCTTCCTTTAAATGTTCTTCTGACCATTGGCATAGGTATATTCATAATGGCAGCGCTGCAGATTTTTATTAAGAGAACCAGAATGGGTAAGGCGATGCGGGCAGTTCCTCAGGACCGGGATGCTTCCATTCTTGCAGGAATTAATGTGAATAAAGTGATTACGGTCACCTTTGCCATCGGTTCCGGACTGGCAGCAGTTGCTGCTCTCATGTACTGTGCCAAATATCCTCGTGTGACCAATGATATGGGGTCCATGATGGGTCTAAAAGCATTTATTGCCGCTGTACTGGGTGGAATCGGAGTCATTCCCGGAGCCATGCTGGGAGGATTTTTAGTCGGTCTCAT
>JAQSYE010000211.1 GCA_029256305.1 Lacrimispora sp. | reverse complement strand
TTCATCTCTTCGCAGGTGATTCCGATCCGTTCGAACATTTCAAGTGACTGCTTGGCCAGACGCCCTTTTGCCAGGGCAAATGTCAGATATCTCATACGTACCCCCATTATTTTAAGTATTCTGAAAGCGGAACCACATCCATACGCTTTAAGTCAAGATTTATTACGGTTACCGATGTTCCTTCCTGATCCAGATACAATAAATTCTTTAAGTCACGCCGCATTGCATATTCTTTATAAGTCTCTATGGACCGTTCTGGTTTCTTACACTGCAGCTGAACCGGTACCTTTAAATTCCGAAAATGGCCAGCCAGAGATATGGCATTCTCCCTTGATTCCTGCTCATAAAGAATCATGGTATTGGTCATGGAAACCGCTGTCTCAATCTTTTGCCTGCTTAAAGCCAGCAAAAGCTCATCCACAGAAATACCAAATCCAACAGCTGGGGAATCCTTGCCAAACTGTTTTAAAAGGCTGTCATATCGGCCTCCGTTTACAATATAATCCCCGGTACCATAGGTATAGGCTTTAAAAATAATTCCGGTATAATACTGATACTGACTAAGCATTCCAAGGTCATAGGATACATAGTCGGAAAGCCCGTAATGTTCAAGTATCCGGTTTACTTCTTCCAGACGGCTGATGGCCCTTAACGCCCGCTTATTGGCAGTCAGCTCCCTGGCAGCCTGTATCTGTTCCAAAGATCCAAAAAGCTCGGGAAGTTTTAAAAACACCTGTTTTAACTCCTGGGAAATGGGCTGTGCCATGACTAACTCTTCCACACCAAAGTAATTCTTGTTTTCAATCAGCTCCCGAAGAGTTTCTTCCATCTCTTCATCCATACCAGCTTCTTCTAAAAGACCTTTAAAGAAATCTACTTCTCCCAGTTCCACCTGGAACTCTGTGAGTCCGGTGGATTTCAGCGCCCAAATCACCATTGCAAGGATTTCTCCGTCTGCATCCGGTGAATCATCACCAATCAGCTCAACACCTGTCTGGCTGGCTTCTTTCAGCCTTCCCTGATAGCTGGAATTGTTGATAAAAGTACGTTCCACATAGCAAAGTCGGATAGGCATATCCTCATCCAGGAAATACTTGGCTGCACATCTGGCGATAGCTGGTGTCTCATCGGGACGCAGCACCAGAGTATGGTTATCCCGGTCAAAAAATTTGAACATTTCCTTTGCTTTTACGCTTCCCCTGGACTCATTAAAGATATCAAAAAATTCAAAGGTAGGAGTTTCTATATCCTGATAACCGCATAAGTGAAACTCCTTCAGCATTTTTTCCTGGATGACCGTTTTTCTCGTACACTCTATTCCATAAATATCCCGGACACCATCCGGCGTATGTAACAGTTTATTAGCCATAACAACCTCCAACCGTTCAAGAAAATAAATTTCATGCAGAACTATTTTTGTTCACTTTCTTGTAGTAAAGTGATAATTTAATAACGTGTAGTTTATTATAGGCGAGAAATATATTCTTGTCAATCTCTTCTGTCCAAATCTTTTTGAATCAACTCCAGATAGTGAATGAGGATATCTCTATAGCTTGCTATTTTCCAGGTTTTGTCCAGCTCCTCATAGGTAAAGCTTTTCCGCCCCCCTGCTTCCATTCTTTGAAAATAACATTTAATCTGGTCAAAGGGCAGATAATAAGCTTCATTTTTCAGGGTATAGGAAACGATGATAAAAGCAACGCCTCCCTGTCTTTCAAATTCTTCCATGAACGTGACCTGATGAGAGTGAATGTTCTGCAGGGGAAATGTATCAGACGCACATTCCTTTGCATCAAAACAAACGGGGATTCCCTGTACGGCACCAATATAATCCACCGTACTTTTCTGATCAAAGTAGGCCAGTGTAATATGCCTGCTCTCTTTATCAATGGAAATTGGCGTAATGGGTGTGGGGATCTTCTGAATTAACGCCAGCCCCTTTTCCCGATAACTGTCATTGCTTCGGTTAATCAGCTCTTCCAACGTCGAGCCTCTTAACCCTCTTGTTTTCCAGGTTCCCATCTTATTCCTACCTCCAATCCCTGCATATCGAAGCGTAAATTGGGGGAAGAGGTGCAGTAAACATCTTACCCGAGAGATAAGAAAGGGACTCCGGAAGCTGAGGCAATACCAGCTGATAGGAATGAAGAAGCTGTGACTGGACCTTGTAAAGTCTCTTGGCCTCTTCATTTATCTTTTTATCTCCGTATTTGTAATCTCCCACGATTGGATGTCCAATGGAAGATAAATGAGCCCGGATCTGATGCGTACGCCCCGTAATCAGTGTTACCCTTAACAGCGTATAATCACCGTGATAGCCTAACGGCATATATTCCGTGGAAATAGGCACACTGTCTTTAAATTCACTGGCGCGGATAGTGACCTGATTGGTCTTCTCATCTTTTGCCAGAAATCCGTTAATCATCTGTTTCCCGGCTACGTGCCCCTTCACCACACACTGGTAATACTTGTGAATGGACCTGTCCTTAAACACCTCTGACATCACCTGAAGGCCGGCCAGGGATTTTCCTCCCACGATAAGGCCGCTGGTATTTCGGTCTAATCGGTTGCAAACAGAAGGACGAAAACTTTTTAACTGTTCCGTGGACAGCTCCCCCTTTGTAAGCATATAATCAATCAAATATTCCACCAGGGATTCGTCGGAATCCTTTGCTTTTTGCGACAGCATTCCTGCAGGCTTATTAATCAGAATTATGTTTTCATCTTCATATATGATATTTAAGTGAACCTTACTTACATTGGGAACCTTTACCTGGGAAAACTTTTCAATGGTCTCATCGGAAAGAAACAGTTTAATTTCATCTCCCTGGGATAGCTTTTCAGAGCCATCGCATTTTTTTCCGTTTAAAGTGATGTTCTTTTTCCGCATCATTTTATATAGAAAACTTTTCCCCGCAAGATTTAAATATTTGGACAGCAGCTTATCAAGCCGCTGCCCTGCTTCATTCGTCGATACAATCACAGACTGCATAATGGTTCCCTCTTTTACTGAATTTTACATAGACAGACTCTTTAACAGGGCAACTGTCTGGTCGGATCTGCCGTTATCTTCGTTTTTTTCGTTCGATTTCAAACTGCTTAAGCGCTTAAGAAAGGCATTTTCTTCAAACATCACCTTTACACTGTATTCAAGCTTATGCTGACTCAGCATCTGTTTGATATATAGTTCTGCTTTGTCGGAATCCGCTTTGACGGCTGTGCAGTAAGCATAAATCTCATCCGGCATAACCAGTACCACATCCATTGGCAGGAGCTGCTCTCTTGAAGAAATGATAAGGTCATACAAAAGGATGCCTTTTTCTTCATAAGCAGACGCCTTTTCCTCAAGGATTGGAGATAAAGACCGGTATCTGAAAGAGGCAAGCAGAGGTGCTGCGATGTTAGCCACTGGAAGGACGGATAGGATAGCCATTACAGTTAACGTATTCTTTAAAGAGGCGCTGTCAACAAATTCCCTGAATATTAACTGAATAATGATGAGAACCGCTCCGGTCAATATCTTGAACAATTCTTTCTTTTTATGGTAATCCCGGTAACCTGACTGCCCTTTTACGTATCGTTTCACTTTCGTAACCCACTTTCTTTATCTTCGGTTGTCCACTACCCGCATAAACCCTTTCATCAAACGGAGTATTATGGAATGAGGAATTATCTTACTGAAAAGCCGGAAAAGCTTCATGGTAGTTCCGTATACAGAAACCGGCCGCCCCATCATGCTGTCACGGAGTGCCAGGCGTACCACTTTTTTAGGATCAGACATTACTACTTTTTTATAAAAAGGAATTTTTCCGGTTGACTCGGCGACTTCGAAAAATTCAGTTCTGACAGGTCCGGGACACACGGCTGTTACAAGAATTCCTCTTGGCTTCAATTCCTCATTTAGGGCTCTGCTATAGCTCAAAACAAAGGCCTTCGTTGCAGCGTAGATGGCGAAACCAGGTTGAGGGAGAAACGCAGCCGCAGACGAAAATTGTATGATTCTGCTGTTTTCTGACATATAAGGAAGCACCATATGGGTCACTGCACAAAGCGCTCTGCAGTTTAAATCCACCATTCCCAGTTCATCATTTAAATTAATGGAACCTGCCGCCCCGATCTTTCCGTAACCGGCTGCATTGATCAGCCATTTCACTTCCGGTTTTTCTTCAAATAAAACATCCTGCAGACTCACAAGTCTGTTGTCATCTGTTAAATCAATGGCAAATGATCTTACCTTTACCGGAACGAGAGGAGCTAATTCCTCAATCCGCTCCTGTCTTCTGGCAATCGCCCAGATTTCGCCGATGCCGCCAAAGCGGTCAGCAATCTGCATGATAAACTCTCTTCCCATACCGGAAGATGCTCCTGTTACGATCGCTACCTTCATCATGATCCCTTCTTTCAATCAGACTCTGTTATTATTTCTTTGTTGATTTTTTATGAACATTTCGGATGGTCTTTTTCCTGTGTTCCCGCTGGCCTCCCGCTGCTGCTTCCGTCCTTTTCCCATTTCCATAGTCTTTTCCCGCTTTTCCCTGAGAAAAACCAGGCTTAAAACCGGTTTTGGGGCGAATCAGACATTTCTTTTCAAAACCAATTAAATCAGTTCTTCCAGCTTTCGTAAGCGCTTCTTCCACAAGGTCATAATTTTTCGGATTCCGGTATTGGATTAATGCCCTCTGCATCGCTTTTTCATGAGGATTGGTAGGAACATAAACCGGTTCCATGGTCCTTGGATCATAGCCTGTGTAATACATGCAGGTGGAAATGGTAGACGGCGTAGGATAAAAATCCTGAACCTGCTCGGGCATATATCCAAGATCCCTTAAATACTCGGCCAGCTCTATGGCTTCCTTCAGTCCTGACCCCGGGTGGGAGGACATTAAATAAGGAACCAGGTACTGTTTTAATCCCAGCCGTCCGTTCATATCGTTATATTCTTTGACGAACTTGCGATATACATCATTTCTTGGTTTTCCCATTTTGGAGAGAACATTGTCTGCCACATGCTCTGGTGCCACCTTTAACTGACCGCTGACATGATGTTCACAGAGCTCTTTTAAGAATTTCTTTCCCGGATCTGCAAGCACGTAATCAAAACGGATTCCGGAACGGATAAATACTTTTTTCATTTTCGGTAAATTTCTTAATTTTCTTAAAAGCTCAATATAATCGGAATGGTCTGTCCTTAAATTCTTACATGGTTCCGGGAACAGACACTGCTTATTGGGACAGGCGCCTTTTCCGATCTGCTTTTCACAGGCTGGGTAACGGAAATCCGCAGTCGGACCTCCTACATCATGAATATAGCCTTTAAAATCAGGTTCATTGGTCAGCCATTTTGCCTCTTCGATCAGGGATTCATGGCTCCTGGCCTGTATAATCCTTCCCTGATGGAACGTGAGGGCACAGAAACTGCACGCACCGAAACAGCCACGGTTACTGATAAGACTGAACTTAATTTCTCTGATCGCCGGAACTCCGCCCAATTCTTCATAAGATGGGTGATAATTTCTCATGTAAGGCAGGGAATAAACCCGGTCCATCTCTTCCATAGACAGCGGTTTTGCCGGCGGATTCTGAACCACGTATAAATTGTCTTTATATGGTTCGACAAGACGTTTTCCAATGAAGGGGTCTGTGTTGCCATACTGAATATAATAGCTTTTTGCATATTCCAGTTTGTCTTTTTTCATACTGTCATAGGACGGCAGATCAATCGCATCATATACGGACTCCAGACTGTCTGTCTTATAAACAGTGCCCTCCACAAAGGTAATATCCTGGATGTTGATTCCGCTGTTTAAAGCATCCGCTATTTCCACGATGGACTTTTCACCCATCCCGTAGGAAATTAAATCTGCCTGGGAATCAATTAAAATGGAGTGCTTCAAACGGTCAGACCAGTAATCGTAATGAGCCAGACGCCTTAGACTGGCTTCAATTCCTCCTATTATAATAGGAGCTTTTTTATAAACAGAGCGAATGAGATTGCAATAAACCGTAGTGGCATAGTCCGGGCGCTTTCCCATCTCCCCTCCGGGAGTGTAGGAGTCCTGCTGACGTCTCTTCTTAGAAACGGAATAATGATTCACCATGGAATCCATATTTCCGCCGGAAACCAAAAATCCAAGCCTTGGTTCACCCAGAACAGAAATACTGGATGGATCCTTCCAGTCGGGCTGTGCTATGATTCCCACCTTATATCCGTGTGCCTCTAAAAGTCGGCTGATAATGGCGTGTCCAAAGGACGGATGGTCCACATAGGCATCTCCTGTTACATAGACAAAGTCACATTGTTTCCACCCTCGGATATTCATGTCCGCCCTGGTGATCGGTAGATAATCGTGCATCATGATTTAGCTCCATTTCTTTCTAACAGCTGGTAATAATCGTAGATAAAATAATCGGCAAGTTCCCGTTTTTCGGCTTCCATTGCTTTGGAAAATCCGTCATCAATAGCACAGACTGTCATTCCGGCTCTTTTCCCTGCCAGAATCCCCGCTGGAACATCCTCAAATACCAGACATTCTGAAGGTAATACTTCCAGTTCCTTAGCTACCTTTAAATAAATATCCGGTGCAGGCTTGCCTGCCGCGACCTCACAGGAAGTCGCTACTACCTTAAAATACTTCCCGATTTTTAAGGAATCAATCACAGCCTCCACCATCTCTCTGCCGTTGCTGGTAGCAATTCCCATACGCACGCCCTGTGAAGCCAGATATGACAGAAATTCTTCTGCTCCCGCCTTTAATGGGACTTCATTCTTATATTTATCCAGAGACATATCCGTCCATATTCCCTTGATTACTTCCAGAGATTCCTCCAACTTAAAACGCTCTTTAAAATAAAAGGCAGTTTCCGTAAAGCTCATTCCTTCAATCTCTTTCTCTAAATCTTCCGGACAGGGAATTCCTCTACTGCCTAAAAACTCTATATCAATGGATTTCCACATCCACATGGAATCTACCAGAGTCCCATCCAGATCAAAAATCACGGCTTTTTTCTCAGTTAACATCTTTCGTTTTTTCTTCCTTTCCATGACTCTTTAGCATGTCAATCTCCTCTATGGTAAGCGGGCGGTATTCTCCCGGCTGTAA
>JAQSYE010000210.1 GCA_029256305.1 Lacrimispora sp. | reverse complement strand
CCGGGTGGACCGGTTTTTATCAGGAGTGGCTTATCTGGATGGAAAAAGGCCTTATTTTATAGCCTGCCGGGGGTATTATACCCGCGCGGCAATTGCTGCCTATTCATTTTTTGAGAACTGCTTTCATCAGGAATGGGTGGCGGACAGTGGATTTGTTCCCATGAAAAATCCATTCTGCGACAACCCTCATGAGAGATGGGGAACAGATCCGGTTTATGGGAAGATGGCAGGACAGGGAAATCATTCTCTCTCTGTGGCAGACGTAGATGGAGACGGTTGTATGGAAATCATCTACGGAGCAGCCTGTATCGATCATGACGGGACTCTTTTGTACAGTCTTACAGACCGCCTCCCTGATGGGATAGAAGCGAAATTGGGGCATGGAGATGCCATGCATGTGGCTGACATTGATCCGGACCGCCCGGGGTATGAGATATTTGCCGTATTCGAAGGAGCAGAGAATGCTCCATATGGCTACGCGCTGCGGGATGGGGAGACTGGAGACTGGACAGATTATCTTTGGAAAATATGCCGAAAAAGATCTGGGCAGATGCATGATTGGAAATGTGCTGGAGGATGTGAAAGGTCTTCAATGCTGGGTGAACGGAGAGGGAACTTATGATTGCCACGGAACACTGGTAAAAAAAGAGACCCTTGGAACCAATATGTCCATCCGTTGGGCGGGAGATTTGTCCACCCAGATCACAGACGGAACGGATTATCTGACCCAGCATCCTACCGGTGTGGTAAGCGACTGGATTCATGGCACAATACTCTGCCCGGCGGATACAGAAACGAACAATGGAACCAAGGGAAATCCATGTCTTGTGGCGGACATTTTTGGGGATTTCAGGGAAGAGATTCTTGTGAGAACGAAAGACAGTTCTGCCATTCGGATTTATACCAATACGGAAGTAACCGGACATAAACTGTTTACACTCATGCACGACACCCAGTACCGCTGTGGAGTGACGTGGCAGAACAACTGCTATAACCAGCCATGTTACCCTAAATTTTATTATGGAATCGATATGGATTTTCATCGTGTACTTCCCTATATGCAGCAAAAACCTGTTATTTATCTGGCAGGTGACTCCATCACACAGAGCTATGGGAATGAAGAAAGAAAACAGACCGGAATGGGCGAAAAACTGCTTTCCTGTCTGGATCATGGCAGTTCCAATCAAGTACACCGCAGCTCAGACGGACCGTTTCCCCAGGAAACAAAATATGAAAGCAGGAATCTTGTGGTAGATAACTGCGCTATGGCAGGAAGATCCTTAAAATCATTCATGGAAGAAGGAAGACTGGAAGATATAAAAAAACGAATGAAGTCAGGAGACTATCTCTTTATCCAGTTTGGACACAACGATGCTGCTTCATCAAAAGAAGACCGGTATGTGCCACTAACCCAGCTTTCTGATTATCTGGAAATCTATGTGGAAGCAGCACTTGAGAAAGGCGGTTATCCTGTTATTATTTCCCCTGTCTGTCTCTGCCCCTTTGATCAGGACCGGAATGGGGAAAAGGAGGAGATTGCCCGCCTCCTTCCAGCTTACAGAGATGAGATGAGAAGATTTGCGGAAACAAAGAACGTTTTATTTGTGGATTTATATAGCATTTGTGAGGCGTATTTGTGGAAAGCAGGAGAAAAGACGGCAGTGGAATGCTACACGGAAGATCTGGTTCACTTATCCGATAGGAGTGGCTTATTACGGGCTGGCAGAAGCCTATGAGGTGACAAAGAATGAGGCGTATCTGGCCTTTTTAAAGGAGCGGGTAGATGAACTGATGGAACTTGGACTCCCAGTGCTGACAGTGAATACCTGTGCTATGGGGCATTGTCTCATTACCCTTTACGAAGCAACCGGAGAAGAAAAATATATGGATGTAATCCGGTTAAAGACCCGTTATTTAACGGAAGAAGCACTTCGATTTGGAGATCATGTCCTTCAGCATACCGTATCAGCAGCCAATGATTTCCCGGAACAATGCTGGGCGGATACTCTATTTATGGCAGCATTCTTTCTTCTCAGAGTGGGCGTCATGACGAAAGATGAGACAATGATAAAAGATGCCTTAAATCAGTTTTACTGGCATATCCAGTATCTTCAGGATGAAGAAAAAGGACTGTGGTATCACGGCTACAACAATATAACCAAGGATCATATGTCCGGATTCTTCTGGGGGAGAGCAAACTGCTGGGCGGCCTATACCATGAGTAAGGTAGGACTGATTCTACCTCAATGCTATCTCTATCCGCAATATTTAGAAATTGTGGGTAGCTTAAACGAACAGCTCTCTGCATTAAAGGGATTACAGACGGAGCATGGACTGTGGAGAACGATTTTAAATGATGAAGAGTCCTATGAAGAAGTATCTGCCTCTGCTGGAATTGCCGCCGCTATGGCATTAAAGAGGAATCCTCTTCATATCAAATACATCGATCGTTCCATTGACGGAGTTCTCTCCCATGTGGCAGCAGACGGAAGAGTTACGGATGTATCCGGAGGTACGGCAGTGATGAAGGACCGGGAAGGCTACCGAAATATATCAAAGAAATGGATTCAGGGCTGGGGACAGGGAATGGCACTGGCATTCTTTTGTGCTGTACTGAATTATGACAAGATAACAGGAGACGGAGCATTATAATGATGGAAAATATGAAGAATATATATACTTGCTATCCAGGGGGGAAGCATAAGGCTCTCACCATGAGTTATGACGATGGAAGGTTGGAAGATAAAAGACTGACCCAGCTGTTTAACCAATATGGAATAAAAGGAACGTTTCATGTAAACTCAGGACTTGCACACCAGGAGCAGAGGCTGAAACCGGAAGAGTGGAAAGAGGTATACAAAGGTCACGAAATCTCCTGTCACACCGTGCTTCACCCAACCATTTCAAGATGCCCTCTGCCATTAACTGCTCTCCAGGTGCTGGAGGACAGGCGCGCTCTGGAACGGGCAGCAGGTTATCCTGTCAGGGGAATGTCTTATCCCAACGGTTCCTACACGGAAGAGATTGTAAAGATGCTGCCAAGCCTTGGAATCGAATACTGCAGAGTAGTGGGGAGCACTGATGATTTTTCCATGCCTGATAATTTCTTGAAATGGAAATCCACCTGCCATCATAACCATAATCTATTGGAAAATGGAGAACGGTTTATCCAGCTTAATAAAACCCAGTATCTCTATTTAATGTACGTATGGGGACACAGCTATGAATTCCCAAGAGATGACAACTGGGAGCTCATGGAGGAATTCTGTCGTATGGCGGGGCAGCGTGAGGATACCTGGTATGCGACGAATATTGAGATTGTAGATTATATGAATGCGGCAGCTGCCCTTAAATATACCATTGACGCAGATTTGGTGTACAATCCATCGGCAATGGATGTCTGGATCAGTGTAGACGGAACAATTGTGAAAGTGCCTGGCGGAGGCCAGATTGTGATTTGATTTCTACCTGTTTTTTACATTCCAAAGAGGTGCTGAAACAAGATTTTGATACCCATTAGTATGAGAATGACTCCACCGGCAAATTCTGCTTTTGATTTAAACCGTGCACCGAAAACATTGCCTACTTTTATTCCGGCAACAGACAGAGTAAAGGTGGTCGCTCCGATAAATGAAACTGCTGGAATGATCTGAACCTTTAAAAAAGCAAATGTTACACCAACTGCCAATGCGTCAATGCTGGTAGCAATGGCAAGCATTAACATGTTCCTTGGATCCAAAGAGCAGTCGATGCATTCCACTTCATCATTGCTGAAGGATTCTTTGATCATATTGATGCCGATAATTCCAAGAAGGATAAAAGTAATCCAGTGATCATAGGAGGTAATGGCTTCCTTAAACTGGGAGCCCAAAAGATAACCGATGACGGGCATTCCAGCCTGAAATCCTCCGAAGTATAATCCTGCAATAACTGCGTTTTTCCAGTTCATCTGCGGCATGCAAAGTCCTTTGCAGATAGAAATGGCAAACGCATCCATGGACAGCCCCAACGCAATGATGAATAACTCCAGTAATGACATGTGATATTCCCCCTGTGTATGTGGTATATAATTATATGTGAGAAAGTGAGAAGTTAATAAAAAGACTTATCTGTGTGTACATAAATGAACACACAGATAAGTCTCATCTTTTTGCATCAAAAGCAAAATAGCAAAGCCAGACAGAAAAATCCGCCAGTATGTTGACTTTGCATGCGCCTGACCCGACCTGATCCGGTGCTGACTACTCCCTCATCTTTTGCTTATTCTAACGGATAAGAGAACTTATGTCAAGACAGAATCAGGCTGCTTTCCTGAAATGTGCAGAGCCCAGATAAAGATTCGTATCATGGGACTCTGTCTTTTTTTTAAATACAAAGTTGACTAATCAACTATATGCTGATAATATAAAGAAATCCAATTGAAAAGGTGGTGAAAGAATGGGGCAGGAACCTATGAATATGATGATGCTCAACAGTAAACTATATAGAAATACCCAGGGTTACTTAGACAAAGCATTGAAAAAATATGATCTAAGCAGCGGATCATTTCGTTATTTATTTATAATGGAAGAAAATGAAGGTTTATCTCAAAGCCGGATTAGTGAATTGATTGGTCACGATAAGGCAATGTCTGCCAGAACCATCACCAGGCTGACAGAGCTTGGTTATGTAGTTAGAATAGAAGATCAGTTGGACAGCAGGGCATATAAGCTGTATCTGACTGATAAAGCAAGGCTTATTCTTCCGGAGATCAGAGAGGAAATAAAGAAATTAACAGGACTTATTACAGCGGATTTAACGGAAGAGGAAAAAGAAATTACCTTATCTTCGCTTGTTAAAATTCTAAATAAAGCGCGTGAGCTGAACACATAAGAAGGGAATTATAATGGGAGAAGTAAAGAACCGAAATAAATGGTCGGTATTAATGATTGTGGTATTATCGACCTTCATGTCAACGTTAGACAGCAGCATTGTCAATGTGGCACTGCCCCGCATGGCAGATTCGTTAGGAGTCACCACAGCAAGCATCCAGTTCGTTGCCACAAGCTATTTAATCGTAATATCGGGAACTGTTCTGATTTTTGGAAAGCTGGGAGATATGTTTGGTAAGACCAGCATGTTCATATTGGGCGTTATCGTGTTTACCATCGGCTCCCTGCTGTGCGGCTTGTCCCATTCCTACTGGTTTTTAATTATGGCGAGAGCCGTTCAGGCAATCGGTGCGGCGGGAACCATGGCAAATAACCAGGGAATCGTAACAGAAGTCTTTCCTGCTCAGGAAAGAGGAAAGGCACTGGGACTCCTTGGAACAGCAGTTGCACTTGGTTCTCTGGTGGGACCCGGACTTGGAGGAATGATTGTAGGAGTATTAAGCTGGGAATATATTTTTACCATTAATGTTCCCATCGGGATCATAGCAACGGTAGGAGCATTCTTCCTGCTTCCAAAAACAAAAACAAAGACAAAGACAAATGGAAAGATGGATCTATACGGTGCTGTTTTATTCATTGTCACAATCGTCTCTTTATTTGGCGCCCTGAGCGAGGGATTGAATCTGGGATTCGGGAATCCCCTTATTTTAACTGGATTTTTCGTTGCAGCAATCTGTTTTGCAGCATTTTTGTTTGTAGAAAAGAATCGAAAGGATCCCATGATCCAGCTGGATATTTTTAAAAATGGACTGTTTTCCTTAAGCATTTTCTGTGGTTTTATTAGTTTTATTGCCATGTTCTGCAACAATATCATACTTCCTTTTTATTTACAGGATGTGATGGAATTTTCACCCCAGAAGGCAGGTCTTATTATGATGGCCTATCCGCTTATATTAATGGTAGTCGCACCTGCGAGTGGTCATCTTTCCGATAAAATAGGCTCTGAAATTCTTACCTTTATCGGACTTGTTTTCACCAGCATCGGACTGTTTTCCATGTCCTTTTTAAATGAAAAGTCAGCTGTAATTACCATGGTCTGCTTTATCGGAATTATGTCTGTTGGAATGGGATTGTTCCAGTCTCCCAATAATTCCCTTATTATGTCAACTGTATCCAGAGATAAGCTTGGAGTGGCAGGAAGCATCAATGCGCTTGTGAGAAATATAGGAATGGTATGCGGAATTGCTCTTGCCACCACACTTTTGTACGGTATGATGAGCAGCAGACTGGGATACCGCGTAACGGACTATATTCCGGGGAGAAGCGACGCGTTTTTATTTGGCATGAATATCGTTTATATCACTGCATCTGTGATCTGTTTGATCGGGGCGGTTTTAACATTTTTCAGATTAAAGAGAAAAAGCGTCACAGTCATGGCTGGGAAATAAATTATAAAAAAACATTGCATCGGGAAATAGATTGTGATATTATAAGTGAAATTCATTGTAGTGAAGTGTTGAACTGTTTAGAAAAGTTAAAAACAGGGTAAGATGAAGCTACAGAATGAAATTAATACTTAAAAGGCAGAGAAAGAGACTCTGGCCTATGGATCCGGACAGGAAGATTGCGCCACCGACTGAGAGCGCTTTCACGAGAGACTTGGCTATGGGAACACTCCGGAGCCGATAGATCGAAGCGGCTGGTATGAACTGAGTTTGTACCGGTGACATGAGTAGGTTTGTCCGTATACATGCGTTAAATGTTTGAGTGGAGATATCTGTATCTCAATGCGGGTGGTACCGCGGGAGTCTATTGCATAGTAGTCCCGTCCCGGAATATGTAACTGTATTCCGGGACGGGATATTTTATTGTCATAAAATATTTCTCTGGAATCAAAGCAATTACATTTAGGTAAGGAGAAAGCAATCATGGAATTTATCAGCGGTGTAAAACAGAAAGAAACAATGGGAATCCAGGATATTATATCTGGTGATTATTTAGGAAAGACTGTTAAGATGGAAGGAAGTGTCCATACAATACGTGACATGGGTGAAGTGGCTTTTATCATTTTGCGAAAAGCCGAAGGATTGGTACAGTGCGTGTTTGAAGAAGGAGTAACGGCCTTTGATTTAAGTCAGCTAAAGGAAGAGTCTGCGATCCGGGTTGCCGGTGTGGTAAGCAGTGAAGAACGGGCTCCTCACGGATTTGAAATCAGACTTCAGGAAATAACCGTACTGTCAGAACCAGCAGAAGTGCTCCCCATTGCCATCAGCAAATGGAAGTTAAAAACCTCTCTGGAAACGAAGCTGGGTCTGCGTCCAATCACCTTACGTAACCCGATGGAGCGTGCAAAATTCCGCATTCAGGAAGGAATTGTAAGAGGCTTCCGTGATTTTCTTCATTCCCAGAATTTTACCGAAATCCGTACACCAAAGATTGTAGCCCGGGGCGCAGAAGGCGGATCAAACGTATTTAAACTGGATTATTTTAATAAAAAAGCAGAGCTGGGACAGAGTCCGCAGTTTTACAAGCAAACCATGGTTGGCGTATATGACCGGGTATTTGAAGTTGCTCCCGTTTTCCGCGCTGAGAAACACAATACAACCAGACATTTAAATGAATATACCAGCATGGATTTTGAAATGGGATACATCGACAGCTTTGAGGAAATTATGGAGATGGAAACAGCCATGCTTCAGTATGTTTTTGAACTGCTTTGTGAGGAATATGCGCAGGAACTTGCTATGTTAAAGATCGACCTTCCTGATGTAACTAATATTCCACAGGTCCGTTTCGACCAGGCCAAAGAGCTGGTATCTGAGAAATATAACAGAAAGATTAGAAACCCCTATGATTTAGAACCGGAGGAGGAAGTTTTAATCGGCCGTTACTTTAAAGAAGAGTGTGGCAGTGATTTCGTATTTGTCACTCATTATCCTTCCAAAAAGCGTCCGTTCTATGCCATGGATGATCCGGCAGATTCCAAATTTACCTTAAGCTTTGACTTATTGTTTAAGGGACTTGAGATCACAACCGGAGGACAGAGAATCCACGATTATGACACTATCATTAAAAAGATGGAGAGCAGGGGAATGAATCCGGAAGATATCTCTTCCTATTTAATGATATTTAAGTATGGAATGCCTCCTCACGGCGGTCTGGGAATTGGTCTGGAACGTCTGACCATGCGTCTGCTTGACGAATCAAACGTCAGAGAGACCACATTGTTCCCAAGAGACGTTACAAGACTGGAACCGTAAGAGCAGGAAAAGGAGACGAAAAGAAATGGCACACATTATTGATGACGAAACAATCGAGTATGTAGGCATTCTTGCGAAGCTGGAGCTTGATGAAGCAGAAAAGGAAGCGGCGAAAAAGGATATGGGCCGGATGCTTGATTATATTGATAAATTAAACGAACTTGACACAGAAGGGGTAAAACCTGTATCACATGTATTTCCAATCTACAATGTTTTCCGCGAAGATGTGGTAAAAAACGGAGACGACAGAGACCAGATCTTAAAGAATGCACCGGAAAGCAAAGATGGAGCGTTCAAAGTGCCGAAGACAGTGGAATAGGGGGAATTAAAATGACAGCAAGTGAAATATTGTCCCTCACAGCGGTGCAGCTGGGGAAAAAGATAAAAGAAGGAGAGGTTACCTCTATAGAAGCTGTAAAAGCGGTTTTAAGCCAGATTAAGGCCATGGAACCAGAGCTTAACAGCTATGTAACCATTGATGAAGAAGGCGCATTAAAACAGGCAGAGGAGATCCAAAAGCGCATTGAATCAGGAGAGCTGACTGGACCTCTGGCAGGTGTTCCGGCAGCTGTGAAGGATAATATCTGCGTCGAAGGACTGAAAACCACCTGCAGTTCTAAGATCCTTTCTGATTTTGTTCCTACGTATACGGCTAAGGCTGTGGAGAATTTAAA
>JAQSYE010000209.1 GCA_029256305.1 Lacrimispora sp. | reverse complement strand
TTGACTTCCGATTTTTACAATACCTGTATACCGGAAACAGTTAGAATGACAAAAAAGGACAGCGAGGTCTTATGATTCCACATCATAAGGCTTTTTTTATTGAAAGGAGGCACATTCGATGAAACACATTAACTTTTCCTCCGGTGCTCCGCTAGAAGAGCTGGTGGGGTACTCCAGGATGGTACAAACGCAAACAGTCCGACCTTTGTTCACCATGGTCGAGACACCCAAACTCAACCGCCCGTCACAAATGGTTGAGATCGAACTGGAAGCATTCATAACTGATGAAAATTAAGAAAGACGAGGTAAAACATATGGCTTATCCTGAGGTTGATTTTATTTATCTGAATGAAGAAGACATGGTAAAGGCAGGGGTTACTGATATGAAAGGGTGTGTAGAGGCCATGGAAGAAATGTTCCGGCTTTTGAAAGCAGGGGATTTCCGAATGGGCGGTTCCAATGCCAATTCACATGGCATTATGATGACATTTCCGGAGGCTTCTCCATTTCCAAATATGCCGACAGACGGACCCGACAGACGTTTTATGGCAATGCCAGCCTACCTCGGCGGCAAGTTTGATATGGCAGGTATGAAATGGTATGGTTCCAATACGGAAAACCGAAAAAAGGGACTTCCCAGATCCATTCTCATGTTAACACTTAACGACAAGGATACGGGAGCACCACTTGCCTATATGTCGGCAAACATTTTAAGTGCTTTTAGAACAGGAGCGGTACCTGGAGTTGGAATCAAATATTTTTCAAGAGAAAATTCCAAGGTGGTAGGTATCATCGGACCAGGCGTTATGAGCAAAACTGCTTTTGATGCCGCAATGGCAGTCAGAGATCAGATTGAAACGGTGAAAATCAAGGGAAGAAGTCAGAAATCAGTAGATGGATTCATCCAGTACGTCAAAGAAAAATATCCTCAGATAAAAAAATTGATTGTGGTGGACACAGATGAAGAGGCTGTGAGAGATGCAGACATTGTAAGTATTGCTACCTCTTGCCCAACCGGAGATCCTTCCCTGTATCCTTACATCAAAGAAGAATGGATCAAGCCAGGGGCTATCCTCTGCTGTCCGGCAGCTGCCAGATTTGATGATGACTTTATCTTAAACCGGGCAAGAAATGTAGCAGATAATATTCAGTTATATGAAGCCTGGGCGGAAGAAATTCCTTATCCTTCGTATCATTCCGTTCCCATACCTGCAGTTCACTGTATGGATTTAATAAAAGACGGAGTCATGAAGGCTGATCAGGTGGATGATCTTGGAGATATGCTCACTGGTAAGGTCCCAGTTCACAGAAAAGAGAATGAAATCGTTATCTACTCCGTTGGAGGAATGCCAATTGAGGATGTGGCATGGGGAACCATTGTTTACAGAAACGCCCTTAAAAACGGGATAGGAACCAGACTGAACCTATGGAAAGAACCCTACCTCGCTTAAAAATTCAGGAACAGGAGCTGACGAAATGAGAATAGAAGAACACCCCATACTGGGAAAACCGGAAGAGAGAAAAGTTATTCCATTTACATACGACGGTACACCGCTTACTGGTTATGAAGGGGAACCTATCGCCATGGCTCTGGAAGCAGCTGGCATAATGATTCACCGCTACACAAAAAAATACCACAAGCCAAGGGGAGTCTTCTGCGCAATCGGGCGCTGTACGGACTGTGTTATGGTTGTAGACGGTATTCCTAATGTCAGGACCTGCATCACTCCATTAAAAGAAGGTATGGCTATACAAACCCAGTACGGGGTATCGGCACAGGAGGAATAAACATGAATCGATATGATTTGATTATTATAGGAGCCGGACCTGCGGGTTTATCTGCCGCCATCAGTGCCGCTAAGAACGGACTGTCCGTCATTGTTTTCGATGAAAATTCCAAACCTGGCGGGCAGCTTTTTAAACAGATCCATAAATTCTTCGGTTCGAAAGAACATAAAGCAAAGATCCGGGGCTTTCGGATCGGAGAAGAATTATTAAAAGAAGCAGAAGAATTAAAGGTGACGGTTGTATTAGACGCAATTGTCACCGGGCTTTATCAGGATAAGGAAATCTCCGTTAAAATCGGAGAAGAAATCTGCCACTATAAAGGGGATGCCGTAATTGTGGCTACCGGTGCCACGGAAAATATGGTTCCCTTTGAAGGCTGGACACTTCCGGGCGTCATCGGAGCTGGTGCTTCCCAGACCATGATGAATTTACATCATATAAAGCCAGGAAACCGGGTTTTAATGCTTGGAACCGGAAACGTAGGTCTGGTGGTTAGTTTCCAGCTGCTTCAGGCCGGCTGTCAGGTTGCAGCGCTTGTGGATGCCGCTCCGAAAATAGGGGGGTACGGTGTTCATGCCGCCAAAGTCGCCAGATGCGGTGTTCCATTTTATCTCTCCCATACCATAATTAAGGCAGAGGGCGAGGATTGTGTCAGGGGAGTCGTAATCGGAAAGGTAGATTCTTCCTTTCAGCTGATTCCAGGCACAGAAAAGCATTTTGATGTTGACACCATCTGTCTTGCAGTTGGCCTGTCTCCCATGTCACAGCTGCTTCACATGGCAGGCTGCAAGATGCAGGATACTCCTCTTGGATACGTTCCTGTTATTGATGAAAATGGTGCCACCAGTGTACCCGGTATTTATGCAGCAGGAGACGTCTCCGGTATTGAAGAGGCAAGCTCTGCCATGATCGAGGGGCGGATTGCAGGAACAAAAGCGGCGGAGTATCTTGGTTTTCTTTCAGAGGATGCCGCAAAGGAAATAACGGCCGGATTAGAACTGGCACTTGACCGTTTAAGAAAAGGCATGTTTGCACCGGAAAACCGGGGAAAGAAGATCACCCTGACTGACGAAGGCATCCCAGTCTCAGACAGCCTTTTAACAAGAGGTTATTTAGATGAAGACGAATTAGACCGTTTCCCTGGAATTGCAAAAGGAAAAGGAATTCACCCTGTGATGGAATGCACCCAGAACATTCCCTGCAATCCCTGTCAGGATGCATGTCCCAGAAAATGCATTAAAATCGGAGAAAACATAACGTCCCTTCCGATTATAGATGAAGAGAATTCATGCAGTGGCTGCGGTATGTGTGTTGCTTCTTGTTCCGGGCAGGCAATCTTTCTTTTAAACGAGGATTACGAACCAGGATACGCTTCCGTTACTCTTCCCTACGAATTCCTTCCTCTGCCTGTGAAAGGAGATACTGGAATGGCTCTTGACCGAAGCGGAAAAAAAGTATGCCAAGCGGAGATTATTGAAGTGAAAACACCAAAAGCCTTTGATCATACCAGCTTACTCACCATGAAGGTTCCACTTGATATGGCAATGAAAGCAAGATTTTATAAAAGCAGGGGGTGTTCCCATGAATAAACGAAACGATCGTCTTGCAGAGATCGGACCATTCATTTCCCAACCGGATGATGATATGATTATCTGCCGCTGCGAAGAAGTAACAAAGGGTGAGATTCGAAAAGCCGTTCACGACGGCATGTTTACTTTAACAGAAATAAGAAGATATTTGCGAACTGGAATGGGGCTCTGCCAGGGGCAGACCTGCTCCAAACTGGTAAAATCCATTGTAGCAAAAGAACTGGGGCTGCCCCCGGGTGATATAGAACCAGCGGTATCACGTGCGCCCATGCGGCCCATAGAAATGAAGATTTTAGGCAACGACAGGAAGGAGGTCTGATGGAATGGGAAACTGCGCAGATGTAATTATTATAGGCAGCGGAATTATTGGAAATTCAACCGCTTATTATCTCGCAAAGAAGGGCTGTTCTGTCATTGTCCTGGAAAAAAGCGACCACATAGGGGGTGGAGGTTCTTCCCGAAATGGAGGCGGTGTCCGCCAGTCGGGCAGAGACAAACGGGAACTTCCCCTGGCAATGTACGGAGCCGCCAACCTTTGGCCTCAACTTTCTGATGAGCTTGGAATGGATGTAGAATATTATCAGAATGGAAACTTACGACTCGGAAAAACTGAGGATCATTTGAAAATATTAAATGGTCTTACGGAGCGGGCAAATGCCCAGGGTCTGGGAGTCACTATGATTAACGGAAATGAGGCAAAGGATATCTGTCCATATCTTTCCGATGAGGTCATTGGCGCAAGCTGGTGTCCCACAGATGGCCATGCCAATCCAATGCTTGCAACCCTTGCTTATTACAGAAAAGCGAGACAGCTGGGCGTGCGTTTCATCACCGGAGAAGCGGTCACAGAAATCAAAAAATACAAAGGAAAAGCAAGGCAGGTCATTACAGACAGCGGCGTATACGAAGGAGAAACCATTATACTTGCAGCTGGATATGAAAGTCGGAAAATTGCAGCTTCTGTTGGAGTTGATATTCCTATGACCCAGGCTCTTTTAGAGGTATTGGTTACAGAGGCTCAGCCCCCCATGTTCTACCAGATGCTGGGCACCGCAATGGCCGATTTCTACGGGCACCAAAGCACTCACGGTTCCTTTGTCTTTGGCGGTTCCTCAGGATTTGAGGACTTTAATAAGGACAATGAAACTCCTGTAACCAACAGCCAGACAGCTTCCTGCATCTGCCGGGGTATTATGAAATATTTCCCCTGTCTGTCCGATGCCAAGATTGTTCGAACATGGGCGGGATTTATTGATGTCTGCGCCGATCACGTTCCCGTTATCAGCCATGTAGAAGAGGTTCCCGGACTGATTCTTGCCTGTGCATTTACCGGCCACGGTTTTGGTATTTCTCCTACAGTAGGGACTATTCTATCCCAGATGGCCACAGGAGAAGATCCTGTTTTAAGCATAAAAGATTTCCGGTATGACCGGTTTCATACAAAGATTTAACCCAATGGCAAAGACGTCTTTTAGAGATGTCTTTGTTTTTTTCACATTATTGACCGCATAAAAGGAGGCGCTATATGAACAGTAAAAAAATGGGACTTGGAAGTGCAGTTTCCGTATGTGTTGGATTAATCGTGGCTACCAGCTGCCTGCTATCTTTAGGCCTGGGTACCGGGCTTGCCGGAAAAGGCTTTATCCTTGCCATGTTCATCGTTGTAATTTTAAATATTCTTCTTGCACTTTCCTTTCGTGAGCTTCACGATTTGATGCCGGAGGCGGAAGGCGGACTGGGGCAGTATACACTGGCGGGACTGGGTCCTGTCCCTTCCATTGTATCCAACCTATCTGCCTATGTCATTACCAATATGCTGGCCGGTTCCGTAGAACTGGCCATGTGCGGACTGGTAATTCAACAGACCTTTTTAAAAGGAATTCCTGTGCTGGTAATCAGCCTGTCTATTCTTGCTTTCTTAACTATTGTCAATTACCTGGGCGTAGATATCTTTGCTAAAATACAGAACTTAACTGTCATCGCACTAATTGGTTCTCTGATTCTTCTTGGAGTCCTCAGTGCTTTTAAATTAGGCGTGGGAACTCCACTTGCACCTGGTGCTCAGATGGCCCCAGTTGTAACGGGATTCTCCGGAATCCTCTCTCTTACCGCTTTAGCCTTCTGGATGTTTATTGGAATTGAATTTGTCATACCGATTTCCAAGGACTTAAAAAATCCAAAACGTGATGTCCCACTGGCCATGATTTTTGGTGTATGTCTCCTTTTTCTTGTTCAGAGCTTATTAAGCACCGGCATGAGAAACTATGTTTCACTGGAAGAACTTCGTACCAACAGTATGCCTCATATTATCTTTGCAGAACGGGTTATGGGGAAAGCCGGCAGCTACTGGATGGGACTTATCACCATACTTGCCGGAGTCAGCACCATCAACACAGTACTTGGAAGCGTAACCAGAATTTTAAGTGGCATGGCAGATGCAGGTTTAATGCCATCCCATTTTAGTAAAAAAAATAAAAATGGAACTCCAACATCAGGACTTTTCCTTATGTCAGGTGTAATCGCTTTTATTCTGGTAAGCGGTATTGCAACCTCCTCTGGTTTAACTAACTTCCTGCTTGCAGCCTCCTGTTTCTGGCTCACCTCCTATATCCTTGTCAACCTTACAGTCCTGGTACTGCGAAAACGCTATCCCAATGCTCCCGGCAGAGATAAACGGTTTACTTTCTGGGGAATTCCCCAGATTATCTGTATTATTGGAGATGTTTACATGATCTGGAATATCGCAGAAGGCGATGCCAGAATATTTATTTATAAGATTTACTTTGCATTACTTATTATAACTTTACTTTTTGCATTCTTCTGGGTGAAGATTATAAAAAAAGCAGATGCCTTCCGTCCGGTTTCATTAGATGAGATTAATGATGTGAAACTGGAAAATCAGGCTGAGGATGGTCAGGCTTCCGCCTCCCTGCTGGTCAATTAAACGCTTGTAGCAATAAAAAATACGTCTTAACCATACTGGTCAAGACGTATTTTTTATGATTCTTTCCAATGCAGGTGATGGAGCTCCCCCTGCGTGGTCATGCGCTCAAATCCGTTCTGCTTTAAAGCTTCATAAAGAACAATGGAAACTGAGTTGGATAAATTCAGGGAACGTATATCACCCCACATGGGAATTCTTACACAGCGGTCCTCATTATCCACAAGAATCTCTTCGGGAATTCCGGCACTTTCCTTCCCAAACATGAGAAAGCAGTCTGGTTCATACGTTACATCGGAGTAAATGTGATGCCCTTTTGTAGTGGCCATATAGATTTTTGCTCCTGGGTTCCGGTTTAAAAAATCCTGATAATCACTGTATACAGTAACATCTAACTTATCCCAGTAATCAAGTCCCGCCCTTTTAATAAGCTTATCATTCAGCTTAAATCCCAAAGGCTGAATCAGGTGAAGCCTGGTATCGGTAGCTACACAAGTCCTTCCGATATTCCCTGTATTTGCCGGCATCTCCGGTTCTAATAGTACTATATTCATAGTGGTTACGCCTTTCCATCCAGTCTCTTAATAAAACGCTCCATGCGGCTTAACGCTTCCTTTAAGCTTTTTAAGGAGTATGCATAGGAAATTCGCAGATAACCTTCTCCGCAGTCTCCAAATGCAGTTCCTGGAACCACCGCCACTTTTTCTTCCATCAGAAGTCGTGTGGCGAATTCATCGGAAGTCATGCCAAACCGTTTGATGCACGGAAACGCATAAAAGGCACCATTTGGTTCAAAGCATTCAAGCTCCATTTCCTGA
>JAQSYE010000009.1 GCA_029256305.1 Lacrimispora sp. | reverse complement strand
TCTGCCGCTAAGATTGAGGGGGCAAGTATAAGCATGTTAGTATCTCCTTTTTTCTTTCAGTTCCTCATACAGAAGCCGGTAATTATCATAACGGCTCTGGCTGATATTTCCTTCTGTGACGGCATTTTTTATGCCGCAAACTCGCTCTCCAATGTGCACACAACCCAAAAAACGGCAGTCTGACTCGTAGGGCTGGAATTCAGGAAAATATTCTTTTAACTGGCCGCACTCCATGTTCTCTAAATACATAGAGCTAAAACCGGGCGTATCCATCATGTATGTTTGATTTCCAATTCCAAATAATTCCGAGTGCCTGGTGGTATGTTTCCCTCTCTGGATCTTTTCACTGATTCGTGCGGTTTCCATCTCTGCTTCCGGATAAAGCAGATTGGTCAGGGATGACTTACCAACACCTGATGGTCCTGCTAAAACAGTGGTTTTACCCGCCAAAATATCTCTCACACAGCCAATTCCCTTATTCTCATAAATGCTTGTAAAGTAAACAGCGTAACCAGCTGCCTCGTACATTCGGCGCAGGTTCCCCATCTCTTCCTCTTGCGTGAGATCAATTTTATTAAAGCAGATAATAACGGGTACATCCTGAGATTCCATCATCACAAGAAAACGATCCAGCAAATTCAAATTAGGTTCCGGATGGGTAATCGAAAACACAACCAGTGCCTGGTCCACATTCGCTACAGCGGGGCGAACCAATGCATTCTTTCTAGGTAGAATCACTTCAATGTTTCCTTTCCGTTCTGTTTCATCCTGAACGGAAATTTCCACATCATCTCCTACAAGAGGTTTCACATTTCTGTTTCGAAATATTCCCTTGGCCTTACATTCGTAAAGATTCCCATCCTTACTGTGGACATAATAAAATCCAGCAATTCCTTTTAATATTTTTCCTGTCATATACGCTTCCTTAGGATTGTGGAACAGCAACAAAGGTAATCGCGTAAGAATTAATCACCTCGCCTGTTTCTACATTTACAATTTCTACTGATCCGCTTGTTACATTATAAGCTCCCTCAATATTTTTAAATGAAACTGGGAGCATCTGATCACCTTTTAAGGTTGTAGGCCCCATCAGCTCTCGAACGGTATCCTGTCCATTTACCGACTGCCTCAACTGAATTTTTAATGTCAGCTGGGTACTTCCTGATCCTGGACCAATGATATTCTGAAGAGAAAAGGACTTATCAATGGACGCCAGATATTTATATTTGGATTCCTGTCCGTTTCCGGTGCTGATTACAAAGTTAACCGCAGTTCCGGATTCCACCTGACTTCCCGGTACAACAGACTGACTGATGATATTGCCTCTTGCAACAGTCTCAGAAGAGGCTTCGGTGACAGTTCCCTGTACCAGACTCACATCTGCAAGCATCTCTACCGCAACTTCCTGTGTCTGTCCTGCCAGATTTGGAACAACAACAGGATTGACCAGTGTCGGACCGCTGCTGGAAAACAGGGTGACGGTTTCGCCTTCCTTTGCTTCACTAGGACTATAATTTATAACGTTACCAACTGATACGGTATCGCTGTTCTTCTGTTCAACGTTGACAACCAGACCTTTGCCTTCCAGCAAAGACTTGGCAGAAGCGGTATCCTTAGACTCAAGACCCAGCTTTTTCAAGTCAATAGAGGCCTTCTCCGGTCCATTGCTGATCACTACATAAACGGCAGAGTATTTGTCCACAACCGTATCCGCTTTTGGATCCTGGGAAATCACATCTCCCTTATCAACCGTATCTGAATTTTCATACTCACTGATTTTCATGTAAAGACCGCCGCTGTCTTTTAATTTCTTTTCTGCAGTTTCAGAATCCAGACCGTGGACATCAGGCATCTTCACCTGCTTATCACTGAGCGTTTCTTGCGTAGACGCAGTCGTAGTAGGAAGCGATTCTTTTCCAGATCCGGAACGGAATAATCCACCCACTTTAGAAAACACAATTGCCAGAATAACAACAATAATAATGGCAGTCACGATTCCTGCCGCAGTCAGAAGTTTTTCAATCTTAGGATTGATATCTTCATCATTATTATTCCTTCTATTTCTGCCTGATCCCTGCTGTTCGTCATAGTTTGAGGAGGGCTGGTAGTTCTGGTTATACTCCTGTCCTTTTGAGGTACGCTTTACTGGCTTCTCCGATTGGGGCTTGCGGCCGGAACGGATCTGTTCCAGTTCCGGTTTTCCAATAATTACGGTCTGCGAATCATCCACAGACGGATGGTTCTGTACAAAATCCCCGTTTGGATTGACCATAGCCTTACGCAGATCAGAAATCACTTCGTACATACTTGCATATCTGTATTCCGGCTTTTTCTCTGTACTCTTTAATATGATGTTCTCAAGCGCCACAGGAATCATCTCGTTAAAATAACTGGGAGGCGTAATCACAGATTCTAAGTGAGCCAGAGCAATTGTTACAGTATTCTCTCCCTGAAACGGTACTCTGCCGGCAACCATCTCATATAACGTGATACCCAGAGAATAGATATCACTTCTCACATCGCTGTAACCTCCACGCGCCTGTTCCGGCGATATGTAGTGAACCGAACCAACGGCAGTGGCACTCATTGTCTGGGAAGAAGCCGCTCTGGCGATACCGAAATCTGCCACTTTAACTTTCCCGTCTCTTGCAATAATAATGTTCTGGGGCTTAATATCACGATGAATAATTCCCTGTTCATGCGCTGCTGCGATTCCCTGAGCAACCTGCATTGCAATGCCGATGGCCTCCTTAATATCAAGGCAGCCCTTTTTTATAATATAATTTTTTAATGTAATTCCTTCAATTAACTCCATTACAATAAAATGAAGGTCGTCTTCATCCACAACGTCATAAATATTGACGATATTGGGATGGGAAAGTCTGGCCGCTGACTGGGCCTCGATTTTAAACTTACCCACGAAATTACTGTCTGAACTGAATTCTTCCTTTAATACCTTAATGGCAACCAGGCGGTTTAATTTATGGCACAGGGCCTTATAAACATCTGACATACCTCCGGAACCGATTTGTTCCAATATTTCGTATCTGTCCTGTAAAAATGTCCCCGGTCTCAAAATCATAAGCTTCCCTCCCTGCCAAGCTGAGGTTCAATTAAAACAACAGCAATATTGTCTTTCCCCCCATTATCATTGGCGACTGTAATTAACTTTTCTGCCTTTTCCGACAGCTCCAGTTCCGAGCATATGATTTCTTCTATTTCAGCATCTTCCAACATATTGCTGAGCCCATCAGAACATAGAAGTACATAATCTCCCGGCTCCAGGCTGACTTCAAAAAAATCAATCTCCAGCTTATCTTCCGTCCCAATAGCTCTGGTAATAATATTCTTCTTTTCCCGATAATCTTTGCTTCCCCGTTCCATCTGGCCTAAAGATACCAGTTCTTCCACATAAGAATGGTCTTTTGTAATCTGTTTCAGCTGATTGTGGATTAAGTAAAGGCGGCTGTCTCCCACATTTGCCACATACATAGTTGAATCCTCAACCACAGCAGCTACCAGAGTGGTACCCATACCGTTTAATTCCGGTTTTTTCTTAGATTCCTGATACAGCAGCTGATTCACTTTTTCAATTCCATCTCTGAGTACCGTAATAATTCCGGTATCTTTTGTCATCTTAAAATGAACCACCAGATTTTCGGCAATAAATCTGGAAGCATAATCTCCAGCCTGATGGCCTCCCATACCGTCTGCAACGAGAAACAGATTAGGGAGTACACCCACAGGCTCAATAGAGGCAAAAACATAGTCCTGATTTGCCGAACGGACTCTTCCAGTATCCGTCATAGCACAAGCCTTCATCGTAATATTCTCACTTCCTTTTACTCCTGATTTAAAAAACTTTTTCTAAGCTGACCGCAGGCACCGTTTATATCCCTGCCCATTTCTCTTCTTATAGTAACATTAATTCCATTTTTTTCAAGGAGATTTTTAAAGGCCTCAATCGCCTTCCTGTCAGACTGTACATAATCACGTTCCTTTATCGGGTTGACAGGTATCAGATTGATATGACCGTGCTGGGCTTTTAAGAGAACTGAAAGAGCTGACGCCTCTTTTAAATTGTCATTTACACCGCTTACAAGGCTGTATTCAAATGTAATCCTTCTACCGGTTTTTTCAAAATAAGTATGACACGCCGAAAGAACATCAACAAGAGGATAGCGGTTGGCTACCGGCATCAGGCTTTTGCGTACTTCATCATTTGGCGCATGAAGGGAAAGAGCCAGAGTGATCTGAAACTTCTCCTCTGCCAGCTTTAAAATTGCCGGCACAATTCCGCAGGTAGAAACTGTTACGTTTCTCTGGCTGATATTTAAGCCATTCTCATCAGTGAGAAGATGGATAAACTGCACCAGATTTTCGTAATTATCAAGAGGTTCTCCGGAACCCATGACAACGATATTGGATACCCGCTCACCAGTAAGCTTCTGAATCCGGTAAATCTGATCCAACATCTCAGCAGGACTTAAATTACGTTCAAGCCCGTCAAGGGTGGATGCACAAAAGCGGCATCCCATGCGGCATCCAACCTGTGAGGAGATGCACACGGAATTGCCGTGCTTGTATTTCATCAGTACACTTTCAATCACATTACCATCGGAAAGACCAAATAAATACTTTCTCGTTCCATCTATCTGCGAGATCTTTTCTTCTACAACTGTAAGAGAAGGAAGATCTGCCATCTTAGGCAGTTTTTCCTTCAGGGATTTTGGAAGATTGGTCATTTCATCGTAGCTGGCAGCCAGTTTCTGATGAATCCATTCGTACAGCTGTTTCGCACGAAAAGGTTTTTCTCCGGCGGACACCAAAAAGGCTGTCAGTTCTTCCAGATTAAGAGACTTAATATCTGTTCTTTCCATTTTATTCTACCTTTTTTCGTAATACACCGATAAAGAATCCGTCACAGGGATGAATTCCCGGCAAAAGCTGCATATATCCTTGTTTCAGGGTATCTATCTCAAACCGGTTTTTAAAATTTTCTTCCAGATCAACAGCCTGAAATGGAAAATTATCTAAAAACCATGCCATGTTCTCTTCGTTTTCTCTTTTATCTATGGTACAGGTACTAAATATTAGCTTTCCACCAGGTTTTACATAAGTCTGGACAACAGAAAGAATCTTCCGTTGAAGGGAAGTGAGTTCATCTAAACTTTCAGGCTTGACCCTATACTTGATATCAGGCTTACGACCCATAATTCCAAGACCGGAACAGGGTAGATCAGCAAGTACAATATCAGCTTTGTTGACAGAATCCGAATCGGGAACCAGCGCATCCCACACCTTAGCTCGGATATTGTCAAAGCCGCACCGGTCAATATTCTCCTGTATCAAACCGACCTTATACTCTGTTAAATCCCTTACCTCAACCATACCTGTGCCTTTAAGCTTATCTGCCAGATGAATGCTCTTTCCTCCTGGAGCTCCACAGACATCAATGCAAAAATCTCCTTCTTTTGGATCAGCCGCATCTCCCACGAGAGCAGAGCTTAAATCCTGGACCTGAATATATCCTTTCTGAAACGCTTCCAGGCCTTCCAGATAATCATATTTTTCTAAAATTAATATATCTTCTGAAATACCTGACTCTGCCACCTGTACGTCCTGTTTTTTCAGACTGGAAAGGATCTCATCCTTCCCTGCTTTTGAACGGTTGAGGCGTACTATGGTTTTACTGCTTTCTAAGAATGATGCCATAATGGCGTTCGCTGTCTCTTTTCCATAATCCTGGGTCCACATGGATACAATCCATGCAGGAACAGAATAACGAACGCTGTCATCCGGCCACACCAGAGTTTCTTTATTTCTTGAAATGTTTCTCAAAACACCATTCACAAATCCTTTTAGTCCCACAAATTTACGTTTGGCAGCAAGCTTCACTGCCTCATTGCAAACAGCGGAATCCGGAACCCGGTCCATATATAAAATCTGATAAACCGACATCCGCAGTATGTTGCGGATGACCGGCTTCATCTTTTTCACCTTTGTCGAAGAAAAAAAGTCAATGACGTAATCAATTTGTATTAAGTATTCTACGGTTCCTTCTACAGTCCTGTTTATAAAGGAACGTTCTGCTTTATCCAGATACTGGTATTTAGTTAAGGCCTGACGCAGAATTAAATGACTGTATGCTGAACGCTCTAAAATTTCCATGAGAACATCCAGTACAATCTCCCTGCTGTCTGTGTCTTTAGTCATTATCTCTTCTTCCTCCAAATAATATAACAAGTCTCAGCAACTGAAGAACCGTTGCTGCAAGTGCCGCCACATAGGTAAGCGCTGCTGCTCCAAGCACTTTTCTTGTATGGGATAGTTCTTCGTCTCCCAGAATTCCTACCTGTCCCAGTAAAACTACTGCCCTCCTGGAGGCATTAAACTCAACAGGAAGTGTTACCAGTTGGAATAAAACTGCAAGCGAAAATAAAATTAAACCGATGTTCACCAGAGGTGAGCCTGCACCGCTGATAAAAAAGCCCAATAAAATAATGGGAAACGCAGCCTGGGAACCAATATTGGCAACCGGAACAATGGCACCTCTTAACTGCAAAGGCACATATCCCGTATTATCCTGCATGGCATGTCCGCATTCATGGGCTGCTACACCGATTGCTGCAACCGAAGTTGAATTGTAGACTGAATCTGATAAATTAACAGTTTTAGTCCTTGGATCATAATGATCGGACAATTTTCCGGTGACAGGTCTTACCTGAACATCATAAATGCCCTGGGAGTTTAAAAGACGCTTCGCTGCCTCTGCGCCCGTCATTCCGGACATACTTCTCACTTTGGAATATTTATTAAAAGTACTGGTTACTCTGGCTGATGCCGCCATGGATAACAATGCACCTATGATTACAAGAATCCAGGTTGGGTCCATATAATACCCCATCATTCCACCATAATACATAATCAGATTCTCCTTTCCCGAAAATACAGCCTGTATTCCCTACATATGTTTAAAAACTGTTCCATTCTCTATCTGGTAACCGCGCAGAAAAGCACCGATATCCATCCGCTTCTTTCCCGGCAGCTGCAGCTCCTTAATGGACAGTCCGCCTTTTCCAGTTTTTACCACCAGATGATTCTTGCTGGTCTCCACCACCTGACCGCAGACTCCTTCATATTCCTGATCCACCACATCTGCATCCCAGAATTTAATTACTTTTCCATCCCATTCTGTGTAAGCACTTGGCCAGGGGTTTAATCCACGGATCAGCCGTTCAATGGAAACTGCATCCATAGACCAGTCAATATCACCCATGTTTTTTTTGATCATCCCCACATAGCAGAACTCCGCCTCATTCTGCTGCTTTAAAACAGCAGTCCCATCTTCTAACTTCTTCAGAGTTTTTACAATCAGCTTTCCGCCGATCAGGCTAAGCTTATCCTGAAGGCTTCCACCAGTCTCTTTTGGATCCAGAGTAACAGTTTCCTGGTCAAGCATATCTCCGGTATCCAATGCTTCCGCCATCATCATAGTAGTGATACCACTTACCTCTTCTCCGTTTATTACTGCATATTGAATGGGAGATGCGCCGCGGTACTTGGGAAGCAGAGATGCATGGATGTTGACACAACCATATTGGGGAATATCTAAAATACTTTTTGGAAGAAGCTGCCCGAAAGCCGCAACCACCATAACATCTGGCTTTAAATCTGCCAGTATTTTCACAAATTCCGGATTTCTTGCCTTCACAGGCTGATAAACCGGAATTTCATATTCAAGCGCCTTTTCCTTTACAGGAGGCATCAAAACTTCTTTTCCTCTTCCCTTTGGCTTATCCGGCTGGGTTACTACAGCCAGAACTTCATGTCCTGCCTCTACTAGTGCACACAAAGCAGGAACAGAAAAGTCAGGGGTGCCCATAAATACGATTTTCATCAATATTCTTCAACCTCCTCATCCTCTTCTTCCAGATTCACATCCTCAATTTCACCTTCTACCTTATCCACAAACAGCTCACCGCTTAAATGGTCGCATTCATGGCAGATCGCACGAGCAAGAAGTTCTTCTCCTTCCAGCTCAAAAGGCTGCATATCGACGTCAAACGCTCTGACTTTCACATGATTCGGTCTGGTGACTGTTCCGGATTTTCCAGGTACGCTTAAGCATCCTTCCGGTCCGGTCTGCTCTCCATCCGTCTCTATAATTTCAGGATTGATGAGGACATACTGGTTGCCGTCGTCTACATCAATAACTACAATCTGTTTTAATATTCCTACCTGGGGAGCTGCAAGACCTACGCCATTGGCCTCATACATGGTTTCAAACATGTCTTTGACTAAATCGATAATTCTTGGGGTGATCTCCTTCACAGGTTTACATTTCTTTCTTAAAATTTCATCTCCAATGGTTCTAATTTTTCTAATGGCCATTCTTTTTGTCCTCTCATTTACGAAAAATCATATTGGATCAAGACTTGTTCAAACAATTCGGGATGATTTTCAGAAAAACCATCAATTTGATCCCTGATTTTAATTAGTATATCATAGTTTTCTTGTTTCAAGTATAAAATTTTTCTATATATATCATTAATTTTATAGACGGAAGCCTCTACCGGTCCGATCATCTGCACCTGTTCCGGTTCTCCCAAAGCAGCAGCAAACGCCCCTGCTGCTGCTGCTGTTTTAGTAAGAACCGGTTCATTGCGTGAGGAGAACTGAATGGTTAAAAGCCCGCTTGCAGGTGGATATTTCATCAGGCGGCGAAATGCCATTTCCTGCTTATAAAAGGTTTCATAATCCTGGTTTGCAGCAGTCACAATGCTGTAGTGTTCGGGGCTGTAAGTCTGAATGATTACATCTCCCGGTTTGGCATCCCTGCCTGCCCTTCCGGCTGCCTGGGTTAAAAGCTGAAACGTCCGCTCCCCTGACCGGTAATCCGGCGTATTTAAGGATAAATCTGCTGCCAGTACCCCCACCAGGGTCACATCAGGGAAATCATGTCCTTTTACTATCATCTGGGTACCGATGAGGATGTCCGCCTCATGTTCAGAAAATGCGGATAGTATGGCTTCGTGCCCTCCCTTTTCTTTGGTAGTATCCATGTCCATACGTAAAATCCTGGCCTGGGGGAACATCTTCTTTGTCATCAACTCGATCTTCTGAGTTCCCACACCAAAATTTGCGATATAAGGCGAACTGCAGGAGGGACATTTCGACGGCATGGGAATGGTGTGCCCACAGTAATGGCAGACAAGGCGGCTGTTGTTATGCAGAGTCAGCGTCACATCACAATGAGGGCAGCGGATTGCCTCCCCGCAAGAACGGCAGGATACAAAATTAGCATATCCTCTGCGGTTTATAAACAGCATGACCTGTTCTTTTTTCCTTAGCCGGTCTTCCATGAGTGCCTGTAATTTTTTGCTGAATATGGACTTGTTTCCATCCTTTAATTCCTGCCTTAAATCCACAATTGATACATCGGCCAGACTGCTGTTCTTTTTTGCTCTTTCTGTCAGAAGAAATAACTGGTATTCACCTCTTAGAGCCCTGGTGTAAGCTTCTAAAGAAGGAGTAGCAGATCCCAGCACCAAAGATGCGTCCTCCATCTGCGCCCTCTTCCCGGCAACCTCCCTTGCATGATATCTTGGTACTGTCTCACTTTTATAAGCGCCTTCATGCTCCTCATCAATGAGAATCAGCCCAAGTCTGGAAAAAGGGGTAAACAATGCGGATCTTGGTCCGATCATAATATCAATATCGCCATTTTTCGCACGTTCAAACTGATCGAATCGCTCTCCTGCAGACAAACGGGAATTGATGATGGAAATCCGGTTTCCGAATCTGCCATAGAAGCGCATCACGGTCTGATAGGTCAGTGCAATTTCAGGAATCAGAACAATCACCTGTCTGTCATCTTCAATTACTTTCTGAATCAGCTCCATATAAACTTCTGTTTTACCGCTTCCGGTAATCCCATGAATCAGATACGTATTTCTTTTGCCTTCTGAATAATCCCGGGTAAAGCAGTCCACAATCATCTGCTGTTCTTTATTAAGCTGAAGTCTTTTCCCTTCCTGCCCTTCTATCTGAATGGGGTTTCGGTAAATTTCTTCCGATTCAAGACAAATTTCACCCTTTTCAATCAGCGGCTTTACTGCCGATGCAGAAAGATTCATCTGGTTTATAGCAACTTCATATGGAATTACCGGATTATGAAGCAGTGCAGAAAAAAGCCTGACTCTCGCTTTATAATTCTTTTTTTCCGCTTCTTTTAATGCACTGCTTAGCTGTTCCGGGTTTAAAAGACTTCTTATGATTTTTTTTTCTTTTGGCTTTACCTTTTGTTTTACCGGAAGCACGGTTTTCAGTGCCTGATTCATGGTGGAACCATACTGTTCTTTTAGCCACCACGCAAGAGTGATCAGTCTTGATTCCGCGGAAACTCCATCAGTCACAATTCCTCCGATTTCTTTTATCTTATCCGGATCATAACTGGCTTGGGACGTAATTCCCACCACATATCCCTTCCGCATGGTATTCCCCTTGCCAAAAGGAATCAGAACACGGGTTCCCACTGAAATTTCCTGCATCAAATTCTCCGGAATCCGATAATCGAAGGTTCTGTCTACTTTTTCGTGAGAAATATCAATGATGATCCTGGCATAGCTTTTAGTCATTCATTTCCTCCAGAGGCAGACTGATCAGTGAAACTGTTCTGCTACCTGCCCCAGTTTCATACTATTGGAGCCTTTAAACAGCACACAGTCACCTGTCTTTAATTCTTCCTTTAAATAAGCCGTTAACGGTTCCTGTTCCATAAATTCCCTTATTGTTATTTTTGGCGCATTCTCCCTTACTGCCCTGGCAATTTCTCCTGCCAATTCACCCAGTGTCACCACACAGTCAACCGGATGTTCCGCAATATAAGTGCCGATTTCATAATGAAATTCCGGGGAACGTTCTCCCAACTCCTTCATGTCAGCCAGTACGGCGATTTTCCTGTTTGCCTTGGTAATGGAGCCTAAAACTTCAAGTCCCGCTTTCATGGAAACCGGACTGGCGTTATAAGTATCATCGATTACGATTAATTTTCCTGTATCATAAATCTGCTGTCGGTTTTTATACCCGGTGAAGCTCATGAGAGACTTTGCCGCCTCTTCCATTGGGATACCGTTTTCTGCCGCAACTGCCAGAGATACCATGGCGTTTAACACATTATGGCTTCCCATGACAGATAGCCTGACTGGGACTTTTTTATCTTTATACACTGCACAAAACGCAGGCACCCCATCCTCTAAATGAACGTCGACTGCTCTGTAATCACAGTTTTCACCAGTTCCATAATAGATAGTTTTGCAGCCTTCCTTAGCTCTCGTATCTCTTAGCATGTCATCGTCCCCATTTAAAAAGAGGATTCCGTTATCACATAACCCATCCTGAATGGTCAGTTTTTCTCTGTAAATATTTTCCCTTGAGCCAAGCTGTTCGATATGGGTCACTCCAATATTGGTTATGACCGCCATATGTATTCTGGCGATTCTGGCGATTACTGTGAGTTCCCCTGGTTCACTCATTCCCAGTTCAATGACGCCGATTTCATCTCCCGGCGTGATTTCGCAAAGGGTAATGGGCAGCCCCACCTGGCTGTTGCTGTTACCAGGAGTTTTATAGACCTGATAGCGAGAAGAAAGAGCACATGCCACCATCTCTCTGGTTGTTGTCTTTCCTACGCTTCCGGTAATACCAATGAGGGGCAGAGATAATTGATCTCTGTAAAAACTCCCCACTTCCTGAAGAGCCTTTTTTGTATCATCAACCCGTATCCATGGCTTTTCCGATTCCATGAAATCATGCTCACTGGTTAAAACAGCGGCAGCCCCATGCTCAAACGCCTGATCAATAAAACGGTGGGCATCCACCTTTTCCCCGATAAGCGGTACAAATAAATCATTTCCCTTCATGGTTCTGGAATCAATGCTTATGTGTTCCAAAACCGTATCTTCCCTTCCGCAAAGAAGTGTTCCGCCTGTAGCCGAAAGTATTTCCTTCACTGTCATATCTACCATGTTTCCTCCGTTCCATGTCCGCTCTTTGCGAACATTCCTGCCATCTTCCGTGGAAATGCCGAAAGCCACATTTCCTTATCGGCCTCCGGCATTCTTTCTCTTATGGCAATCTAATTGATTCTATCTGTTAAGAAAATCAGTACTTTGTATAACGCTCAAGATTTCTTCCCTGTCAGAAAAATGGTGGCGTTCTCCATTCACTTCCTGATAATCTTCATGACCTTTCCCGATTACAGCAATCATATCTCCCGGCATGGCATGTAAAATACTGTAGCGAATGGCTTCTCTTCTGTCGGGGATCTCAATGAAGGTTCCCTCCGTTTTTAAAATACTGCTTCTGATATCTGCAATGATGTCTTCTGTATTCTCAAAGCGGGAGTTATCAGCTGTGATAATGGTAAAATCTGAAAGACGGCCTGCACTGTCACCCATGGAATAACGACGGTCTTTGGAACGGTTTCCGCCGCAGCCAAATACGCAGACCAGACGTTTCGGATTATAATCTCTCAGTGTTTTTAAAAGGCTTTCCATACTGACTGCGTTATGGGCATAATCTACAATAACCGTACATTTTTCAGAGGAATAAACGATTTCCATTCTTCCGTTTACACTTAAATGCTCCAGTCCATGACAGATCTTTTCCTTTGGCAGATCCAAGAAACTTAAAACACTGACAGCAGCCAGAGCGTTGGCAACATTAAATCTGCCAGGTATGTTAACCCGGACAGACAGCTCAAAGGCTCCCTTTACGTTAAATTCAAGTCCCACAAAATCAGACTGAGCCACATAGCGGATGTTCTCCGCCTTAAAGCTGGTTCCTGCCTTGTCAAGGGAGAATGAATACATCCGGCAGGAAGCATCCTTTATCGCCTCGTCAAAGTGTTCGTCATCTCCATTCATAATGCCCACTTTAGAACATTTAAATATCAATGACTTGTAATATAAGTATTCATCAAAATTTTCGTGTTCATCCGGTCCGATATGGTCGGGGGATATATTGGTAAATAAGCCATAGTCGAATGTCAGACCATCTACCCGGTGCATCTTAAATGCCTGGGAGGATACTTCCATTACCATATATTCACAGCCCTCTTCCGCCATTTGGTAAAAAGCCTGGTGAAGCCGGTAAGACTCCGGCGTAGTATTTGCAGTGGGAGTCACCTTCTGACCGATGACAATGCCTGTAGTTCCAATCATACCCACTTTTTTCCCACAGGCCTCTAATATAGCCTTTATCATATGGGTGGTTGTGGTCTTCCCCTTTGTGCCGGTCACACCAATGGTCACCATGCGTTTTGCCGGATAATCAAATCTTGCGGCAGACAAAACAGCCAGTGCTTCTCTGGCACTATGTACGAAAATGGCAGTCACTCCTTCTGGCAGGCTTACCCTGCGTTCCAGAACCAGGACAGTCACTCCTTTTTCCACCACTTCCGGTATAAAATCATGGGAATCGACTCTTGTGCCTACGGTGCAGACAAATACCGCACCGCTTCTGGCTTTTCTGGAGTCATAGACCACATCCTCAACTTCTACATCAAGATCTCCCTGTAGTAATTCATACTCCAGATCCTTAAGCCACTGACTAAACTTCATAAAAACCTCCAAATCAGAATAATCCGGTGATTACTCCGTCATTATTTACATCAATACTATCTGCTGCCGGTTTCTTCGGCAAACCAGGCATGGTCATAATGGCGCCTGTTATAACAACAACAAATCCTGCACCCGCGCTGACATAAGCATCCCGTACATTAATCTCAAAACCCTGGGGACGGCCCAGTTTTGTCTGGTCATCGGATAAGGAGTACTGTGTTTTTGCCATGCACACCGGCAGATTGCCAAATCCCATTTCTTCAAACTTTCTGATTGCTTTTAAAGCGGACGGTGCATACGTCACTCCGTCAGCACCGTAAATCTCTCTGGCAACAGTGCCGATCTTATCCTCAAGACTCATATCATCCGGATAGATCGGTGCAAAATTACTCTTTTTGTTCTCCAGTGTTTCAAGAACCTTTTCTGCCAGTTTGATTCCGCCTTCTCCGCCCTTTTCCCAAACCTGGGATAACGCAAATTCGCAGCCTTTTTCCTCACAGAAACTCTTTACGAACTGGTACTCGCTCTCTGTGTCTGTCACAAATGAATTCAGCGTAACAATTACGGGAACGCCGTATTTTTGCATATTCTCGATGTGCTTTTCAAGATTTACAATTCCTTTTTTCAGTGCCTCTAAATTCTCATCCTTCAGCTGGTCTTTTGGTACACCGCCGTTGTATTTTAATGCTCTTACCGTTGCTACCAGAACAATGGCATCCGGTTTTAAGGAAGCCTTTCTGCATTTGATATCAAGGAATTTCTCCGCGCCCAAATCTGCGCCGAAACCGGCCTCCGTCACAACGATATCAGCTAACTTTAAGGCTGTCTTTGTGGCACGCACGCTGTTGCAGCCGTGAGCGATATTGGCAAAAGGACCTCCGTGGACAATGGCGCCTGTATGCTCCAGAGTCTGAATCAGATTTGGCTTCAGCGCATCCTTAAGCAGGGCTGCCATAGCGCCTACCGCATTCAACTGAGCAGCTGTCACAGGCTCTCCGGAATAATTATATGCAACAATAATACGTCCCAACCGTTCTTTTAAATCATTCATATCATCAGCAAGGCAGAGAATGGCCATGATTTCAGAAGCCACTGTAATAACAAAGTGATCCTCTCTTACAAATCCTTCTGCTTTTGAACCAAGTCCTACCACTATATTTCTTAATGCACGATCATTCATATCCAGGCATCTCTTCCACAGGATCTGCCTTGTATCAATTCCCAAGGCGTTGCCCTGGTGGATGTGGTTATCAAGAAGGGCTGAAAGTAAATTATTCGCAGAGGTAATGGCATGAAAATCCCCGGTAAAATGAAGATTTAGGTCTTCCATGGGTACAACCTGGGCATATCCACCACCAGCTGCTCCTCCTTTGATTCCAAAGCAGGGACCTAAAGACGGCTCTCTTAAGGCGATAATCGCCTTTTTCCCGATTTTCCCGAATGCCTGTCCAAGCCCCACTGTCGTCGTGGTTTTACCCTCTCCGGCCGGTGTGGGATTGATTGCTGTAACAAGTACCAGTTTTCCGTCAGAACGGTCTTTTACCTGCTCCCATAATTCATCGGAAAGCTTTGCTTTGTATTTGCCGTATAACTCTAAATCTTCCTCTGCAATCCCATAGGATGCTGCCACATCCTTAATTGGTAACATCTTTGCTTCCTGTGCAATCTCAATATCTGTTTTCATAAGTATCATCCTCCTTATATGTAAGCAATGGTTTAAACTTTTACCGTCATGCTAAAACGATTCTTCAAACTCTTCCATACTCATAAGCACCTTACGCGGCTTAGTACCTTCTTCTTCCCCAACTACACCAGCTTCTGCAAGCTGATCCATGATTCTTGCGGCCCGGTTAAAACCGATTTTATACATTCTCTGTAACATACCGATGGATGCTTTGTCTTTTTCTATTATGAATCTGCCTGCCTGGATAAAATATTCATCCCGGTCACTCCCGCCGCCTTTTGAATCCACAGCTGCCGGAGCGGAAGCAATCATACTTTCCATCTCTGGATTGTAATCCGGTGTCATCCCCTGTTCTGTTAAAAAGTCCACAACCTTGGAGACTTCCGAATCAGAGATAAATGCGCCCTGTACACGCATGGGCTTTGGATAACCGGCAGGGTAAAACAGCATATCACCCTTTCCAAGAAGCTTCTCTGCACCATTCATGTCAATGATGGTTCTGGAATCCACCCCGGAAGAAACGGCAAACGCCACTCTTGAAGGCACATTCGCTTTAATCAGACCCGTAATAACATTGACAGACGGACGCTGTGTGGCAATTACCAGATGAATCCCCGCAGCTCTGGCGAGCTGGGCGAGACGGCAGATGGAATCTTCCACCTCACCGGGCGCTACCATCATCAAATCGGCAAGCTCGTCGATAATAATTACGATTTGAGGCAACTTCTGAGGTTTGTTCTCATCATCAATGTCCTTTATGCTTTCCACTTTGGCATTATAGCCTTTAATCTCTCTGACATTATACTGGGCAAACTTATTATAGCGGTCTGTCATCTCCGCAACTGCCCAGTTTAAAGCTCCCGATGCTTTCTTGGGATCTGTAACAACAGGAAGCAGCAAGTGAGGTATTCCGTTATAAACACTTAATTCCACCACTTTGGGATCGATCATGATCAGTTTCACATCATCAGGATCCGCCTTAAAAATAATACTCATAATGAGCGTATTAATACAGACAGACTTACCGGAGCCGGTAGCACCTGCAATAAGCAGATGGGGCATCTTGGCGATATCTGTTACCACGACCTGACCGCCGATGTCTTTTCCTACTGCGAAAGCGATGCTGGAAGAATGCTTTTGAAAGTTGTCCGCTTCCAGAATGTCTCTTAAATACACCATATTGTTTTCTTTATTGGGTACTTCAATACCAACTGCAGATTTTCCCGGAATGGGAGCTTCAATACGAATATCTGCAGCTGCAAGACTCAGCTTTATATCATCAGCCAGGCTCACGATTTTGCTTACTTTTACTCCCTGCTCCGGGTGGAGTTCATATCTTGTTACGGAAGGACCGCAACTGATATTAGTCACCGTTACTCCAACGCCGAAATTCTGCAGCGTCTTCTGCAGTTTAATGGCCGTTTCTTTGTATTCCCGGTCAGAAAAAACCGCTGCTTTGCCCTTTTTAAGTAGCGTAAGAGGCGGAAGCTTGTATTCCTGTTTCACAATTTCCTTTTTTTGACTGATCTGTTGGCCTACACTGAAATCTTCTTCTTTTTTCAATTCTTCCCGTTTTTTCTCCAGCTTTTTCTGGAGAGCCTCGGTGTCCGTCTCAATGATCTTCCCAGAAGCAGTTACCACCTGCTTTTGTTCTTCAGGAATAGAGAATGTTTCTCTTGTAACAATCTCCGCAAGCTCTGACTCTGGCTCTGGCTCTTCAGGATAAAAATCATCTTCTACAATTTCCATTTCCTTTAGAGTTCTTACTTCCTTCTTCATATAGAAAGAAGCCTCATCAGTGCTTCTCTGGTATGGAACCGCTATGTCATCCGATGCGAAGGGGACAGAATCATCATCTTCCTCTTCCGGCTCCGGTGAAATGCTTCCTATAAATACGTCTGCCGGGTTTGATTCTTCTGCCTCAACCGCAGTCACTGCAGTCAGTTTACTGGTCTGTGAATCAATCTCATCGGCAATATCACCGATACCGGTATCAGTGTCTTCCTCATAGAGATCTCTTTCAAAATCCGGTTTATCTGGCTCTTCCTCTTCCCTGACAGCAGAAAGCTTGGTGGCGTCTAAATTAACCCCTCTTAGTTTCTGTTCTTCTCTCAGCTGTTTTCTAAGTTCCTGCCGTTTTGCATGAATCTCCATATGCATGTCCACGTTTTCTTTCGCATGGTGATATGCCTTTCCGCTTCCTGTCTTTACAATATTAACAAAGGATTTTTCTGTAATGCACACCACTGATATAATAATTAAAACCAGTGTTACCAGATAAGCTCCCACCACTCCGATTATGGAAACAAGCCCTTCCGCCAGCAAACCGCCGACCAGACCGCCGCCTTTTCCACTAACAGAAGACTCTAGATAAATATTTAAAAGTCCCGTTTTTTCACCCGTATTTACGCCAAAAAGCAGCTGTAAAAATCCGCACAAAGAAACCAGCGCCAGAACACAGGAGACCAGTTTAAAAACTGCTCTTGGGTTTCCCTGGTTTGAGATATAAAATGCGGTTCCTGCAAACATTAAGACCGGTGCAATATATCCAATACCGCCGAATATACCAAGCTGCACGCTGCGAAAAAAATCACCTACCATTCCGCACAGATGAAAATTACTTAAAAACAGAATGGCCGCAGCGGCAAATGACATAATAATCACGACTTCTGAGTGGATAAATTCCGGTTCCGGCAGAACCACATTCTTTCTGGTGCTGGTGCTTCCTGCTCTCCCGCTTTTTGGTTTTGTCCCTTTTTTTGCTGTTGTCTTCTTCTTTGTTGTCTCAGGCACAATACGTCCCCCTTCTATCCATTGGTATCAGTATACAAAAAAAACGGGAGAATTGCAACGATTAAGAGGAAGCAGTTTCCATCAGTTCATATAATTTTTTTAACGCATCTTTAATTCCGCCTACTTCATCAATAAGACCTTCCTTAACGGTTTCTTCTCCAACCAGTACCGTACCCAAATCCCTGGTGAGCATTTCTGTATTAAGCATAAGTCTTTTTAACTGGTCATAGGCGATCTTTGCATGGTCGGAAACAAAACTCAAAATTCGGTCCTGTATCATTTCAAAATATTCATACGTCTGTGATGCCCCGATTACCATTCCGGTCATTCTCACCGGGTGAATCATCATGGTACCAGTAGGGACAATAAAGGAATAACTGGTGCAGACTGCCAGTGGGACTCCGATTGAGTGGCTGCCCCCAAGAACCAGCGATACAGTAGGAATACTTAAGGACGCGATCATCTCAGCTATGGCTAAACCTGCATCCACATCTCCTCCCGAAGTATTTAAAAGAACCAATAAACCCTCCACCGAATCATCATCCTCTATTTCCGCCAGTTTAGGAAGAATATGGTCATATTTGGTGGCCTTGCTGTTGCTTGAGAGATTCTCATGCCCTTCTATTTCTCCGATAATGGTCAGTAGATGAATTTTCCGCTTACCAGCATTATCATCAAGGGTCATCTGGCCGTATTCTTCCAGTTTCTGATCCTCTTTCTGCTCAATATCCTTCTCTGTTTTTTTCTCTTCCAGATTTTCTTTCCTGGTTCCTTCTGTATTTTTTGCTTCTTTCTCTTCCTGATCGCTATTTCTATATTCAGATTCTTTCACGTAAGGAAACCTCCTGTTTGCTGATAATGTTGAATGGCTTTCTTATCATGTGAAAAAAACAGTAAAAATATGCCTTACTTTATAAACCAAAAATACAACTGTCATTTTTCAACTTCCCGTTGTCTATAACAATATTTTGATTGTGATTGCAACAAGGTATTGACTTTGATGCTTTTACATGATAAACTACGAAACAATAAAAAGCACATTCCATTGCCAACGAAGGCAGCGCCGGAGAAAATCCCTTTGCGCTGCTTTTGTGCAAACGGATCTCCGTGCTTAAATCTGAAAAAAGGAGAACTTATCGCATGAACAACTTTTTCATTGCACAAACGTTTGGTAAATCCTCTAATCACACGGACATTCCGAACAATTTATTCAAAGAATACAACGTAAAGAAGGGGCTCCGCAATGAAGACGGTACCGGTGTCAGAGTAGGACTCACCCGCGTTTCCGACGTAGTTGGCTATGAAATCGAGGATGGAAAAAAGGTAAATGTTCCAGGAAAGCTTTTCTATCGCGGAATTGAAATCAGCGATCTGGTAAACGGAAAGGACAATACTCGTTTTGGCTTCGAGGAAACATCCTTTTTACTCCTTTTTGGATATCTCCCCTCTAAAAAGGAATTGCGCGAATTTACCACCCTGCTTAGCGAGCATTATAACCTTCCTGATGAATTTCTTGAAAAAAACATGCTGCGCTCTCCTTCCCGCAATTTAATGAACAGTCTCCAGAAAAGCATTCTCGCTCTTTACGATTATGATGAGGATCCGGATAACACGGACCCCTATCAGACTCTGTTAAAGGGAATTAACATACTTGCAAAACTTCCGTCTCTTGCGGTATATGCCTATCAGTGCAAAATTCATCACTATGACCGCGAGAGCCTGATCGTACATTATCCCAAGCCGGAATACTCCATGGCTGAGAACATCCTTTATATGTTAAGAAAAGACGGATCCTTTACACAGCAGGAAGCTGATCTTTTAGATATTATGCTTATGATTCATGCCGATCATGGCGGCGGTAACAACTCCACATTTACAAACGTTGTTATCTCCTCTACCGGTACCGATATCTATTCCTCCAGCTCTGCATCAATCGGTTCCTTAAAAGGCCCCAAGCATGGCGGTGCCAATATCCGTTGCAGTGAGATGATCAACGCAATTGAAGCAGAAATTGGAGTAAAGGCAACAGAAGCACAGATGAAAACGGTCATCCTGAAAATACTTGCAAAGGATTTTTACGACAATTCCGGTCTTGTATACGGTCTTGGTCACGCAGTATACACCGTATCCGATCCCCGTGCAGATCTTTTGAAAATCTGCTGTGAAAAGCTTGCTAAGCAGAAAAACAGAGAAGACGAATATGAATTCCTGACAAAATTTGAAAAAGTTGCCAAATCTTGCCTCGCTGGAAACGGCAAGTCTTTGTCAAACAATGTGGACTTCTATAGCGGCTTCGCTTATAATATGTTACAGATACCCGAAGACATGTACACCCCATTATTTGTGTGTTCACGTATGGCTGGCTGGCTGGCACATAATATTGAAAATAAAATGTATGACGGCAGAATCATGCGTCCCGCTACAAAATACGTGGGGGAAACCATTCCCTATAAAAAAAGAGAGGAACGATAACTTATGGTAAAGTTGTATGACGGAGGAGCATATCTTGTAAACGGTACTCAGTTGATTCCTGAAGCGGAACTGGCCAAAGTAAACGCCCTGAGAAGTACTCCCATTACAAAAGAAGAGGCAAAAAAGGGTACCATTGCATACTCCATTTTAGAAAAACATAATACATCCGGAAACATGGATCACTTAAAACTGCGTTTTGACTCCATGGCATCCCATGACATAACATTTGTAGGAATTATTCAGACAGCACGTGCATCCGGTCTTACTGAATTCCCTATCCCATATGTAATGACCAACTGCCACAACTCACTTTGTGCTGTTGGCGGTACTATTAACGAAGATGACCATGTATTCGGTCTTTCTGCGGCGAAAAAATACGGAGGAATCTTTGTTCCTCCCCACATTGCTGTCATTCATCAGTATATGAGAGAGATGATGGCAGGCTGCGGACGCATGATCCTGGGCTCTGACAGCCACACCCGCTATGGTGCTTTGGGTACCATGGCAATCGGTGAAGGCGGTGGAGAGTTGGTTAAGCAGCTTTTAAAAGACACCTATGACGTGGCCTATCCAGGAGTTGTTGCCATCTATTTAACCGGCGCCCCCGCTCCTTTCGTCGGTCCCCATGACGTAGCGCTTGCCATTATCGGAGCTGTTTTTAAAAACGGCTATGTAAAGAATAAGATCATGGAATTCGTTGGACCCGGTGTCTCATCTATGGACACGGATTACAGAAACGGCGTAGATGTCATGACAACGGAAACAACCTGTCTATCCTCCATCTGGAGAACCGATGAGGATACCAGGGAATATTTAAAGCTTCATGGCAGAGGGTCTGACTACGAGGAATTAAACCCAGATGACACTGCTTATTATGAAGGTGTAGTTCATGTGGATTTAAGCACCATTAAACCAATGATTGCTCTTCCCTTCCATCCAAGCAACACCTATGAGATTGATGAACTAAATGACAATCTGGGCGATATTTTAAGAACTGTGGAAAAGGAAGCGGCTCACATCCTTGGAACTGCGAAAGCTAGCCTTTCACTTACGGATAAGATCATAGATGGAAAGCTGATGGTTCAGCAGGGTGTAATTGCAGGCTGTGCAGGGGGTAATTACTCCAACGTAATGATAGCTGCACATATGCTGTCTGGAAAGGACTGCGGAAATGATATCTTTAACCTTTCCGTATATCCATCTTCCCAGCCGGTCTATATGGATCTGGTTAAAAAAGGCGCCATATCCCAGCTGATGGCAGCTGGTGCCACGGTACGAACCGCATTCTGCGGCCCTTGCTTTGGCGCGGGTGATACGCCATCAAACAATGCATTAAGCATCCGCCATACCACAAGAAACTTCCCTAACCGGGAAGGTTCCAAGCCTGGCAATGGCCAGATATCCTGTGTGGCATTAATGGATGCCCGTTCCATTGCAGCAACTGCAGCAACTGGTGGATATCTTACTTCTGCAGAGCACATTATGGATGATTATACCGTTCCTGCCTATGAATTTGACTCCTCTTCCTATGACAGACGTGTTTATCAGGGATACAAAAAAGCTGAAGAAGCAGAATCATTAATTTTAGGACCGAATATCAAAGACTGGCCTGCCATGAGCGCCCTCACTGACAATATTTTATTACGGGTATGTTCTAAGATTATGGACCCAGTTACAACCACCGATGAACTGATTCCTTCTGGCGAGACTTCCTCCTATCGTTCCAATCCTCTGGGACTTGCGGAATATACCTTATCCCGCCGGGATCCTGAATACGTAGGTCGTTCCAAAGAAGTAAATGAGCTTGAAAAGGTAAGAAAGTCCGGATCTTGCCCGCTTAAGGCGGATACGGAACTGGAATCCGCATTCCATGCTCTTAAGGAATATTTAAAACAGCCGGAATTAAAAGCAAGTGAAACAGAAATCGGCAGTATGATCTACGCGATGAAGCCGGGAGACGGTTCTGCAAGAGAACAGGCTGCAAGCTGCCAGAGAGTTCTCGGTGGTCTTGCCAATATCGCAAACGAATATGCTACCAAACGTTACCGTTCCAATGTAATGAACTGGGGTATGCTACCATTTTTACTGGATGAAGATCCGTCCTTCGATATAAGCGACTTTATTTACGTACCTGATATCCGTACTGCTCTTGACGGCGCAATGGACCAGATACCAGCTTATGTGGTAAAGAATGAGGCAGGAAATCCTATTCATGAAATCCAGCTCCATATTGCAGATATGACACCAGAAGAACGGGAAATTGTGAAAGCTGGTTGTCTGATTAATTACAATAGAAATAAAAGCAACCAGTTATAATATACAGGGCCGTTGTTTTCAGGAATTATTTTTCCTGCAAGCAGCGGCCCTGCATTAGTTTGGTTATTGACAGTATGAGGGGATTGTGTTATATTTTACCTACCAACCGTTAGTTTAACAACATGGAAAGGAATTTCAAACATGGGGCAGGGTGCGGATACAAAAGAACGAATTATGCAGGCGGCATTGGAGGAATTCTCTCTTCATGGTTTTGAAGGCGCCCGTATGGAAAAAATCGCTTCAAAAGTGGGCATCAATAAGGCCTCTCTTTATTTTTATTTTAAAAGTAAGGAGCAGTTGTTTCGTGACCTTTTCGATATCATTGTAAAAAAACATTATTATTATTTAACAAACATCTTTCACAAATATCAGGATCTGCCTTCCAGGCAGCTTCTATCTTCTATTTACAAAGACTATCTAGAATACCACTGGGGTAATACAGAGATGGATTTCTGGAATATGGTTTATTATTATCCCCCGGAACAGATGAAGGAGGAAATTATTCATTTCACTCAGGAGAGTTTCGATATTTTTACTGCTGAATTGACTTCTGTGATGGAAAAAGGCATTGAAAAAAGAGAATTACAGCCTTTAAATCCGGCAGATATGGCAACCACTTTTTACTATTTGGTCACCTGTATTACATTATCCACTGGATTAATGAATAAAGAACAGGGACTTCGTCATATGGATTCATGCTTCGATGTGTTTTGGAATGGAATAAAGGGTGAATAGCCCCTTTATTTTTATTAATCAACCTACCAACCATTTGGTATATTAAAGAGGAGGTAATTCAATGAATTGCAGAATTTTAGGAAAATCAGGTATTAAAGTAAGTCCAATGGGAATTGGCAGCTGGGCAATCGGAGGTCAATTCTATATGGATGAAAAAATTGACGGCTATGGGCAGACAAACGATGAGACATCTATAAGAGCCATTCAGACTGCACTGGATCTTGGAATCAATTTAATTGACACATCGGATGCATATGGGATAGGTCACAGTGAAACTGTAATCGGAAAAGCGATTGAAGGAAGGAGAAATCAGGTAATTCTTGCCACAAAATTCGGCTATATGGGAAACGAAGCCACACGAACGCTGAAAGGTTACAATCTGGCTCCTGGATATATTGAAAGAGCCTGTGAGGCCTCTATGAAACGTTTGAAAACAGATACCATTGATTTGTATCAGCTTCACGTCTGGGAAATAGGATTATCGGAGATGGACTGCGTTGCAGATACCCTGGAACGTATGGTAGCGAAAGGTAAAATCAGAACCTACGGCTGGAGTACCGATTTAGTAAATGGAGCAAAGCTTTTTTCAGAAAACTTAAACTGCTCTACAATCCAGCACCAGTTAAATATCCTTCAGGATGCCCCTGAGATGATCCGGCTTTGTGAGGAAAGGAATCTTGCAAGTATCAACCGCAGTCCCCTTGCCATGGGCTTTTTAAGTGGAAAATTCAATCGGGATTCCACTTTCTCCCCCGATGATGTAAGAGGTGCAGGACATTCCTGGACCGAAGAAGTTTTTAAAAATGGAAGGCCTGCACCGGAAGTTTTAGAGAAACTTAATGCAGTACGGGAAATTCTTACCAGTAGCGGAAGAACCCTGGTACAGGGTTCTCTCGCATGGATCTGGGCAAAAAGCAACGTGACCATTCCAATCCCCGGCTTTAAAACTCCACAGCAGATAAGCGAAAATGCGGGAGCTATGGAACTTGGAGCGCTCACCCGGGAACAAATGGAAGAAATTGACCAGCTTTTAAATTAATCTGCTTTAGATTATAGTTGATTGGAAAATATTTGTAAACCCGTAAAAGACGCAAAAATCCCGGAACGAATCTAGATTCGTTCCGGGATTATATTAATCTCCGACCATATTTCTTATCTTTACAGGAGACCGGTAGTTCCATGTGGAAATCTTTATTCCGCTTCTCCGGCTAGCCGCATGAACAATCTGCCCATTACCAATATACATAGCAACGTGATTGATCGTTCCGCCGCTACTGGAATAAAAGAGCAAATCACCAGGCTTCATGTCTCCTGATTTAACCGCTTTTCCCATTCCAGCCTGGGATCCGGAATAATGAGGCAGACCTACACCAAACTTTCCATAAATTGACATAGTAAATCCAGAGCAATCCGCTCCTTTAGTCAGGCTGGTTCCCCCCCATACATAGGGGTTTCCTAAAAACTGAAGCGCGTAATTTACTATCTGAGTCCTTAATGAGGACTGTGTATTGGCTTTTTCCTCCAGAGGAGAAAATTTAATGGCTTCCGGTAACGCATAACGTACATCGATGTAATCTGTAGATACAAATGCACTGCTGTTTTCTTCCAACTCAATTTCAACCCAGCCATCAATCTGCTTTAAAACAGGATATTTCTCATTGTTGGATATCTGTGTCCATATCTTGGCATCGGTGGACGGTTCTGCTCTGGCATTGAGCATATCCGTATTCACCACTGCCATCAGTTCAGCCACCTGCATGGCCTCGTCTTTTGCTGCCTGACCGGTCAAAATAAAGTCTGACTTAACATAGCCTGTCACTTTTCCGGACTGGATCTTATACCAGCCATCATTGGTAGTCTCCAGAATATTACCAGCCGCCTTACTTGGCATCTTGGCTATAATCTTTCCGCTCTCACTGGGTTCTTCTCTGACATTTAAGTAATTATCCACATCGGAGATACCAATATTCTTATAAAAATTAAAGACCATCGCCTTTAAATCCAGCTTTCTGGCTTCATTCATGGAATAGTCCAGCTTCACATAGTCCGAAGACAAATATCCTGTTGGTATCTGCACCCAGCCATCCGTCTGGCTCACCACTTCGTACCGTTCATCTGTGAGTGCCTGTCCTACCACATCGGAGTCGGTAGACGGATCTTTTCTGATGTTAAGATTGTCGGTCTGTACGACTGCCCTTAGTTTTACCAGGTCCTGTGCTTTCTTTTTCGCGTCTTCTCCGGTAATTACAAACTCTGAAGTAATATAACCCTCAATTCCACCGGAAGAAATCCGGTACCAGCCCTGCTTGGTATCCTCTAAGATATCGCAGGCACTGTCTCCCTGCAGTTTTCCGATCACATCCGCCTCTGTCCCTGGCTCCTTTCGGATATTTAGATATCCGCTTACCTGAACAATACCAAGATTTTTATAGGAATTTATGACATCTTGCTTCGTTTTTGCTTCCTGTGCTTCCTTTTGAGCCGAATCATCAACTGCCTTCGTTTCAACTGCAAGTGCCTCGGAACCCGTGGCAGTTGCCGGCTTTGCACTTTTTTGCCTGTTTGCAGTAATTCCCGCAGCGGTAGCCACTGACACCAGGAGAATTGCAGAACCTGCTACGATCAGAATTTTTTTATAATCATTCTTATTACGATTTTTTTTGGTTTTATCCAAACGGATTATGTAGTCTTTATTCTCGTTATTATTTTCCATTCTGTATTTTCTCTCCATCCTCATATATTCACCGGCTTACCGATTCAGATTATGGGCTTATCTGCTACAGTATATCACAATTTGTTACATTTTGCGACAGCAGAGTTTCAAAAAATTATTAAGATTATGTTACAAACCAATTAAAAACAGGACCAGAGGCTCTTATCAACCCTGTGTCCTGTTAACCCTTTTATTTTGCCAGTATCATACGATCATTGGAAAATTCCTCTCCGCTGGCCTCTTCAAATTTTTTCAACAGATCTTCTACTTCCAGTTTTTTCTTCTCTTCTCCTGATACATCATAAATAATACGACCCTCATGCATCATAATCAACCGGTTGCCAATCTGAATGGCATCCTTCATATTATGAGTAATCATGAGTGTAGTAAGGTTCTGCTCCTTCACAATCTCCTGCGTAATGTCAAGAACTTTTCTTGCTGTCTTCGGGTCCAGCGCTGCCGTATGCTCATCTAAAAGCAGTAGTTTTGGTTTTTGAAGAGTTGCCATCAAAAGTGTGAGTGCCTGCCTCTGGCCTCCGGAAAGAAGTCCCACCTTATTGGTCATGCGGTCCTGCAGTCCCAGTCCCAGTTTCTGTATTGCTTCATAATAAAACGCCTTCTCCTCGGACTTAATTCCCCATGACAGGCCTCTTATCTTCCCTCTTCTATAAGCAATCGCCATATTCTCCTGGATTTCCATACCGGCAGCCGTTCCCATCATAGGATCCTGAAAGACCCTGCCGATGTACTGTGCTCTTTTATATTCCGGATATCTGGATATGTTAATACCATCAATTTCAATCTTCCCGGCATCAATGGGGTATACACCGGCAATCATGTTTAGCATAGTGGATTTTCCAGCTCCGTTACCGCCGATGACTGTAACAAAGTCCCCTTCATTCAGATGAAGGTTAATGCCGTTTAGCGCCTTTTTTTCATTGATTGTATTCTTATTAAAGGTTTTTCTTACATTCTTAATATCAAGCATGATTATTCTCCTCCTTCTGTATAAGATTTCTTCAGACGAAGCTTTCTCACCACAACAGGCACACAAAGAGCCACTGCAACAATTGCTGCTGACAACAGTTTCATATCATTGGCATTCATACCCATTCTTAATACAACGGCACGGATAACAAAATAAATCACAGAACCCACAACAGCAGAAGTCAGCTTGCTTCCAAAAGAGCGAAGCTTGCCCATCAGTACCTCACCGATAACAATGGCTGCCAGACCAATGACAATTGCTCCGGTTCCCATGCCGATATCTGCGTATTTCTGACTTTGGCAGACAAGTCCACCTGATATTCCCACCAGTCCGTTGCTGATAACCAGGGCTAAAAGCTTAGTCCAGTTTGTATTAACGCCCTGAGCACGAATCATCGATTCGTTATTGCCTGTGGCACGCATGGCGCTTCCAATTTCCGTTCCAAAAAACCAGTAAAGAAGCACAATCATGATGATTGCAATTCCAATGCCGATTGCAAGAGAAGCACTTTGTTTATTCAGTCCCGTAAAATCAATGAATCTGGACATAATTGTATCGGTCTTTAAAAGCGGAACATTGCTCTTTCCTCCCATGATCCGCAGATTAATGGACCATAATCCGATTTGAGTTAATATTCCCGCCAAAATAGCCGGAATTTCAAAGATTGTATGTAACAATCCTGTTATTGCACCAGCTGCCATTCCTGCAATTGCCGCCACTGCCAGGGCAATCCACGGATCCACATGAAAGTTAAGTATCATGACAGCGCAGACACAACCACCTAATGCGAAGCTTCCATCTACAGTCAGATCTGCTATATCAAGCAACTTATAAGTAATGTAAACTCCTAATACCATAATCCCCCATAAAACTCCCTGAACCACCGCGTCCTGAAGGGATACCAGTAAACCACTCATCAATCATACCTCCGCATACTTTCTTTTCACAGGCATAAATGCCTTACATAAAAAATGCATGATTCATCTTTTATGTAAAGCATCTATGGACTACAGGCGGTCGATTTCCAGACCGCCTGCTCATTTCTGCCATTTATTATTGTTTTTATTTCAGACTGGATACATCAATTCCCAACGTCTTAGCAGTTTCTTCATTTACAGACAGTTTGCACTTTTCAAGTGGAAGGTATTCAATTGGCATTTTTGAAACATCTGCACCTTCGGTTAAAATCTTAACTGCCTGCTTACCAGTTAAATAGCCAAGCTCATAATAATCGATACCATAAGTTGCAAGTCCGCCAGCTTTTACCATTCCGTCTTCTCCGCAGATTGTTGGAATTTTGTTTTCATTGGCAATCATCGCTACCGTAGTCATACCAGCTGCAATGGTGTTATCAGTCGGTGCATAGATAGCATCTACTTTCCCAACCATGGAGGTGACAACAGTCTGGATTTCATTGGAACTGGAAACAGTATAATCTACTGTGGTCATTCCTTCCGCCTCAATTGCTTCCTTTGCCATCTTTGCCTGAATTTCAGAATTGGATTCTGCAGTACAGTAAAGGACACCTACGGTCTTTGCATCTGGAAGAATCTTTTTTAGTAATGAGATCTGCTCTTTTACAGGAGTCAGATCTGAGGTACCACTAATGTTGCCTCCTGGCACTTCATTACTTTTAACCAGATCAGAAGCTGCCGGATCAGTAACAGCAGTTACAAGAACCGGTATCTCACTGGTTGCACCTGCCAGAGCCTGTGCTGCCGGAGTTGCTATGGCAAGAATTAAATCATCTCCATCATTCACCAGCTTGCTGGCAATTGTCTGACAGGTCGGCTGATCACCGGAAGCATTCTGCTGATCAACGGTATAGTTTAAGCCAGCATCATCTAGTGCTTTAATAAATCCTTTATTAGAAGCATCAAGAGCCGTATGCTGAACCAGCTGAAGGACTCCGATCTTATACTGTTTTCCATCTGCGGTTTTTGCTGCAGTGGTTGCTGTCTCACTTGCTTTTTCAGAGCTTTGTGCTGCTGTGGTGCCGGCAGTTGTCTCCGTTTTTTCGGGCGCCTTACCGGAGCATGCGGCAAGGGATAACATCATAACACTTACAAGTGCCAAGGATAATGCTTTCGCTTTCTTTTTCATAATTTCTCTCCTCTTCCATCTAAAACTTGTCCTGTTTCGAACTTAATTTGTATCATACTACAAAAAATAAACCCCGTCAATTTTATTACTTTAAATTTATGTGTTTTTAAAGTGTTAAAGTGCATTTTCGTGATTTTGAACTTATTATCCCCGACAAAAACTATATTTATTATGCAAAAAACCGAAGGACATCAGTCCTTCGGTTTTTTATCCATCAACCGGTAAGAAAACCCTTGCCAATAATTTCGCTTGAATTAGAAATCAGTACAAATGCAGACGGTTCGACATTTCGTATATAGTTCCTCAGTTTCAGCGCCTGAGAACGCTTCATGGTTGTAAGAATCACCGTCTTTTTATGGTGGCTGAAAGCACCCTGAGCTTCATATACCGTAGCACTGCGGTTGAGTCCATGAATAATATAATCGCAGATCGGAGCGGGATCATCACAGATGATGCTGAAGCATTTACAAAGATTCATGTTCTCAATGACATCATCAATTACCAATGATTTTGCCATCAGTCCCAGGGAAGAAAACAGTCCGGTTTCCGGCCCGAAAACAAAATAAGCCATAATCACTCCTGTTACATCCACCAACAGCAGTACTGTCCCGATATTAAAGCTGGTATATCGTTTTAATATCATTGCAATAATATCCGTGCCTCCGCTGGATGCCCCAATATTAAACAAAATAGCTGTTCCTACGCTTGGCAGAAGTATGGCAAAAATCAGTTCCAACAGTGGTTCTTTTGTCAGCGGTCCCGTGATCGGACAAACCTTTTCCAGAATGTATAAGAAAACCGACATCAGGACACTGGCATAGACGGTCTTAACACCAAAACTTTTTCCTAAAAACAGAAACCCAAGTACAAGTAGCACAGTGTTCACAATGGTAGTAAACTCACTTGCGGACCAATGGGTTAATGCGCTGATTACAGTCGCAAGCCCGGTTACACCTCCGAAAGCAAAATTATTGGGAAATTTAAAAAAGTAAATCCCCACCACCATAATCCAGATGCTGAACGTAATCAGTCCATACTCTGTAAGCGTTCTCAGTGTTTTATTCTCTATCTGCTTCATGACTGTTAATATGTCCCCCTCCGGCTCATCAGTCCGGTTCCGTATTCAGTAAACGGTGAATTTCCATCCGTTCCCACTAGAATATAACTCAAAGGGAAGATAATTACAAACATGATTCTATCTGATAGTCTCACAATCTTTCTATTGTGACACAGGCTCAAACCCCATACTGGTGAGAAAGCGCTTAAATCCTGCTCTACCTGTCTCATTGTATTTAAATACACCGGCATCCTCAAGCACCCGTTCAAAGACAAGACCAACCTCTTTTTCTAATATCTCATCGATATTATCTTTCGTAAAGGATTTGTACTCTGCGCGGAATGAATCTACCCAGTCTGCATGTTTTTCAATTGTTTCATTGCTTCTTAAGTCTTTCCCTTCAATCAGGTATTCTGATATGAGATTTAACTCATCCTTCAATCTTGATGGAAGGACTGCAAGTCCCATTACTTCAATTAAACCGATGTTTTCTTTCTTGATGTGGTGCAGCTCCTCATGGGGATGATAGACTCCGTAAGGGAATTCTTCCGTTGTAATATTATTCCTCAGTACAAGATCAAGTTCGTATTCATCTCCCCGCTTTCTCGCAATGGGGGTAATGGTATTATGAGGTTGTCCAGCGGTACTTGCAAATACAAACAAAGATTCATCTGTATAGACTCTCCATGCTTCCAGCACTTTTGTACCAAGCTCTATTAAATCCTCCGGGTTTTTGCTTCTTGTACGTAAAACAGTCATGGGCCATTTCACGATACCAGCTGTCACATGATCAAAGCCCTTGATAGAAAACAGCTCTTCTTCTTTTGCTTTTGCCATAGCAAATTCATAATTCCCACCCTGAAAATGGTCATGGGATAAAATGGATCCCCCCACAATGGGGAGGTCTGCGTTGGACCCAAGAAAATAATGAGGAAACTGCTTTACAAAATCAAATAATTTTACGAAGGTGTCTCGTTCAATCTTCATCGGTGTATGTTTTCCATTGAAAACAATACAGTGTTCGTTATAGTAAACATATGGAGAATATTGAAATCCCCACTGACTGTCATTGATCTTTAAACGAATGATTCTGTGATTATTTCTGGCCGGATGATCCGTTCTTCCAGCATATCCTTCGTTCTCCATACAAAGCTGACATTTGGGATAACCGCTTTGTTTTGCAAGCTTTGCAGCCGCGATTGCCTTAGGATCTTTTTCCGGCTTCGATAAATTAATGGTAATATCTAAATCTCCGTATTTGGAAGCAGTCACCCATCTCATATCCTTCTTGATCCGATACCTTCTGATATAATCAGAGTCCTGACTCAGTTTATAATAATATTCTGTTGCTGCCTGAGGCGTCTGATGATTGTATAATCCCCAGAATCTGGTTTCCACTTCACTTGGTCTGGGCATCAGACAGTTCATCAGCTTCGTATCCAGCAAATCCCTGTATGTAATACTGTTTTCAGGAATGATACCAGTTTCAAAAGCATAGTCAAGCAATTCACTCAGAACCGTTTCCAAATCTATCTCACCCGCTTCTTCCTGCGGTTCCTCATACTCGTCCAGCCACAATACATCGAGAATCTGATTTACTGCATAATAACGGTCTTCCTCACGAATCAGTCCTGTTTCCAGACCATAAGTCACCAGTTTCTTAATTGCCTTATCAAACATTCTGCTATTCCTCCTGGATTACATACCAATTTTTGTCTCTCCCATTATACCTTTGACAACGTATTAAAACAATATAATATCTTTCTTATTTAATACAATTTTTTTATAACAATTTTAATTCTGCTGATAATCATGGATCCCAGGATGCCAATGACAAGCCCTGCTGCCGTACCTGCTATTAACAGCATCGGAAGGTAAAAGAATACCCCCGCCTGCTTAACCACAAATGCCGCCACTGTAATCTGTCCTATATTATGACCAATTCCCCCCAGAATACTGATTCCCGAAGCTCCAAACCATTTCTTTTTTTTGCAAAGAACCATAATGATAATGCTCAGTCCCCAGCCCGCCAGACTGTACAGCATGGCAAATAAGTTCCCGAACGTAAACCCTGTCAGTACAATTCTAAGAAGAGAGACAACTATGGTTCCGGTAGTTCCCACAGTATAAAGGCCAACAACGGTTACCAGATTTGCTAACCCCAGCTTTACACCCGGTATACCCAGAGAAATGGGGATCAGACTTTCAACAAAGCTGAGAACAAAGGCAAGCGCAATCAGCATTCCGTAAAGTGCGGCCATGTGTGCCGATTTCTTTTTATTCATTTCAAAGCTCCTTTATTTTAATCTGCAGATTTTATCTTATCACACTTGCTCACCAGTGTAAAAAGAAAAATCCCGGAAAAGGGCCTTTCCTGCCGGTTTCCGGGAATATATGATTCTACTGCTTTGATGCCTGGCTTAAACAATCTTTCACTCCGTTTACAAAACCCATTAAGTTAATGCTGACAGAGGATACGGAATCCGTATATCCTTTTTCATTAACAAGACCATTTACAGACTGATGTTCCAGCACATAACCGACAACTGCTTCTGCCTGTTCATGCCACTTCGGTCCCTTCTCGGTCATTACATACTTCCCATCCATGGAAAGCTGA
>JAQSYE010000208.1 GCA_029256305.1 Lacrimispora sp. | reverse complement strand
TAACCATCTGATAATTTACTTACGACAGCCCTGCAGCCCACTTTGCAGCGCTGTTAATGCTATCTGGGTTTTTCTTTGGTTCCACAAAAGCAATATCACCTATAAATTTATTATCCGGTAGTGCTTCCTTTAGTTTTTCAAAACACTTTACTGCACCTCCACCGCCATGGCTTGCAAACATTGCGATGTTTTTATTGACAATTTTATAATCATTAACAAAACTTCTTACAGGTGGTGCAAATGATCCCGCCCAAACCGGAGTTCCAATAATAATTGTATCGTAATGGCTTACATTAATGCTTTCGTTTGTCAACGTCGGTTTATCTCCAAAAATAACACTTTTACCACCCCAGAAATACTTTCCAATCCCCCCTGTTGGATACGTCTTACTTGTCTTCAATTCAATAACATCCGCCTTTAATGTCTCCCCAATTTTTTCCGCTATCAATTTCGTACTTCCTTCAAATGTAAAATATACAACTAAAGTGCTCATCATAATTCCCCTTTCTCATTTATAATTTTCTTTGCCTCTACTGCCCAATCCTTCATTGCAGAATAAACATGTACACCACATAACGCAGTCAGGCGGCTATAAGTGCAATCAATACCATCACCCTTTAACTGGTTAAGTTGTTCCATGCATTGGTTCATTTCTTTTACCAGTTCTTCATTTCTCCTGATAAAATCATCGAGATGTCCAATCAATACTTCCGATTCGGTATTCTCTCCAAAAGAGATCTTAAGAAGTATTTCATAGCGAAGCTTCTCAATCTCCGGTTTCTCCCTCATCCATTCCGAAAGTTCTTTCCTGCCAGCTTCAGTAATGCTGTATACAATCTGCCCCCGTCCATTACCATGTTCACCCTTATTGGAGCAGACAGCTAATCCCTGTGCAACCAGTACCTTTAAAGTGGGATAGATCTGCCCATAGCTTTCCTGCCAGAAATGACTGTATTCATTTTCCAGCCATTTTTTAATTGTATAACCAGTCAATGGCATACTGGCGAGCATTCCCAGTATTACATATTTTGACTTTCCGGTGTTTTCCTTCATTTGTATCCCTCCGGCGCATTATATAACATTATGATATATCTTTTTGATATATAAATCAAGTACAAATTCTACAAATTAGGATTCCAATGTTTCTGGGAGAAAGAGAATGGAAATAGATCCGTACCTATGATATAATATCCACCAAAAGCTAGTAATTAATTACACAGATATAATAAGATTTTTAAGGCGGTGACAAAATGACCAACAAAAAAACGAATAACAAATACGCTGATTATGCGGAAAAATTAAAAATAGATTGTAAAAATTTCAGTGGGTTATGTTGTGTTTCTTTATACTGCGCAAAGACAGATGGTTTTCCTGCAAACAAAGCCGCTGGAACCCCGTGTGCATATCTTGATTCTGATTATGGCTGTAACATACATTCAAAACTATCCGAGAAGAATTACAAAGGTTGTATTGCCTATGACTGTTTCGGTGCGGGACAAAGAGCCACTAAGCTCTGTCTGTCAAAAGGCACCTGGAAGACAAACCCCAAACAGGCAGACATGATTTTTGATACGTTTATGATTGTATTTCAGCTTCATCAGATGCTGTGGTACTTGGTGGAAGCATTTCAGTTAACAACAGATAATCACTTGAAATTATCCATTGATAAGCTCATAAAAGAAAATGAACAGATGTCCGACTTGTTCCCAGACAATTGCCCAAATACAGACCTTTCAGAATACCGGTTAAAAGTAAATACCGTATTAAAACAAATAAGCAACGAAATTTCAACCAGTGCATCAGCCGACAAGCATTCAGGCATGATGTATCTGGGCAAAAATTTCAAAAAAGCAAATCTGGATGGAAAAGATTTCACTATGTCACTTTTGATTGCAGCTAATTTTACGGGCTGCAGTTTAAAGAAAACCAATTTTTTAGGTGCCGACATTCGTGATGCAAACGTTCAGGATACGGATTTAAGTGAGAGTATATTTTTAACACAGATGCAGATCAACTCTGCAAATGGAAATAAGAACACAAAGCTGCCAGGATATCTAAACATTCCGATATCCTGGATATCTTAATGTAAATATAACCTCCCGTAAAAAAGAACAAAAAGAGAATGAATTTGAAAATTACTCCAAATCCATTCTCTTATTATTATCCTGTCAAAAGATGCTGTTACGATCTCTTTCCCAGTTTATCTTTATTTACCGTAGTAAGCCTTTAAATACATTTCCTTAATTTCACTGAACAGCGGATATCTTGGGTTTGCACCGGTACACTGATCATCAAATGCATTCTCAACCATCTCATCCAGTGTATCTAAGAAATACTTCTCATCTACGCCGTACTCTTTAATCGTAGCCTTAATACCTACTGTCTTCTTTAACTCCTCAACCTTGGCAATAAATTTCTTTAATACTTCTGCATCATCCTTGCCTTCGATTCCACAGAAGCGTGCGCATTCTGCATATCTTGCAAGTGTATGGGGATACTCATACTGTGAGAAGGTTCCCATCTTAGCCGGAACTTCTGAAGCATTAAATTCCATAACCAAAGTGATTAACAGTGCATTTGCCACACCATGAGGAATATGATGGTAAGCGCCTAATTTATGAGCCATAGAGTGGCATACTCCTAAGAAAGCATTGTTAAACGCCATACCAGCCATACAGGAAGCATCTGCCATCTTGCATCTTGCCTCTACATTAGCTCCGTCATTATAAGCAGTTGGCAGGTATTCAAATACATTTTTCATAGACTTCAGTGCAAGACCATCGGTATAGTCAGAAGCCATTACAGAAGCGTATGCTTCCAGTCCATGAGTCAGAACATCAATACCAGATGCACTGGTCAGTCCCTTTGGCTGGCTCATCATATTGTCCGCGTCAACGATGGACATGTTAGGCATTAACTGATAATCAGCAAGTGGATATTTCACACCAGTATTCTGATCCGTAATAACAGCGAAAGAAGTTACCTCAGAACCAGTACCGGAAGAAGTTGGGATTGCTACAAAATATGCTTTCTCGCCCATCTTCGGGAATGTGTAAACCCTCTTACGGATATCCATGAAACGCATCGCCATATCCTGGAAGTCCACTTCTGGATGCTCATACATTACCCACATGATTTTCGCAGCGTCCATAGCGGAACCGCCACCCAGTGCGATGATTGTATCCGGCTGGAATGCCTTCATAGCTGCAGCACCGGCCTCAGCATTTGCAAGCGTCGGGTCAGGCTGAACATCTGAGAAGACGGTGTAGACAATACCCATCTCATTCAGCTTATCGGTAATTGCCTTGGTATAACCATTCATATAAAGGAATGAGTCTGTTACTACAAATGCTCTCTTTTTGTTATAAACATCCTTTAACTCACTAAGCGCAACTGGCATACAGCCTTTTTTGAAATATACTTTCTCCGGATTTCTGAACCACAGCATGTTATCTCTCCTCTCAGCAACGGTTTTAATGTTCAGCAGATGCTTCACGCCAACATTTTCAGAAACAGAGTTTCCTCCCCAGGAACCGCAGCCCAGAGTCAGAGATGGCTGTAATTTGAAGTTGTAGATATCGCCGATACCGCCATGAGAAGATGGAGTATTAACAAGAATACGGCAGGTCTTCATTGAAGCTGCATGTTTTGCCATCTTTTCAGTCTCATTTACATTTACATAGAGAGAAGCTGTATGGCCATAACCGCCATCTGCAACCAGCTGTTCTGCCTTTTCAATGGCCTCATCAAAGGTTTTTGCCTTATACATTGCCAGAACCGGAGACAGCTTTTCATGTGCAAATTCTTCCTCAAGATGTACGCTTTCCACTTCACCAATTAAAATCTTAGTTGATTCAGGAACTTCAACACCAGCGAGTTTGGCAATGGTATGAGCCTTCTGACCAACAATCTTGGCATTTAAAGCGCCATTAATAATAATGGTTTTACGTACTTTTTCAATTTCATCACCCTTTAAGAAGTAGCAGCCTCTTGCTGCAAATTCTTTCTTAACTGCATCATAAACTTTCTCAAGAACAGTAACAGACTGCTCAGAAGCGCAAATCATGCCGTTATCAAATGTCTTGGAATGAATAATGGAGCTAACTGCCATCTTAACGTCTGCCGTATCATCAATGATGACTGGTGTGTTACCTGCTCCAACGCCCAGAGCCGGTTTCCCAGAAGAATAAGCAGCTTTAACCATTCCAGGACCGCCTGTTGCAAGAATGATATCTGCACTTTTCATAACCTCGTTGGTTAATTCCAGTGAAGGTACATCAATCCAGCCGATAATTCCTTCTGGTGCTCCTGCTTTAACAGCAGCTTCAAGAACTACCTTAGCAGCTGCAATTGTACAGTTCTTTGCTCTTGGGTGAGGGGAAATGATAATAGCATTTCTTGTCTTTAAGCTGATCAGTGTTTTAAAAATAGCAGTTGAAGTTGGGTTAGTCGTAGGGATAACAGCTGCTACCAGACCGATTGGTTCTGCAATTTTCTTAATTCCAAAAGCTTTATCTTCTTCAATTACTCCGCAGGTTTTTGTATCTTTATAAGAATTGTAGATATATTCAGCTGCATAATTGTTTTTAATTACTTTATCCTCTGCAATGCCCATTCCTGTTTCCTCGACGGCCATCTTTGCAAGAGGGATTCTTAACTTATTGGCAGCACTTGCTGCCTCATAAAAGATCTTATCAACCTGTTCCTGTGTGAAGGTTGCGAAGACTCTCTGAGCCTCTCTCATTGCCTCCATTTTAGCGATCAGGGTATCTACACTATCAATTATTTGGGGAACTTTAACCAGTTCTTCTTTTTTTGCCATTTTGAATTTCCTCCATTTTATAAGTATCAATCCCATTGGTTTCTCGATCGATATTTATTTAACGATCTTTATGATTTTATTATATTCTATCGTTATTTTTTTGTCAATGTGATAACTTACAAAAATATACACCGTTCGCTGATTTTTTTATATATTTTTTATAAATATATTTTTACTTATATAAGAAATAGTCTTAATCTATTAATTCTTATAAAACAAAGGGTTTCAAGGGTTTATATCGGTATTAACTAATCAACATACCACTATATCCTGTTTTCTTCTTATTTTTATCTCAGACAGAATGCTAAAAAACATCGCTGCTGTCTGACTTTTATGAACACATTTAAGAACTTGGCTTTTACCTGTAATTATGGTATAGTTAGCCTTAATACCCGCTTTTAAAGGGTCTGGGCAGGTTAATTAGATTAAATGATTTAAGGGGATATATATGAAGATAACCATTGGAATTGACCTTGGAGGAAGTACAACGAAGATTGTAGGATTTCAGGATCATAAATTAAAAATACCCACATTTGTGAAAGCAGACAATCCCATTGCATCCTTATTTGGCGCTCTGGGCAAATTTATCTATGATAACAACATTCAGTTAAATGAAATAGAAAAAATCATGATTACAGGGGTAGGAAGTGCTTATGTGGAGCAGCCTCTTTACGGTATCCCAACCTATAAGGTGAACGAATTTACCTGCAATGGATTAGGCGGTCAGTATTTTACGGGTTTAAAAGATTTAATTGTGGTAAGTATGGGAACCGGTACCTCCCTGGTGCAGGTGAATGGTGATTCCATCGTTCACACCGGAGGTCTCGGAATCGGAGGCGGAACCATCCTGGGACTTTCAAGCCTTTTGTTAAAGACTCAGGATATCTCACACATCATGGATCTGGCCAGCAGAGGGAATTTAAGTAATATTGATTTACAGATTCAGGACATATCAAAGACTCCTCTGCCTGGACTGCCCTTATCAGCGACAGCATCAAACTTTGGAAAAGTGAGAGGTTTGGTATCAGATGAAGATATCGCAATCGGTATCATTCATATGGTACTCCAGGTAATCGGAAAGTCCGCCATCCTGTCATCATTAAATAGCAATATTAATGATTTTGTTATGACAGGAAATCTTTCTAAATTTCCTCAGTGCCGGGAGATCTTTCAATCCCTGGAGACCATGTTTGATGTTCACTTTATTATTCCTGAACAGGCCGAATACGGTACTGCCATCGGTGCTGCTCTAACAGAAGAGCATCATATGGAGATGACGCAGATCCTTTAATTAAAATAGAATTTCTCTTTTTTCACTAGAGAGTGACTGGATTACAGCTTTGGCATTTTGTAGATAGAAAACTTCCATAAGGTTATCGTCAACCGAATACATTCTGCTCAAAGCTGGTCCATATTCTTCAATCATTGCTACTCTCGCTTCTCTTCTGGTATCTATAACAGCCTCGCACTGAAGACGAATCCAGGACCCATGACTCATACCACTGATCTCAATTTTAGGGTTTTTCATCATTTGGTTATATACCGGCTTTTTGTTATTGGTAATGATATAAATCTTTCCTTCAAACAGGCATACCGCTCCAAAGGGGCGTACTCTCGCCTGATCTCCATCGCAGGTAGCCAGATAGAACGTTCCGCATTCTTTTAAATACTGTAGTACTTCTTCCATATCATTTCTCCTTTTCATAAGACAATTAAATAGTAATGATATATAAAAAACACGGTAAAAACCGTGTTTTTTATGAATGATATCCCAATGCCTGTTCCAGAGCTTCTTTTTCTTCACTTCCCAACAGTACTTCCGTCTCGCCTCGTTCTACCTCTTTAATGTAAACATAACATCCTTCTCTGCTGTGAACAGAATTTAGAACGAACCCACTGTTTGTATAATCCAACAATGTCATAGCAAAACTTAAATTACCACCCATGCCTTTGAATGCGTTGTACTTTACAAGTCCAAATTTCTGGAATGCACTTCTATAGTTTTTGTTTGTATTCCGCAGAGAGTCTTTATTGGCACGATCCTCTGATTTTAACTGGGCAATATCCTCCATTTGTTCCATAATAATGCCCTCAAGTGTTTCTGCGTCCTTGCCTCTCATAAAAAAATCATATCTACGGTACAACTTTTTGATTTGAATAATGCATATAATTACAACCATTAATAATATTAGTGTAAGCACGGATAATCCAATGATCAAAAAGGCTGGATCAACCGGCAGCTGATTCAATATACTGTTATCCACTCTTTCGTCCTCACTTCCATGATGTTATCTTATGGATTCTAATAACTCTACTATTCTTTCCAATTCTGCCTCAGAATAGTACTCAATTTCAACTCTTCCTTTATTTTTATC
>JAQSYE010000207.1 GCA_029256305.1 Lacrimispora sp. | reverse complement strand
GGAGTAAATTCCCCCATTCCAGTCAAGCCGTTCTTACAGATCACCTCGCTTACGTATTGCAACGTTTCCTGCAAGTCTAAGCCGATAGGTACTGCACCAAAACCGATGTATCTGTCCGGATATTGAGCAATTGCTGCTGCAAGCTCCGATGCCGCCTTTTTTCTCGCTTCTATCATGGAGCCTTTCTTACCAGCCAGTAAATCAGTTAAAAATTTAATTGAGGTACTGACCTCATCAAAATTTTTAGCTATCTCTGGATGAAATGTAGTAGAAAACAGGACCGTTTTATCAATTCCTGCTTTATTCATCGTGCTAATATGTTCCTCAATCGGTAACGTTACATGTGAATGTCCATCAATAACCATATCTTCAACCTCTTTCCTTCTACTTGATGTTATCATCAACTCCTATTATAATGAGTTTGTGAAATAAGAAAAGTATGCACTTTTTTGTAGCATACTTACGAAAAGGAGAGTAAGCAATGGCTGAAAAGATCTGTTATGTCAGCAATAAAGAACCATTTGAATATACACTATCCATTGTCAGCGGCAAATGGAAACTTAAAATAATATATCTACTGGCCTGCACCACTCCAGTCAGATACGGAGTTTTAAAAAGGAATATATCTGGTATCACACACAAAATGCTAAGCACACAGTTAAAGGAACTTGAAAAAGAGAATGTGATTGGACGAAAAGAATACCCACAGGTTCCACCCAAGGTTGAATACTATCTGACACCAAAAGGCGAAAGCCTTATTCCCATTGTACTGGCTATGTGCGAATGGGGAAACGACAATATAAACGAACAAATAAACGAATGAATTGAAATAATTAATAAAAGATGGTATGCTACCAGAGGTAATCTCGAAAACTGTTATTAATTGAAACGAAATCAACAATACAGTGATAAGATGCCGCATATTACATGGAGGACTTACATGATAAAATTTGATAACCTGTCTTACTCATTTCCGCAGAAAGATCTATATGATAACATCTCGTTCACTTTAGAAGACAGTCAGCACTGCGCCTTTATTGGAACCAGCGGAAGCGGAAAAAGTACGCTGATTAATATCCTTATGGATCCTGATAAATATATGTATGATGGAAAACTGGAGATATCTCCCAATTGCAGAATTGGATATGTAAGCCAGTTCTATCAGCGAGAGGATGCAGAGGATATAACCGTTGCTCAATATATTGGAGCGAAATTTACAAAACTGCAGAACGAAATAACTTCCATCTGTACTGAGATGGAAACTTCAACAGACATCGATAATCTCCTTGAAAAATACCAGCTGGCTCTGGATGCCTTTCAGGCAATTGACGGAGATAATTTTGAAACTAACATGAATAAGCAGTTAGGTCTGGCAGATTTAGGAAAGCAGGAAAATCTGCCCGTCTCCCAGCTCAGCGGCGGCGAATTCAAGCTGGTTCAGGTAATAAAGGAAATGATGACCCAGCCTGAGTTAATCATTATGGACGAGCCCGATGTTTTTTTAGATTTTGAGAATCTAAATTCTCTTAAAAACCTGATCAACTCACACAAGGGTACCATGCTGGTTATTACTCATAACCGGTATTTACTAAATCACTGTTTTAACAAAATTATTCACCTGGAAAACAAACTGCTTCAGGAATTTGACGGCCGGTATATTGAGTATAACTTCTCCTTACTTCAAAAGAAAATCGAATTACAGGGACTGGCTACAGGCGATACGGAAGAAATTGAGAGAAATCAGATTATTATTAACAATTTAAGGTCACTGGCAACCACACATACAGAAGCAGCCAGAGGAAAATCCTTAAAAGCGAGAAAGAAAATCCAGGAACGGTTAATTGCCCGAAGAATCCAGGCTCCATTTGTAGAGATCAAGCAGCCGGATATTCACTTCAACGTTGCCAATGATCTGGAAGATGCAATCGTATTAACTGTTAAAGATTACAGTGTGGCATTTGATGAAATGCTTTTAAATGACGTTAACTTTGAAATCAAATCCACAGATAAAGTTGCCCTGATCGGCCCCAATGGAACCGGAAAAACTACATTGCTTCGTGATATTTATAAAAATAGCAAGGATTCCATCGTGACCAATGAAACCATTAAGACGGCCTTTTTATCCCAGCTTCAGGGTGAAATGCTAAATGAGTCTGAAACCGTACAAGATGAATTCTTCGGCCTTGGTTTTAAGACGTACGATGAAATCAGCTCCTATCTTTCTAACTATGCATTTGATGCATCGGTCCTTCAGCAGAAGATCGGTGCCCTGTCCGGCGGCGAAAAAAATATGCTTCAATTAGCTAAAATTTCTGCTGGTAAAGCAGACCTGCTGCTCCTTGATGAACCCACCAGCCATTTGGACACCTATTCACAAATAGCATTGGAAAATGCCATTGCAAACTACAAAGGTGCAGTTTTGATGATCTCACACGATTTTTATACCATCGTAAACTGTGCGGACTATGTCTTAATCATTGATGATAAGACAATACGGAGAATGAGCATGCGTAAATTCAGACAAATGATTTATGCCAGACATTTTGATAAAGACTATTTAGAATTAGAGCAAAAGAAAAAGGCAGTGGAAACAAAAATAGAACTGGCTTTAAAAGACACTGATTTTGAACTGGCAAAAATATTGTCTGAAGAATTGGAAACGATCATTCAGATGCTTTAATATTTTCAGTTTTCCCTTCTTTCATATGCTCCTGCCCCCATTGATACATCAGCTCCAGGATTGGTATCAGGGTGCGCCCTTCTTCTGTCAGAGAATATTCCACACGGGGCGGTACTTCATTGTATTGCTCCCTGTGGATTAAACTGCTGGCTTCCAGTTCCTTCAGCTGTATTTTCTTTTAAAATCCGACATTGATTCCTCCCTGCTAACAAAAAAGTTAGTATCTAACAACAATGTGCATACTTTTCTTGTTGACTATATGGATATATAATTTATCTATAAAAATCAAGTAGGAGGATGTAACTATGAAAGTAATCGCAATCAACGGGAGCCCCCGGAAAGACCACAACACTGCTGCCCTGCTTAAGAAAGCCCTGGAGGGAGCACAGGCGAATGGCGCTGAAACGGAGCTTATCCATTTGTATGATTTAGACTATAAAGGCTGTACCAGTTGTTTTGCCTGTAAGAGAAAAGATGGACCGAGCTATGGAACATGTGCATGGAAGGATGATTTAAGTCCCATTCTTTTAAAAATCAAAGAGGCTGACGCCATAATCCTGGGTTCCCCCATCTATCTTTGCGATATTACGGGACAAATGCATGCCTTTTTAGAACGCCTTATGTTTCCTTATATCACATATACGGAAGGCTACAAAAGCCTCTTTGAGCGAAAAATTAAGACCGGATTTATTTATACCATGAATGTAACTGCCGGACAAATGGATGAACGGGGCTTCCGATCAACATTGGACGGTATCGAAAGTTACCTGCAAAGGACTTTCGGCTATAGCGAATCACTGTATTCTCATGATACTTACCAGTTTGACAACTATGATAAATACGTTGTAACAGTTTTCAATGAGCAGCATAAAGCCATGGTCAGAGAAGAGCAGTTTCCAAAGGACTGTCATATGGCTTATGATATGGGACAGCGTTTTGCCATACAGTAAATAATATAACTCAAACTCAATCCTCTTTTAATTAAAATATAATTAGACAATATATTGACTATTTATTCAATCAGGAGTATTCTGGAATTAGGCAATATGTTGTCTATATGTATTTGAGATGCCATAAGATCTCTGAATAAAGAAATGAGGAGAATTTATTATGAAAGTAGAAATTGTGCACCAGGAAGCATTGGCAGATGAAAAGATCAGAATCAGGATTTTCAATTTACTCCCGGACAGTCAGTTAAGGATTAGTTTAAAAATGGAGCTCCCCTGGTGCAGTGTGGAAGAATTTTCTTCATATGCTGTTTTTATTGCTGACAAAGCCGGAGAAATCGACCTGGATACAGCCAGTCCCATAGAAGGAACCTATGAGAGTGCCGACAGTATGGGACTTATCTATTCTCTAAAATCATATAAGTCCACAGGAAAGAATATTGGCGATCATATTTCTATTGATAATCCCATACTGATGAACCTGCTTTTTGAAACTTCCACTGAAAGAAGAGAGGTACAACTAAAAAGGCTGTTCAAAACAGACGATATTCTGGTCAAACAGATTCATGGCGATTTTACCGGTCAGCTTTTTTATAAAAAAGACTCAGGAAACAAAACAATTTTAATGCTCGGCGGATCTGACGGACATATGGAAAGCTTGTCTCTCATGGCAGCACCACTTGCTTCAAGGGGATTCAACGTACTGACTGTGTCCTATTTTAATTCTGAGGGATTGCCGGAAAAGTTAGAAGAAGTACCGTTAGAATATTTTGAGAATATTTTTAAATGGATCGAAAATAGTAAAATAATTGATACAAAAGATATTTATATTCATGGTACATCCAAAGGGGGAGAACTTGCTCTTTTATTAGCTTCCAGATATAAACAGATTAAAAAAGTCGTTGCAGTGGAGCCTCATACCTATTGTTTTCAGGCACTTAATGGGTTAATGAGCGGAAAAAATGTATCTTCCTGGTCCTATCAGGGAAAATCAATTCCATTTATTCAGGTAGATAACGATATTTTCTTTGAGGATCAGAAAAAAGATATTGAAAAAGGAATTCCATTCGGTTTTACCAGCACTTACAGAAAAAGTATTGAAAAAGCAGATAACCGCTCCAAAGCACGTATAAAAGTGGAAAATTCACAGGCGGATATACTTCTGATCTGCGGAGAAGAGGATAATATCTGGAACAGCCATGAAGCATGCAGGGAAATTGTCAATCATCTGGAAAACAGTGATTATAATCACCATTACGAATTATTGTCCTTTAAAAATATGGGCCACCCCCTGCCGATTCCCTATATTATCCCATTAAGCTTTACATTAAAAATGCCAATGGGCGGCGGCGAGTTTACTTCTGGTGGAACTGTGGAAGGAAATGTCGAAGGTCAATATGAGTCCTTTAAAAAGACCATAGAATTTTTTCTTAGTTAAAATTAATAAATTGGAATTCTTGACCGCTATCTCCTATGGCTATATAATAATAGACAACCTATTGATTATACACCATAAAAAATGCTAGTGAGGTTATTAATTGTTATGGATTACGATAAAGAATTCAATCTATTATATCTTATGGAACAGGTCTATTCCAGTTTGATTTCTGTTTCTAACAAACTGCAGGCAACAGGCGACAAGTATAGTGTACCGTTAACGTCCAGACAATATATGACTGCGCTTGCAATCCTTCATTTGCCGGAGGATGAAACTACAATCAATCATATTGCAGGCAAATTAGGGGCAACCAAGCAAAATATTACCCAGTTAGTAAACAGCCTATGTAAAAAAGGCTTCGCTGAGATCATTCCCAGTCCAAAAGATAAAAGGGCAGTAAACGTACACTTAACTGAATCGGGTTTCAAGGCGTTAACAGCCTGTGGCGTCAGTGTTTCCATTGATTTTATGGCGGACACCTTTAAGTATTTTGAACAGGAAGAGCTTGAGATATTATGGAAGTTACTGAAAAAATTATACCGTTTTGACGGTGTCGAACTTGATGGACTTGAGGAAAATGTGAAAGTTCCAAATGCATTTAACGATGAGGAAGTAACAGTTGCAATTGAGAGATTCTCAGACAGAAGAAACAAGCTTTAATATACCAGGATTACCTCCAACACCATTTTGTCCCTTTTTCATATACTAATATTGAGGATTGCTCCAAATGGTTTCGTCCCATCCGGAGCAATCATAGAAACAACTCTCCTGATTCCACATCATGGAGAGCCTATTTAATTGTCAAGATCCCTGTTTCTCTTCTTAATCCGTGATGCCACCGCACATACCACAAGACCGGCGCCCACTGCAGTATAATCAAAAATACTTTTGTAATCTCCTAAAAAACTCATAAATTTAAACTGAAGATTGACCGCGGAGAGAGCAATAGACATAACTCCTAATAGGAAAAAACAAGCACTTCCTGTAATAATTTTATCGAGCATAGATATCCCCTTTTCTTTTACATATAGCAGTATTGTTCAAAGAAAGCATTCACAACCTCGCTGGCAGCCTCAACGCGAACTTCAGTTGTAGTTCCATCTGCCATCACCAGTTCCACGATACTTTCTGTAAATCCTTTTGTTCCATTATATCCGGAGATATCATTTAAATCGATACAGCATTCGTACTCATCGAGATATGAAATGTAGAGTTTATCAGCTGTTAATACAGCTGCCGATTTCATATTGTTTAAAAGATCCATAGGTATGGCTGCAATTACTTCATTCCCCTCAATCCCCTGCTTGTCCAGAATACACTCTCTGAGGTTTGCCATTTTCTTTTCGTCAATATCTCCATTCAGATAGAGCTTCTTAAACCGGTTGAAATTTTTTAGATTATTTATAACCAACTTGACTTTATTGGTATGTAACCACTCCACATCAGGTACCCATACTCCATCCCTTAGTCCGCTCATATAATTTTTCGTAAATAAGAAGCTTAAAAAGGAATTGGAAATCAGAGCATTGTTTGAACCGTCACCAGCCATGCGTCCCGCATATCCTGAAATAAAACCGGTAAATTGCATGAACCGGTTTAAGCCCGATCTTTCAGATAAAAGCCCATATCTTCCCGTCTGCATGCATGCTAACGTATGATCTTTATCTACGGCGCACGCCTGAAGCGTCCAATCTAAATTGATCAGGGTCGTCCCTGTCTGCCAAACATGGGATATTTCCTTCAATAATGGCAGTTTAATACTCTTTAAATAAGTTGTTTCACTTTCCGCTTCACAAACCCATTCGCAGGCACGGATTTTTTTTAATTTAACACCCGGGATACAATCCATGATTAGTTCGTACATACCATCTGAGAAACTTTTTTTTCTTTTTATTCCGTACTGAACGGGGTGTTTTAAGGAACCTGAAACCACCTTAAAATGCTGCCCTGGGAGCGCAGTCAGTCCTCCAAACGGCTGAAGGAAATACTGAAGCTCACCTTTATGACGCAAGGTATAAATCTGAAGCAGGTCATATCCTGTTTTTCCTCCTATAAATGAGGTAACAGTTGAAGCGATGGAAGACTTTAGAGCGCTTACTTCTCGAAGAGAAATATTCTTTACATCTAATAATTCGAT
>JAQSYE010000206.1 GCA_029256305.1 Lacrimispora sp. | reverse complement strand
AAGAAGTTAAGCCCAGACGGACAGGCGGGTCAGCTGCCGAACGTGGGAAACCACATTATTGATTGAGTTAGAAGCTCAAATTTTATAAGTTGATTACTTTATAATCAGTGCAATTGCACAACACTTGTGAAACGATCAATAATAGCAGGGACAGTATATTTGCTATGTAGACTCGAAAACGGTTATTGTCATGAATATAATGCAGACGGAGGATGATTCCGTTTAAGATTCATGAAATTTCAGGCAGGTGATGTACATTCACCTGCTTTTTTTGATTGTAAGGAATTTTATTGCAGAGAGGTAAATTGGCATATGAACAGAGACGATCAGATGAGAGCTCCGATTTATGATGCTCTTGAGACATTTAGAAAGAAAAGAGTAGTGCCCTTTGATGTGCCCGGGCATAAACGGGGAAGAGGAAATCCGGAGCTGGCGCAGCTTCTCGGTGAGCGTTGTGTGGGGCTTGATGTTAATTCCATGAAGCCACTTGATAATTTATGTCATCCGGTGTCAGTGATCCGTGATGCGGAACGGTTGGCTGCTGAGGCTTTTGGAGCGGCTGACGCATTTTTGATGGTAGGAGGAACCACCTCAGCAGTACAGAGCATGATTCTCTCTGTTTGTAAAGCCGGGGACAAGATCATTCTTCCAAGAAATGTCCATAAAAGCGCAATTAACGCTCTGGTTCTTTGCGGAGCAATTCCCGTATATGTAAATCCAGAGGTGAACAGCATGCTTGGGATTTCCCTGGGAATGGAGATCAGCCAGGTTGAGAAGGCAATTGAGGAAAATCCCGATGCAGTGGCAGTATTTGTTAACAATCCGACTTATTATGGAATCTGTTCTGATATTCGATCCATTGTTCGTCTGGCCCACGCTCACGGTATGAAGGTTCTTGCTGATGAAGCGCATGGAACCCATCTTTACTTTGGTAAAAATCTGCCGGTTTCCGGGATGGCGGCTGGGGCGGATATGGCGGCGATTTCCATGCACAAATCCGGGGGAAGCTTAACACAAAGTTCGCTCCTCCTGCTGAATACCGGTGTAAATGGAGATTATGTGCGCCAGATCATTAACTTAACACAGACGACCAGTGCTTCCTATCTTCTTCTCTCCAGCCTTGACATTTCCAGGCGTAATCTTGCTCTTAGAGGAGAAGAATCCTTTGCGAAGGTGACTGAAATGGCAGAGTATGCCAGGGAAGAAATCAATTCCATTGGGGGATATTATGCATATGGCAGAGATTTGATAAATGGTACCAGTATTTTTGACTATGACGTGACCAAGCTTTCCGTTTATACACTGGGAAATGGTCTGGCCGGAATTGAAGTGTATGACCTCCTTCGGGATGAGTATGACATTCAGATTGAATTTGGGGATATCTGTAATATCCTTGCTTATATTTCCATTGGTGACAGGATTCAGGATATAGAACGACTGGTAGGTGCTCTGGCAGATGTGGAGCGACTTTATAAAAAAGACCGGACAGGTATGCTATCAGGAGAGTACATAGCACCCAAAGTGGTGATATCTCCCCAGAAGGCATTTTATTCAAAGAAGGTATCTGTTCCGGTGAAAGAATCTGCCGGTAAGATCAGCGGAGAATTTGTTATGTGCTATCCGCCGGGAATTCCAATTCTGGCGCCTGGCGAGATGATCACGGAAGAAATTGTGGAATACATCGTCTATGCAAAAGAGAAAGGATGCTCCATGCAGGGAACAGAAGATCCGGCAGTGGAGAATTTGATGGTACTGACAGAGTAATTTCCGGTAAGTAGGAAAGATGGAGGATAATATGGAGATATGGTTTTCGGAATTGCATACATCCAATGTAAAGCTTTCCGTCCGGATTGACAAGCAGCTCTTTTCCGGTGAAAGCGAATATCAGAGAATCGATGTATTTGAATCTCAGGAATTTGGGAAGTTTGTAGCTCTTGACGGAGACATTGTTTTTTCGGAGAAGGATGAATTTATTTATGATGAAATGGTTACACATGTGCCGATGGCGGTTCATCCGGATGTTAAGAATGTGCTGATTATCGGAGGCGGTGACGGGGGTGTGGCGAAGGAGCTTTTGCAGTATCCTTCCATCGAAACCATTGACGTAGTTGAGACAGATAAGTTATTTGTGGATGTATGCCGGGATATATTTCCTGAGGTGGCATGCGGCCTGGATGATAAAAGGGTGCGGGTTTATTATGATGACGGTCTTCGGTTTCTAAGAAATAAAAAAGAGGAATATGATCTGATTATCAATGATTCAACCGATCCCTTTGGACATACGGAGGGGCTTTTTACCAAAGAGTTCTATGGTAGCTGCTATAAGGCCCTAAAGAGCGACGGAATTATGGTTTACCAGCATGGTAGCCCTTTTTATGATGAAGATGAGCTGGCCTGCAGAAGCATGCACAGGAAGGTATTTCGTTCCTTTCCAATCAGCCGGGTTTATCAGGCCCATATTCCGACCTGCCCGTCAGGTTACTGGTTGTTTGGCTTTGCTTCAAAAAAATATCACCCGATTAATGACTTTAAACCGGATAAATGGAACAAGATGAAAATTGAAACCTGGTATTATACCACCAATCTTCACACAGGGGCGTTCATGCTACCAAAATATGTGGAAGATCTACTCGAAGAGGAGGAAAAGGAATGAGCAGATTATTAGTAATCGGATGTGGCGGAGTTGCCGTAGTAGCAATCAAGAAGTGCTGTCAGAACAGTGAGGTATTTACGGACATCTGTATTGCAAGCAGAACAAAGGAAAAGTGTGATGCGTTAAAGGCAAAGCTGGAAGGCAAGACAGAGACAAGAATTGAAACCGCTAAAGTAGATGCGGATCACACAGAGGAAGTGATTGCCCTGATAAAGAGCTATCAGCCGGATGCAGTGTTAAATGTGGCTCTTCCATATCAGGATTTAACCATTATGGATGCCTGCCTTGCAACAGGAGTAGATTACATCGATACGGCTAACTATGAATCGGAAGATACAGAAGATCCTCAGTGGAGAGCGATCTATGAGAAACGTTGTGAGGAACTTGGGTTTACTGCTTATTTTGATTATTCCTGGCAGTGGAATTACAGGGAGAGATTCGAAAAGGCAAACATTACCGCTCTTCTTGGAACCGGTTTTGATCCTGGTGTTACCAGCGTATTTTCTGCTTATGCTCTTAAGCATTATTTTGATGAGATTCATACCATTGATATTTTAGACTGTAACGGGGGAGATCATGGATATCCATTTGCAACAAACTTTAACCCTGAGATTAATTTAAGAGAAGTATCTGCAAACGGCTCTTACTGGGAGGATGGCCACTGGATTGAGACGAAACCTATGGAACTTAAATCCAAGTATAATTTTCCAGAGGTTGGTGAGAAGGACATGTATCTTCTTCATCATGAAGAGATTGAATCTCTGGCAAATAACATTCCGGGAGTTAAGAGAATCCGTTTTTTTATGACATTTGGGCAGAGCTATTTAACTCATATGAAATGTCTGGAAAATGTAGGAATGCTTTCAACTGCTCCTATTGATTTTAATGGCCAGAGCATTGTTCCAATTCAGTTTTTAAAGGAACTTCTTCCTGATCCGGCGTCCCTGGGACTAAGAACAGTAGGGAAAACCAATATCGGATGCATTTTTACAGGAATCAAAGATGGAAAAGAAAAAACCATTTACATTTATAATGTATGCGATCATCAGGAGTGCTACAAAGAGGTGGAATCACAGGCAATTTCTTATACAACCGGAGTTCCAGCAATGATCGGTGCCATGATGGTGGTGACAGGACAGTGGAAAAAACCCGGAGTATTCAATGTAGAGGAATTTGATCCGGATCCATATATGGAGGCTTTAAACAAATGGGGCCTTCCCTGGGTAGTCTGTGAAGATCCTGAGACTGTTACCGTGTGGAGACAGGAATAATCATGAAGATAGAAGAACTAAAGACTCCCTGTTACGTAATTGATGAGGGCAGGCTGACTAAAAATTTAAAGATTTTAAGTGGAGTGAGAGAGAGAACCGGATGCAGCATTCTTCTTGCACAAAAGGCATTTTCCTGCTTTGCAGAGTATCCGTTAATTGCAAAATACATTGATGGGGCCACTGCAAGCGGGCTGTATGAGGCCAGACTTGGTAAGGAGGAGCTGGGACTGTCAAACCATGTTTTCGCTCCTGCTTTTAAGGAAGCAGAATTTGAAGAACTGACAAGAATCTGTGACCACATTGTATTTAACTCTTTTTCCCAATTGAAAAAGTATAAGGACTGCCTTAAGGGGGTAAAAGCCGGTATCCGGGTAAATCCCCAATGTTCCACTCAGGAGGATGGGCATGCGATCTATGATCCCTGTGCACCCGGCTCCAGGCTGGGTGTGACACGGGAGCAGTTTGAGGAGGAATATTTGCCTTATATCTCTGGCATTCATTTTCATACTCTTTGTCAGCAGAATGCAGATGCCTTAAAAATCACTCTGGATGCAGTGGAAGAACAGTTTGGAGAATATTTTTCCCAGCTAACCTGGATCAATATGGGTGGAGGACATCATATCACCAGAGCGGATTATGATTTGGAACTTTTAGAGTCCTGTATCAAGAGAATTCAGGACCGGTACGGACTTCATGTTTATTTAGAACCCGGGGAGGCAGTTGCTTTAGATGCCGGCTATTTAGTGACAGAAGTGCTGGAGGTGGTGAATAACGGAATTAAAACCTTAATCCTTGACACTTCTGCAGCCTGCCATATGCCGGATGTACTGGAAATGCCTTATCGTCCGCCGTTAAAGGACAGCGCAGAACCAGGAGAGAAGCCTTTTACTTACCGCTTGTCCTCCTGTACCTGCCTAGCTGGAGATATAATCGGGGATTATTCCTTTGATCATGAGATAAAACCAGGGGATAAACTGTATTTTATGGATATGGCGATTTACTCCATGGTAAAAAATAATACATTTAACGGCATGGCGCTTCCTTCCATAGCGATTATGGATCAGGACGGGGAATGCCGCATCGTAAAAGAATTTGGATACGAAGACTTTAAAAACAGGCTGTCTTAATGACCTGATATGAGGACTTAATTATGAAAAAACGATCCACACTCCCGGCAGAAGAAGGATTTTACATGCCGGGAGAATTTGAACCCCACAGGGGCTGTATCATGATCTGGCCCAAGAGACCAGGATCCTGGCCATACGGGGCGGTAAATGCCAGAAAGGTCTTTACAGAAATTGCAGAAGCCATTGCAGACAGTGAACAATTAATCATGCTGACCCATGAGGATACTTATGACAATGCCAGAGCCATGCTATCAGATCGGATTGAAGTGATGGTGATGGAATCTGACGATTCATGGTCGAGAGATGTTGGCCCTACTTTTGTGAAAAATAAGACTGGCTGTGTCAGAGGCATTGACTGGCAGTTTAATGCATGGGGAGGTACTTTTGACGGGTTGTATCAGGACTGGGAAAAGGATAATCTTCTGGCTGGCCAGTTTTGTGAAAAACTGGGATATGAAGTTTATGATGCCGGGGATTTCGTTCTGGAAGGAGGTTCCATTCATTCGGATGGAGAAGGGACAGTTCTGGTGACAGAAAGCTGCCTTTTAAGCAAGGGGAGGAATCCTTTCCTAACGAAGGAACAGATTGAGGCAAGGTTAAAGGAATATCTGGGAGCAGAGAAAATTATCTGGCTGAAATATGGCATTTTTCAGGATGAAACCAATGAGCATGTGGATAATGTCTGCGCATTTGTACGCCCAGGCGAAGTGGTTCTGGCATGGACCGACGACAGGGAAGATCCTCAGTATGAAATGTCTATGGAGGACTTACAGATACTTGAAACGGAGACCGATGCAAAGGGACGGCATTTTGTTGTTCATAAGCTGCCGATTCCAAAGATTCCTGTTTGCATTACAAAAGAGGAACTGGCGGGATTTGCCTTTGAGCCGGGCGAGGATGAACGAGAGGCTGGAGAACGACTGGCTGCCAGCTATGCGAACTTTTATATCTCAAACGGAGGGATCATTGTTCCTCAGTTTAAAGATGAAAATGACAGGGAAGCAGTCCGCATTCTTTCTGACTGTTTTCCTGAGAGGAAGATCTATCCGGTTTATGCCAGAGATATAATTGTAGGGGGAGGAAATATTCACTGCATTACTCAGCAGATACCAAAAGGAGAAATAGATGAGAAAGGTAACAGCGGCAGCAGTTCAGATGAAATGCTGCGAGAATGTTGATAAAAATATTGCCAATGCGGAGAAATTCGTAAGGAAGGCAGCAGCAGAGGGAGCCAGTATCATACTGCTTCCGGAGCTGTTTGAACGTCCCTATTTCTGCCAGGAAAGACGGTATGAATATTATGAATATGCAAAACCAGCGATAGAAAATGATGCAGTCATTCATTTTTCCAGTATTGCAAAAGAGCTCTCGGTGGTAATTCCGGTCAGCTTTTATGAACGGGCTGGAAACACCATGTTTAATTCTGTTGCCGTACTGGATGCAGATGGGACGAATCTTGGTGTTTACCGAAAAACTCATATTCCCGATGACCACTATTACCAGGAAAAGTTTTATTTTACTCCCGGGGATACTGGATTTAAAGTATTTGATACCAGATATGGCAAGGTGGGGATTGGGATCTGTTGGGATCAGTGGTTTCCAGAAACAGCCAGAAGTCTTGCACTTTTGGGTGCAGAGTTCATTTTCTATCCGACGGCAATTGGCAGTGAACCCATACTGGAATGTGACAGCATGGAGCACTGGAGACGCTGCATGATGGGACATTCTGCCTCCAATATTATTCCGGTCATTGCAGCAAACCGGATTGGAGAGGAATCAGTTACGCCATGTGAGGAGAATGGAAACCAGAGTTCGTCCTTAAAGTTTTATGGTTCATCCTTTATTACAGACAGCACAGGTGCTCTGATTGAGTCTCTGGGAAGAGAAGAGGAAGGCGTGATTCTGGCAGAATTTGATTTAGATGAGATCAGCAGGGACCGTAGAAACTGGGGACTTTTCCGGGACAGAAGACCAGAGCAGTACGGGATTATTTCAGGAAAGATCAAACAGACTCCCCATATAAATAGTAATAATCAATAAGTTGGGGAGTGCGCTATGAAGAGACTGTTTAACAGAAAATGGATGATTTTTTTCGGCCTCGCTATGTGGGTGCTGGTGGTTCGTACCTTAAGCGGGTGTACAGTAAACGGGGATAATGGAGACAAAGTACGGGACATGGATTTCACTGTGGTAGCAGATACGGATATTCCGCAGGAACTCAAACAGATAATAGCAGAAAAACAACAGTCACCCTTTAAACTGACTTACAGTGATGATAAAAATCTTTACATAGTGGTGGGATATGGAAAACAGGCCAGCGGCGGTTATAGCATAGCAGTCAATGATCTTTATCTCACAGATAATTCTATAGTCCTTGATACGGAATTAATTGGTCCGGAAAAGGGCGAAAACGCTGGAACGGAACCATCGTATCCTTTCATTGTGATTCGGACGGAGATGTCGGAGCTTCCGGTGGTATTTCAATAAGCAAATATGTAATAAAATAGCTGTTCTGTAAATAAATTGCAGAGCAGCTATTTTA
>JAQSYE010000205.1 GCA_029256305.1 Lacrimispora sp. | reverse complement strand
TCAGAAGGTTTTGAAGCTTATGAGCTTGCAGGAGCACTTGAGGGTTGGAAAGGAATGAACCTTCCTATTGAAACATTAGAATAAGAATGAAGAATTTTATTTATTTAGAAAGAGCAATTAACAGAAGTTAGTTGCTCTTTTTAATGTGCGCCTGGCGGCGCACGTTTCTAATGAGTGAAAGTACCTAAACCGCCCTAGTAGTGGGAAGGATATAGCCAAGACCAAGGGTGTCGTGGGTGACTGCGAATCTGAAGGAAGGTGGAGGCAAATCTCTGGTCTGACGAACAGAAATTCCAGGTAACCCTTGCTGGTCATATTGCACCTGTATAACGGATTTTGAACCAATAAATAAAGACGTTTATCAGAGTAATGTTTGTGGTAAATATAATGAGCTTGGAATAGTCGTTGTTTATCTGGATAATTCTCTTACACGAGTTGCCGAGAAAATCGCCATAGAATACTGGAGCATGGCGGTCACTGAGGACTGTAGTGTGGTAACTCGAAGTTCCTGACAGACGATTCACTCTTTTTACACTATAATCCCAGTAAGTGGTTTATCATGGTGGCTGTTATCAGGAGCGAAATGATAGTCAAAGACTTTACACAAGAGCTGCCCTATGGAACCGCTATTCTTGTAAAGATAGGGTTATCAAGGTTAATTCGGATCCGTCGGCAGATATGGGGCAGAGTCATGCTCCGGTACCGTTTAATATTTATACCGCAGGGTATGGCTTATTTGCGGATTCGCTCTGTTATATCACATACTATATGGGAAGCGTCGCGGATAAGGGAGTGTCAAAAGCGGTAAAACAGGAAAATTATTATTGAGTTACCGGGATTTCGCTGAGAGGAGTAAATCAGCATAAAAATTATGCATACAGATCAGTGACCGGAATCATGAAATAAACCAGAGTATATTTCCCACTGATACTTTTTAAACGAAGTCGGGATTTGGATCCGTAGGTCATTGTTAACCGGAGATTGGTATTGGTCAGGCCAATGTGGGAGGAGGATATAGCGGAATGGACATAAAGCTTTTCCTGTAGCTTCAAAAGCTTTTCAGGAGCAATTCCCACTCCATCATCCAGGATATAAAATAAGATGGATTTTCGGATGCGCCGTATACCAACATAAATATGCCCCTTCCCTTTCTTTTCTTTTATTCCATGATATATGGAATTCTCCACAATTGGCTGAAGAATCATCTTTTTAATAGGATAGATGGTACATGAGTCATCGACCATATAGAGTATCTCAAATTTATCCGTATAGCGTATCTTCATGATGTCCAGATAAGTTTTTAAATAACCCAGCTCTTCTTTGATTTTTACATTTTCCTGATGGTCACCTAAGGAATAGCGCATGACAGAGGAAAGGTTGGAAATCATGGTACTGCATGAATTTTCCGAGGAAGTCAAGCGTATGGCTTCCCAGAAAATGGTATTTAGCGTATTATGGAGAAAGTGAGGATTGATCTGGTGCTGCAATGCCTGCATTTTTAATATCTGCATTTTATAGTCCCGTTCCGATGCTTGGATCTTTAAATATTTCTGTTCTAGAAAAAGCTTTATAATGTTTAGCATAATGTATTCAAACGGATTACCGCCTTTCTTTGGCATTTGGTCAAAATGCTGTTGGGAAGCTTCCGGATTGCTGAAGATGTCGATGATACTGTTTAAATACCGGTATTCCTTGTTGGTCTTAAAAAAGGCAAGGACAAAGGATAAGAAGATTCCTGAAAACATAAGAAGCATATAAGTACCGGTGAGGCTTCTTGTCGATTTGTAAATCTCATTGGAAGGAGTAAAAGTGATATAAGTCAGTCCGTTGTTCCTTGCAGATTTTAAGTATGCTGTCTTGTGGTACATACCATTTAGCTGCATATCAAACAAATGCTGCTCTTTTTTTGCTGTGAGTGTTGTATAAATGGAGGTCAGTTCGCTGCCAGAATCATCAGATTTACTGTTGGTATAGATAATATGGCCCTCTGAATCAATCAGGTAAATAGTCTGGTTGCTGTATAACAGTAAGGTCTGAAAATATTGCTCCATTTTATTTAAATTATATTCGAAGGCGATCATACCCGATGGCTTGGATGCAAAACGGGTATAGAGACGCTGGTAAATAATGAGAGCGTCTGTTGATGCTGTGGATCCAGGGATTTTTTTTTGTTTGATCTCCATCCAGAAATCTTTCTTACCGGAATTTTCATAAGTTTCTTTAAAACTCAGTTCTTCCGAAGAGTTAATCGTTTGGATTCTGCCCTTTTGAGGGAGGAAGATTCTGTTATTGGTGTTGTCATAATAGACATATATATTTTCAATATAAGGGTCAGTAAATATAAGATTCTGAAAATATAAAGACAGATTTTCAATATTTTTCAGAGAATCCAGGGAGAGATGCTTTTCATTAAACGCCTTTTTCATTTGAATCGTGACTCTGGGATTTGATGAAAAAAATATTTTTGCATTATCAATTTGGGAATAAAGCAGTTCAATGGTCTTTTCCAGTTGATGAAGGGTCTGGTATGTGCTTTTTTCTATAGCAGTCGTATTGTCTTTGGAGGATTGGATTACGCTGTAAGGACCAATCATCATGATAGGGATCAAAAGCAGAAGACAGTTAGTCAGCAGGCTTTTGGTAAAGAATTGATATCGGATAGATAATTGCTTGCGGTTTGTTTTTTTAAATCGTTTCATTATTTTTGAGCCACCATTCCCTTGAGATTGTGAGGTATCCTTAAACGTATCCAATACTGTATTGGGTTCACATCAACGATTCCGGTATTCTGTGGGGGTAACACCCCAGTAGGCCTTAAAGGCTCTTGCGAAGTTATTGGGATTTACATATCCGATTGAATTACTTATATTATAAATTTTGGAATCAGGATCCTTTAGAAGTAAGGCGGCCTGTTTCATGCGGCTTTCAGTTAATAAATCCGAAAAGGTCTTAGCAGTTTTTTGTTTGATTAGCTGGCTAAGATAGGAGGAATTTAAATACAGAGATTCCGCCAGATCAGAAAGGGAGCCTTCCCGGTAGTTCTTAGTACAATACGAGAGGACCTTGTCAATGATTTCATCAGGGACATAATCTGTCTCATCGAGAGAGGAAATTTGATAAATATTGTCCAGTTCCTTCTTTATAGTAGCGAATATTTCCTTTAGTTCAGAAAAATTTGTGGGCTTTAAGACATAGTAGCGTACCCCATAACGAATGGCGTTCTGGGCATACTGAAAATTGTCATAGGCACTTAAAAAGACAATAGTAGGGCGGGGGACGGGAGTCTCACAGATTGCCTTTGCAAGGCTGATTCCATCTATGTAAGGCATACTTATATCTGTCAAAACCACATGGACAGTATGCTCTTTTAAATACTCGAGAGCTTCTCTTCCGTTTCCTTTTTGGGCGCAGACAGAAAAGCCTGAATCATTCCAGGGAAAACAGGAAGCCAGAATATTACGGGAATTGGCCTCGTCATCTACAATTAAAAGCTCATACATCGTCTTACCTCCCCAATACATTGGTAAAGTTTATTACCACCAGATTATAGCATGTCAAACTTCTTTGCGTCAAATGAGAGCGGTGAATCCAAGGTATTTTTGAAAAACATCTAAAATAAAGATATGGCTGTAAAATAAAGATAGACAAAAATGATAGTAATAAGTGACGGAGGCAGGGGCACAGAATAAGGGCGTATGTGATAGAATCCTATTAACGAAAAGTGTTAGGAGGAGTAATGCATGTCACCGCAAGCAACTAAGAATCGACCCGTACCCAGTGTCAGGAAGTATCCGAAAAACTGGAGGTGGGGAATTTTGTTTATTCTGCCATGGTTAATTGGTTTTTGTATTCTTCAGGCATATCCGCTAATTATGTCTCTGTACTATTCATTTACAGACTATTCTATTCTGTCAGAAGGAAAGTGGATAGGGTTAGACAACTATACAAGACTGCTTCATAAAGATAAATACTTTATGAAGTCACTTGTATTGACCTTTAAGTATGCACTTTTGGCTGTTCCTATGAAGCTTATTATGGCTTTAATTGTGGCAATGATACTGAATATGAAGCTGAAGTGTATCAATCTGTTTCGTACCGTTTACTATCTGCCATCTATTATGGGCGGCAGCGTGGCAATTTCTATTTTGTGGCGTTTTATGTTTATGAAAGAGGGAATGATTAATAAGTTTCTGGGAGTATTTAGGGTTCCTTCTGTAAATTGGCTGGGAGATCCCAATATTGCATTGGTAACCATTAGCTTACTGGTCATATGGCAGTTTGGTTCCTCCATGGTTTTATTTCTTGCAGGATTGAAAAATGTACCAATAGAACTTTATGAGGCAGCTGAGGTTGACGGAGCCAACAAATGGACAAAGTTCTGGAGCATAACTCTTCCTATGCTGACGCCAATCGTGTTCTTTAACCTGATTATGCAGATTATCCATGCGTTGCAGGAATTTACGTCAGCATTCATCATTACAAGCGGCGGTCCCAATCACGGAACCTATCTCATTGGAGTTAAAATTTATGAGGACGCTTTCCAAAATCTGAAGATGGGGTATGCATCAGCGTCCTCATGGGTGTTGTTTGTGGCCATACTTCTAATTACGCTTTTGGTATTCCGCTCATCCAGTGCATGGGTATTTTATAATGATGGAGGAATGGACTGATGAGAGTGAAGAAAAATGATTTAATCGCATATGTGATCTTAATTGTTATGGGTGTTGCAATGATTTATCCTTTGATCTGGCTGTTTTTTGCCACCTTTAAGGATAATCAGGAGTTATTTGGAAAGATGAGTCTTCTGCCTGAAAAATTTTCTTCCATTGCCTATAAAAATGGTTGGAAGGGAAGTGGTCAGTTTACCTATCTTACCTTTTACTTAAATACATTTAAACTGGTAGTGCCAACGGTTCTGTTAACCGCACTGTCAACTGGAATTGTTTCTTATGGGTTTGGAAGATTTAAATTTCCTTTTAAGAAGACTCTGTTTGCACTTATGATATCTACATTGATGCTGCCAGACGCAGTCATCATGATTCCCAGATACGTGGTATTTAATAAATTTGGCTGGATAGATACCTACCTTCCCTTCTGGGCACCTGCAGTCTTGGCCTGCTATCCGTTCCTGATTTTTATGCAGATTCAGTTTCTGAGAGGAATTCCGAAAGAATTAGATGAATCCGCTTACATGGATGGGTGTAATCCATTTGTGGTATATGTTAAGATCCTGGCTCCTCTTTTAAAGCCGTCGGTATTTTCCGTAATCATTTTCCAGACCTTATGGAGATGGAATGATTACTTTAACAACCTTGTTTATATTAGCAGTGTAAAGAACTATACCTTATCCTTGGCCTTAAAGATGTCCATTGACAGCCAGGGTTCATCAACACCATGGAATCAGGTGCTGGCCATGTCCTTTGTATCACTGATTCCGCCCATTCTTTTATATTTCTTCGCACAGAAATATTTCGTTGAAGGTATTACGGCCGGAGGTATCAAAGGCTAAAAATAATATAATGACAGGTGGGGCAGTTTGCCCCCCAATTCAAGGAGGATGTATTTCTATGAAAAAACAGTTTAAGAAACATGCCGCGCTTTTTATGTCAGTATCAATGGCAGCCATAACTCTTATAGGGTGTGGGAGCGCAGGCAAAACAAATGAAACCGGACAGACAACTCAGAGTGCAGCGGAAACATCAGTAGCCAGTGGAGACGGAGCGCCGGTAACCTTACGCTTTTCCTGGTGGGGAAGCGACAACCGTCATGGGGCATTATTAGATGCAATCGATGCTTATCAGGCAAAGAATCCCAATGTAAAAATAGAAGCAGAGTATCAGGGATTCGACGGATATTATGAGAAAATCATGACTACCCTTTCCAGTAATACGGCACCGGACATCATTCAGCTTAATAAAGAATGGCTGCCGGATATTCAGGGGGCAAAACATTACTTAGCTGATCTTTCCACATTGCCCGTTGATTTAAGCACCTTAAAAGACCGCTTGCTTGAAATCTCAGGAACCTATAATGGAGAAGCTAATCTTTTCCCATGTACGGTAGGCGGTTCCCCTGTTGTTTATGTAAATGCAGATTTTGCAAAGGAATTTGGTATTGATCTTACAAAGAATTATACTTGGGATGAAATTGCAGAATTAGGAAAAGCGGTTCATGAAAAAGACAGTGATGCTTATCTCATGACGGCTGATGCAGATATGCTGAATCGTCTGTTTATACAACCTTATCTGGTTCAAAAGACTGGAAAGCCTATTATTGATGAAGAAACCTATGCCCCTAATTTTACAGAGGCAGATGCCACAGAAGCATTCCAGAATATTTTAAATCTGTATCAATCAAATGCGCTGGAGCCATTTGGTGATGCCGCAACCTTTGCAGGCCAGATGGATCAAAATACTAAGTGGATCAACAAAAAAATTGGTATGATCGTGGATTACACAGGATCAGCTCCTAAATATCTCTCTTCTGTAGACAGTCCTCTGGAGGTGATTTCAGCACCAGTAATGGAAAATGCAAAGAGCACTGGTGTGGTATACGGCGGAGACCGTGGTTTTTCTATCAATGACAATTCCGCTCACAAGGATGAAGCAGCTGAGTTCCTGGATTTCCTTATGAATGACCCGGAAGCCATTAAAATTCAGAAGACAGAAGTCGGATATTGCCCGACCCAGCAGGCAGAAGATATTCTCATTGCACAGGGTTCAGTTGATGAACTTCAGAAAAAAGCTATTGATCTGGTTGCAAAAGATCCTTATATCAATAACATGATCAGCGGCAATACAGAACTTGAGGTAGTCCGTAAGGATTTGATTCAGGAAGTTATTTACGGAGATATTACACCGGAAGATGCTGCAAAGGAATTATTAGAGCAGTATGAAGAAATATTAGGACAATTAAAGACGAAGTAATCCGTTTATAGGAAGAGGAGTGAGGGTGTTGCAAAATATATATTTTGTGACACCTTCTGTCCGTATTTACCGTTCAATGCAGGAGGAAAGATGAAGAACAAAGAGTATTATGAAAATATGCTGATGAAACTGGTTGATCCCCTGAAGGATCATTACAGTACAGGTGGTGCAGGGCTGAAGCTTGGAGCCTTTGCTGCCGGCTACGGAAACAGGATTGGGGATATGGAAGGCTTTTCTCGCGTATTGTGGGGAGTGGCTTCTTATTGGGCAGGAGGCGGAACTGATAAGAGTCTGCTGGAGCAATACCAAAAGGGACTTGCAAACGG
>JAQSYE010000204.1 GCA_029256305.1 Lacrimispora sp. | reverse complement strand
CATGGCACTGGAAATTTCAGCTTTTACCGTAGGACTGCCTCCGCCCTGGGCACTGATAATGATTCCTTCTATTTCAGGACGTATTTCTTTCTCCACAATTGGAGCCGTATTTTCTCCCTGACCGGTAAGAATGGTACTCTCTTTTAATTCTGCGCTTGTAATCTTTCTCGATCCTCCTGATGTGTCATTCTCTTCGGTTGAGGAATTGGAATTATCTTTATCCACTCTCAAAACCTTTTCCCCAGAAGATTTTAATACAATGAGCACCTCCACCTGACCGACTCCATCCACGGTTTTTAATATTTTTTTCACCCTGGCTTCCAGTTCTTCTTCATACGTACGGTCAGCGGAAACGGAAGCGGCAGCATCTCCGTCTGCAGGCTGTGTTACGATTCCCTGCTGTAAAGTCGACTGCTTCTTATTTTCTTTCTGTGCAGTCTTTTCCACTTTCTTTGCAATTCCTGGACCAGAAGGAAATGTAAGGATCAGGATCATCATTCCAATCGCCAGCAGGATCAGCAATTTATCCTTACCCATCTTCCATTTGAATTTCAATATCCTGTTCCTCCAAACCATAATATTCCGCAATCCTCCTTCTAAGACCAGATAGACTGGAATTTTCTTTCTGCTCTTCTTTTTTTCCATCTTCCGGCTTTTTTTCGCCACTTTGATCCGATTCTTTTCCTGTTATTTTAATATCTTTTATATCTTCAACCTTCTTAACCGGATCAATTTTACTACCAACAGAAGCAGCTTCCTCTGCCTGCATCTCCTCTTTCCCGGAGGTCAGCACAAGGGAAATCTTTACCACATGACCGAAACCGTCACTGGACTGATCACTGTTAATTTTTGCACTGGTCTTTTTACAGGAAAAACCTGCTGTCTCTGCCATCGTTTCCAGATCAGTTCCCACCGCTTTTTCGTAACCGGAAATCATTCGTTCCAGTCTTGTTTCCTCCATTTTTGAAACTTTTCCGGTTAACTCACCTGCTTCCTTTTTAAGGCTTATGGCTTCAAATGAATAAGCCAGTTTTTCATCCAGTCTTAATCCTCCTGTAATGGGCTTTAACACAAGAAGAATGAGCACCATGCCGGCGAAGAATTTGACGTATTTTTCATATTTTTTATTTGGAAGCAAATTTTCTACCACAGTTATAAAAATCAGATAGTAAGTAATATTTCTAATCCACTCATATAATTGATCCATGCCATTCACCCTGTATAATAGGTTACATTGGTAGACGCACACACAAGTGCAATGGTGACGATAAATAAAATCATACATGATACAGCAACGGATAAAAGCATTTTGTGTCCCTTTGCCATATCGGAAATACAGGATATAATTCGTTTATCACATACCGGCTGCAAAAGGGCTGCCACACATTGATAAAATAACATTAAGATAACCAGCTTTAGAATGGGAACGATGGTGAGAATGAGAAGGATGAGGATACCGGCTGCTCCGATGGTATTCTTAATCAGTACCCCGGAGCCTAATACCATCTGGGCCACAGAGCTGACTCCCTGACCGATGCCAGGAATTGCGCCCACCAGTTTCTGAATGGCCCCTGTCTTTAACGAATCCACATAGGGCAGTACCATGGACTGGATCAGCTGAAATCCCAGCACCAGTCCAATTAAAGTCTTTAAACTCCAGGAAACCACCTGTTCCAACAGTTCCGTAAGCTTGGAGAGCATATCTTCTTTTGCAATATGCCCTGCCATAACCAAAAGGGCATATACCCGGATCAGTGCCAGAAGTACAGTACCTAAAAGCCACTGGGCCGCAGATAAGATAAACAGGGTAAACTCATAGGAAGCCATTGCTGTAGCACTGCTTCCTGCAAATGCCGCCGCCAGAAAATACGCAGGCATCAGCACTCTCATAAATCCCAATATCTGTTCCACCACGCTGCTTACAATGGTAATACTGGTAAAGAAGCTGGCCGCCAGATAAGTAAACAATAATAAATAGGTAACAAAAAATCCCGTTTCGGAAATCTGACTGCCTGTAAATACACTGGAAAAGTTAGAAAAAACCGCCCCGATGATGCCAAGTACAAGAATCTGCCCCATCATATGTCCGCTGCTTTCAATTTCGCCCATCAGCATATTTTTAAGCGCTTTCCCAGTCTGGCTAAGCACATCATTCAGCTTTCCATCCATAAGACTTTTCATTAAATCCGTAAAAGACAGGTTAAGCCCCTGATTTTTATTTCTCTGATCCAGAAATTTCTGAATGTCAGTCAGATCATATTGATCCAGATCAAGTCCCTGGGTGACCTCTGTTTCCTGCTCTTTGGCTGGAACCTCTGCTCCCCAGGAAGGACTGCCTGGAAGAAGAAAACACAGAATACATAAAAGAAATAAAAACCTCCTTTTCATCACCCTTCCTCCTGTCATGATAAAAATACCTGCAGTGTTTCAATGAGTGCCAGGAGAATGGGCATGCTGACTGCCAGCACGGAAAGCTTTCCAAATATTTCAATCTGTGTTCCCACTGCACCGTAGCCCGCATCTTTACAGATTCCGGAAGCGAACTCTGCAATGTAGGTAATTCCGATCATCTTTACCAGGGTGGCCAGATAGACGCTGTTGATTTTTATGTAGGACTGGATTTCCTTCATGGTATCAAGGATTGTGCTAAGCTTCCCGACCCCATAAAAAAAGATAAAAAACCCTGCTGCAAGGACCAGTAAGGTTCCGTATTCCCCCTTCATTCCTTTTAGGGAAACTGCCAGGAGCACCGCCACAATCCCCACAACAGATATGGATACAACCGTCATATTCTCACCTACCGCTGTGTTTTAATACCTGGCAGATGACGGAAACCAGAATTCCCACTGCTGCAATTTTAAATATCAAATTGACTCCCATGCTATCCTCCTTAATACATGACTATGGTCAGGAATAAACCGCCCATGATGCCAAGACTTGTATAAAGCCGGCTTTTTTCCTGCTTATGATCTCTTAAATAATCGATTGTCAAATCCAGCTGCTCCAGATAAAGAAGGATTGTCCTCTCCTGCATTCCAATATCCAGATACCCCAGATGCTCACCAAGCCCCTTTAAATTCTGCTTATCCTCACTGGAAAGACATACCTCTTTGGGAAGCCCGTCAATCTCGTCCTGCCAGATACCGTAAAAGCTTTCTCCTCTTTGTCCCATTAATTGTTCCGAGACCTTTAAAAACAAATTCCCCATCTGTCCCCCTGCTTTCCTGCCTGTCCGCTCAAAGGCTTCTGTCAGGGGCGAATTGGCATAGACGATCTCTCCTTTTAAAAGGAAAATCATTTTCCTCAAATGCTCCACGGTTTTTAAATGCTCATTCCACTGAGCCGCCATATAAAAACCAAGACCGGAGCAGGATAGTATTACAAGGGCTGCCCCTGTCAGTCTCAACCATGTATTACCCATAAGCCCTGCTCTCCTGCCTGTCCGGCCGGACTTCAGCCCCAAATATATTTGCCTTATACAGTTGCGTTCCCCTGGAATCAAAGATCTGATCAATGTTTCCGATTTTGCCTAAGTTGTTTAAGACGATATACCTCTCAAAAATTCGTTCCTCCAAAAGGGTTCTTAGTACCGGCTTCTGTCTTAAATCTTCGATGGAACTGCCGTGTACCGTTGCGATTAATTTGCATCCGCAGTTCATGACGTATTCTATGGCATCTAAGTCTTCTCTGCTTCCCACCTCATCTACTGCAATCACTCTGGGAGACATGGTACGGATTAACATCATCATTCCCTTTGCCTTTGGACAGCAATCTAAAATATCAGTGCGGATCCCCAGATCATTTTGGGGTGCTCCCTGGTAGCAGGCTCCGATCTCAGATCGTTCATCCACCACCCCAACATTCATGCCTTCAAAATCCCTGGAACCATCTGATATCTGCCGGATCAAATCTCGAAGCAGCGTGGTCTTTCCGCATCTGGGCGGGGAGACAATCAGGGTATGGCAAACCTCTCTGTGATTCTTATAAACAAAAGGCAGTATGGGGGAGGCACAGCCCTTTACCTGATGGGAAAGACGGATATTAATAAAAGATATGTATTTCATGGTTTTTATCCCGGACTCATCAAGAATTGTCTTGCCTGCAATTCCAATTCTGTGGCCTCCCTGTACAGTCAGGAATCCCTGCTTTAGTTCTTCTTCAAAAGCATACAAAGAGTAATTGCTCATATACTCCATGGTTTCCTTTAATTCGTTTTTTGAGATGATATATGCTTCTTCCAGTTTTTTGCTGATATCCCCGGATCCGGTTAAATAATATTCTTCGTTTTTGTATACCAGCATAAGAGGGGCAGCCACGCGTAGCCTTATTTCCTGGACTTCGTCAAAATTTAAGGCTACCCTGTTTAAGATTTCTCTTATGTTTTTGGAAAACAGATTGATCAGCTCGTCTTTTCTCTCCACTCTCATCCCTCCTCTTACCTCAATATATGAAAAGTGGGACAAATTATGACTTAAAAAAAGTCCGTTCTTTGCGCCAGAACTCTGACGTAAAAAACGGACTTCTTATAGAATTTGTTATTTCTCAATGTCTTTTCTCAGTTTAAAAGTCTCCACCGCCTGTTTGAGTGACTGGGCAAGAGAATCCAGTTCCTCACTGGATGCAGAACTTTCCTCGGCTGTAGCGGCGTTATTCTGCACCACTGTGGATACCTGGGATAATCCCTGGTTAATTTCCTCCATTGCCTGCACCTGTTCTTTTGATGCCAGGGCAATTTCCTGAATGATGCCATCTACCAAACCTGCTTTTTCTTCCACTACTTTTAAGATTCCCGCAGACTGGTCGGCCAGTTTTCCACCTTCTGAAATTGTAGCTACGGAATAGCCGATTAAATCCGCAGTCTGCTTGGCCGCCTCTGCAGATTTGGCCGCTAAATTACGTACTTCATCAGCCACTACTGCAAATCCCTTTCCTGCTTCTCCTGCCCGAGCTGATTCCACGGCAGCATTTAAAGCAAGTATATTTGTTTGAAATGCAATATCTTCAATTACCTTTGTAATGTTTTTGATCTTCTCGGAAGCCGCACCAATCTCTTTCATGGTGCGATCCAGCTGCCCCATACATTCATTGCCTTCTCTGACTCCTGATACAGCTTCCTTTACAAATCTGGTCGCATTGTCAACCCGTTTTGCATTTTCCTCTGCCTGACTGGATACGTTTGAGATTGAAGCATTTAATTCCTCCACAGTAGCCGCCTGCTCGGTTGCCCCTGTTGCAAGGGACTGGGAAGCGCCGGATATCTGCCTGGATCCTTCCGCCACCTGATCGGAAGATACACGGATATTTCCTAAAACGGAATTCAGGTTTAAAATGATTCCGCTTAAGGAATCCTTGATCTGCACAAAATCTCCTTTGTAATCCTGATTCACGCTGACGGTACAGTCTCCTTTTTCCAGACTGGAAAGGATTACTGAAATTTCATTAATATAACTGTTTAAAGTTGCAACTGTGCCTGTAAATGATTTGGAAAGCATATCCAGCTCATTTCCTGAATTGATCTGAGGAACGGGAGAATGAAGATCGCCTTCTTCCAGAAGCCGGATCCGGTTAACCAAATCTAAAATAGGCTTAACAATGGGTTTTGCAATCCGGAATGCAATTACAAATGACAGGATGATCATAATCAGGGTGATCAACATGGTATAGATGAGGGACGACCGAAAACTTGACATCATCTCCGATTCCTTTGTCACGATACCAATGGACCAGCCGTCGGTGCCTTCTATGGGGGTATAACCGGTTGTCATATTGACCCCTTTGAAATTAACCGTCTGAATTCCTGTCTTTCCTGCTATCATATCCTTCATTTCATCGGAAGTTCCCTGATAATTCTTATCGGTTTTTGCCGTTTCGATGTAGTTTGTCTGATCATTTACCCGATCTCTGTTTTTGTGGGCGATAATTTTTCCTTCTTTATCAATAATAAATCCGTATCCAGACTCGCCAACCTCTACTCCATCAATCATCGTGCTAAAAGTATCAGAATCCAGAGTTGCAATGACTATTCCGTTATAATTTTCACTCTTAACCTTTGCAGATACAATAAGTACAGTTTTGCCGGTTACTTTGCTTACAATTGTAGAGGATATGTATGTATTTCCTGCGATGGACTGTTTAAAATACTCCCGTTCACTGGCATCCCCTCCATCACTGGTTTTTCCGTCGGCACCTGCAATGGAAAGTGTTGCAAATCCGTTGTCTTTCGCAACCTGAGCCAGTAACTGGGTTCTTTGATCCGTACTTAAGGATGGATCTGTAATTTCCGGATTCTGTGCAATAAATTCAATTCTGGCTCGGTAGAGATCAATGGAATTCTCCACTGACTGACTATAGGCAGTGGCACATTCCGTCAGACGAAGCTCAATATTATTCTTGGCATCCCGGTAAAACATCATACCGTTAATCAATCCGTATGTGGCTGATATGGTAACTGCCATACCGATGATTCCAAAAAGGAGTCTCTTCTTAATTGACTTATTTTTTACTATGTCTGTGATCTTCCCGCCCATTTGGCTCTTTTGTTTCAATGCTTTCTTATTTTCCTTTTCCATCGTATTGCCCCTTCTTATTTATTCTTTTGAGTAATCGCCATCCCGCCAGCCAATCACGACATTGATCACGGTGGGAATGATGAGTGTAAATAAATTAATATAGGATACCAGCGTAAGCCCTTTGGAAACAAGACTGGTAAGCCCTACCTGAGATACCCCCCAGGTGAGTATAATATAAAACAAAGTGAGCAAAGCCCCTCTTTTGTTTCTCTTTGCTTTTGCAACTTCCAAATTTTCTCCTGTTTTTTTCTGATACCAGTTGAGCACGCGGTCATTAAAGCCCTGAGCGTAATTAATGGCTGTGGAGATAGTGGCAAAAAAGATAGAAATGGTGATGAGCACCAGTAACACGGCTTTCATCTGTTCTCCCCCAAATCCGTTTTGCACCACCAAAATGGTGTACACCGCTTTCCCTGCTTTCCAGCCCTCTAAAACCTCAGTATAATTGGAAGCTAAATTGACAACAGTCATCTCAAGAAAGATCCAGTTTAAAATAACAGAAAGAACTACGGACCAGCGAAGAGTACTTTTGTTTTTAAAAAGCTGCGCGTGATTTACGTAGGCCCCGAAGCCCCCAAGATTCTGACCGGAAAATATGTAAGCCCAGCATAAAGAGGTCAGAAGGTAGCTTAAAAAGCTTCCTGCTCCTGATTGAATTCCTTTATTTAAGGATTGTCCCATCACTCCCAGTTCTCTTGTCAGCCTGCCGCAGGAGATATTGTAAAAAAGATTGGGAACATGAATTGCCAGTAAGGTAACAAAGATAACTGCGCTCATGAAAACCGCGTTTTTTCTTACCAGACCCGCCCCCTTCATACAGAGGAGGAACATGATGATGCCAACGGCAAAGGTGGTAAACAGATAAGGCATTCCAGACAGCTCCGCCAGCGCTGATCCGGAAGAGGAGTAGGCGAGAGCCATGCATACGATCAAAAGCCAGTTGAAATTAAATTCGTACACAATCTGCATTGGTTTCGCAAACCTGCCTCCCAAGAAACGGGAACCATATTTTTTTAGAAACTCCCCATAGTCAAACGTCTTGAAATCCATGGCAAATTTCATAAAAAAATAGATGATAAAGCAGTTAATTGCCGCTACTACAAGCGGCATAAACAGGCAGAAATAAGGCTGTGTTACTTTTGGAAGCATTCCATAGAACCCGGTATTCATAAAAAAATAGGACCAGGGTGTGGACCCAGCGGCAAATCCTCCCCCGCACTGGGAACTGAATGCAATGGAAACAAATATAATAACCGTTTTCCAGTCGACTGCACTGGTTTGATTTCTGTTATCTGCTCTTCCGGTGCTCATAATACCATCCTCCTTCTCAATATGACGACTCAGTTACACTTTCTCGCTGAAAAGTCGAACTATGTCGTTTTTTTAACAATATAGTCATATTATAAGTCATGTATGAAATAACATCCAATCGATCCATCCTATGTGTAAAGGCCAATTGATAGTTTTTAACCGTATATTTATTTACTGCTTGTATCCTGTCGAAAAAGTATGATATATTCCAGAAAGTACTTAAAATGCTTTCATATTTAAAAAGGAGGAAGACCAAATGCGGGAAGAAATAATGGAAGGAATCAGGCGTCACATCCTCCCTTTAAGCGGTGTGGAGAATGCCGATCTTTTAGAAGTCTGGCCCGGACACTCAAAGATTTCCTTAGATATTACAGAAAGTGCCCTGAATCTGTATGGAAATCTCCATGGAGGCTTTATCTTTACACTCTGTGACATCACTTCGGGAATGGCCGCTTATGCTTACGAGTACGCCAATGTCACACAGCATGGAAACATCGATTTTTTAAAGGGAATCAGCTCCGGTAAAATATTCGTGGAAGCGAATGCCATTCACAAAGGAAGCCGTTCTGTGGTAAACAGAGTGGATGTCACATCTTCAGAAGGTATCCTTCTGGCTGCCGGAACATTTACCATGTACTTACTTTCGGCTCTTTAAGCATAAAAAAAACGTATGAGGTTAATTATCCTCAATACGTTTTCTTTCTACTGGTTTAATATTCTTCTCACTGACTGAACCGGCTGGAAATCCACATTGGATATCTTAATTCCATCCTCCGGGCCGCTGGCATGAATCAGCTGGCCATTGCCTGTATAAATTCCGATATGGCCTATGTATGAAATAAGATCTCCGGGCCTGGCATTTTCGATACCGCCTGCATCCACTCCTGCAGCTGCCTGATCCTGAGAGGTTCTGGGAAGATTGATCCCGAAATTCTTATAAACGCTTTGTACAAAACCGGAGCAGTCAGCTCCTTCTGTCAGGCTTGTCCCGCCGTACCGGTAGGGATTGCCTAGAAATTGTTTGGCATATGATACCACCTGATCCCCTGCAGCTGACTGGTTCGCTGCAGCGGGGCCATTCATTTTAGAACCTGGCCCATTTACTGTATTTATGATAAGAGGCTCTACCAGCGGAATTGTCCCGTTTGCCGAAACAGTGTCCGCCTTTGCCGGGAAGCTGACTGCCCCCGCCATCAAAATCCCTGTAAATAAGACTGCAATTAATGTTTTCTTATGCATGGTTTCTTCTCCTGTTGGTTTTAGAATCCCATATCTTTCACGTCTTCTGACAGAAATCTGTGGTAAGTTCCATGGTTATCATGGAATTTAATGAAATAACGGTAAGAATCTCTGGCGGGATCTTCAAAATACAAAATAAAATCACATTCTTCCCCGTCACAGCTCTCACAGACATAGTTACCGTCTGAATACCTGGAGAACACATTCTTAATGTCTTCCAGCTGTACACCAGGCTTTTCTATGGTTTCAATAAAGTCTCTTAAAAATCCATTCTCTTCTTCCTGTTCAAAGACATATTGGACGCCTTCTGGTGGAATTAAAAAGCAAAACCGCTCCTGGCTTTTTGTGATTTTAATTTCTCCAAGCCGGTCTTTTGCATAAGCCTTAAACTCTTTCAGAGCTTCCTTTATATCGTCATCCAAATCCCCTGCTTGGAGGATTCTTAACAGTGCTTTTTCAGGATAATAAAACCGGATCGCTTCCTTTTCATATCCCAGTTTCATCTGTACTTCCTTGATTGAATTAATGAGCATCCGCTCCAGAGCAGCATACTGCATGTCCGCTCTCCTTTCCATGCTATGGGGCTCCTTATTCATGAAGCCGCCGTATGATTTTAAAGATAATGCCCCCTTCGGTAACGAATGGCTGGGAATGGGAAAAGAATATAATTCCTTCTGTAGGTGCAAGAATCTGGCTTATAATCTCTCCTTCATAAGGGTCCAGGATATCTGCCAGAATCTCCCCCCTGCTTACTTCCTCCCCCGGCTTTACGTGTGGGCGATAAATACCGGCACAGTCTGTCCTTACACTGGATAAATCACTTTCATGAAGAACGGTGGCAATATAGCCGCTGTGACTGGTATATCGCACCATTCCCATACGGGTTAAAAACCGCAGCACGGAAGCTACCGCCATACGGGCAGAGGGTTCGTCAATCTGATCCGTTCCGCTGGTATAGATGGAGAATGC
>JAQSYE010000203.1 GCA_029256305.1 Lacrimispora sp. | reverse complement strand
ATCATCAACTTTTACTTTATAATTAGAAAGAACCTTCTTTAATTCATACGCTTTCTCAAGAACGCCTTCCTTCTGCTGCTGTACAGGAACTATCATTACTTGAACCGGAGCAATTCTTGGAGGAAGTACAAGTCCATTGTCATCACCATGAACCATAATAATAGCGCCGATCAGTCTGGTGGTTAATCCCCATGATGTCTGGTGTACGTACTGGAGTTTATTTTCCTTATCAGAATACTGGATCTCAAAGGCCTTTGCAAATCCGCTTCCAAAGTTGTGACTTGTTCCAGACTGAAGTGCTTTTCCATCATGCATCAGAGCTTCAATGGTATAAGTAGCCTCTGCACCGGCAAATTTCTCCTTATCCGTCTTCTGTCCGCGGATGACAGGCATTGCAAGTACTTCTTCGCAGAAGTCAGCGTATAAGTTAAGCATCATTTCCGTTCTTTCCTCTGCTTCTTCTGCAGTAGCATGAGCGGTATGGCCTTCCTGCCACAAGAATTCTCTGGAGCGAAGAAATGGTCTGGTTGTTTTTTCCCAGCGTACAACGGAGCACCACTGGTTATAAAGCTTGGGAAGATCCCGGTAAGACTGAATCTCTCTGGAATAAAAATCACAGAATAAGGTTTCCGATGTAGGTCTTACGCAAAGTCTCTCCTGTAATGGCTCAAGTCCACCATGAGTTACCCACGCTACTTCCGGAGCAAATCCCTCCACGTGATCTTTTTCTTTCTCTAATAAACTTTCCGGAATGAACATCGGCATATAAACATTTTCTACGCCTGTTTCCTTAAATCTGAAATCCAGCTCCTTTTGAATGTTCTCCCAGATCGCATAGCCTGCAGGCTTAATCACCATACAGCCCTTTACACTGGAGTAATCGATCAATTCTGCCTTTTTAACTACATCTGTGTACCACTGCGCAAAATCCACATCCATAGATGTGATTGCCTCTACTAATTTCTTGTCCTTAGCCATGACTAATCTCTCCCTTCATTGTTAATGCCCATGTTCTTTGGGCATAGATGGATACAAAAAGAGCCATCCAATCCCTGTAAAAGGGACCGAACAGCTCGGCGGTGCCACCCAATTTAGCCGCTGCTTTTATGCGGCTCACTTTTAATCCGTTAACGCCGGATAAGCGCCGCAGTTTTCTGCGGGACTCCGAGGCAGGTTGGGTTATGAGTGGTATAAAGGCTTTTCAGCTAAAGGCCTTCTCTCTGGAATACATCATCACTTATTAATCCTCTTCAACGTCATATTTCCTATTATTTTATAGATCGTATGGTTGATTTTACGTTATTTACAAATGTTTGTCAAGAGGAGGGCAATGGATTTTCCCAGACATTTCCTATAAAAGTACTTCAAAAGCCCGTACCGCAGCTTCCATAATTTCATCTGGAAATTCATAGTCGGCTGTATGAAGACCCGGACAGTCCTCCCCTGCCCCCACACCGAAAAACAGACCCGGAGCTTTCATTAAATACCAGCCAAAGTCTTCCGACCACCGAAAGGGCACATTTTCTTCCAAATAAGGGATTTTACCTTCCTCAAATCGCCTTTTACAAGCATCAGCCATATCAGGCTCGTTGTATGTATCTGGAAATTCATCAAGAATCTGGTAACGAAACTTTAACCCTCCTTCCACCGCACGCTTTTCAGCCAGCGAAAGTATGGAAGCCTGTAGTCGGTTCAACTCCGACAAACGTTCCGCCCGAATGGTTAATGCCAGTTTCCCGTCAGCAGGAGAAACACCAAAATTTTCTCCGCCGACCTTTACTTCTATAATTGTAGCAAGCACCATTCCCTGAGAACCTGCCTTCTCTGTTAACGACGACAAACTGTTGATCAATTCAGCGATCAGCCATGCAGGATTGATACCTTCCTCCGGATAGGCTGCATGACACTGCCTTCCTTCCAGGTTCAGTATCAGCCCTCTGGAGGCACAGGCAAAGGTTCCCTTTTTTACCACTACTTTTCCGGCGGGATATCCTGGAAGATTATGAAATCCATAAATCTCTCGAATTCCCTTTTCTTCTAAAAGTCTGCTGCAGATCATTGCTCCCTGCCCGGTTTCTTCTGCCGGCTGAAAAATAGCGTATACATTACTTCCGGTTCTCTTGCCTTCCAGCAGCAGGCACAGACCAGCAAGCACTGCGCTGTGACCGTCGTGTCCGCAGCCATGAAAAAGCCGGTTATCCTCTCCCATTACCGCATCCATATCTGCCCGGAAAGCCTTGCTGGTCCATGCATCCTCTTCCTCGTGCACAGCGTAGAACCACGTATCACAATCTACAATCGTAAGAGAGGTGCGGGCTTTCAAAAAATCTTTCAAGCGCCTCATGGTCTCCTTTTCTGACCCCGATTTTTCCGGACAGGCATGAAGTTCCTTTCTCAAGTTTTTTATTTCACGGATTATCTGTTCATATGTATCACTCACGGTGTTCCCTTCTTTCCTCCTTCATTATTCGTAACGTATGCTCTCTTACTTTGTCGCGAAGCTGCTGTGTCTTTTCAAAATGCCCGCATACCTCATTCCCATAAGTTAAATTCAGATCATATTCCAGCGGCAGCCATGTACCTGTACCTGCTTCATTATGCTGTATTAATGTTTCTGTTTTATCAAGAGCCTTTACCAGTATGGCTTCCTCAGAAGTAAGATCAAGCATTTCCTCAAACATGGCAGAGAAACCAGAAGCAAGCGTTTCCGGCAGTTTCTCCAACAGCGTTTTAATCGCACCAGCTTCTTCCACCTCATCTGCCCCTGTTTTTATAAATGCCGGAATGTCTCCAGTAAGAGCCTCCCCCCAATCATGAATCAGGCACATGTGAATGACCCGATTCATATCAAGCTCCGGGAAATCATCTTCCATCAGCATAGCCAGCACGGCCAGCCGCCAGCTGTGCTCTGCCACGCTTTCCTGTCTTCCGTTTGTTGTCCAGTTATGACGTGTATTGCATTTTAATTTTTCCAGGATTCCTAAAAATTCTATTAATTGTTCTGGATTCATGGCGCCTCTCCTCTTTCATTTTTCCTGTCTTTCTTTTGGTCATTATAGCATGTCCCCTCATAAAGCTCCACGATATCTTCAATAATTAGAAGCCCGATAGGCCCCAGAATGAATCCTAGAATTCCAAAAAGCTGCAGCCCCACATACATAGAAACCAAAGTTTCCAAAGGCGTCAATCCCACTTTGCCTCCCATGATTTTAGCTTCCATCACTTCTCTCACAAAATAGCAGATAATATAGATAATGATGAGTCCTATTCCGGTAAGCCAGTTTTTTTCAATCAGGGAAATTAGCCCCCAGGGAATTAGAACAGTTCCAGTACCGAATATGGGCATGGCATCCAGTAACCCAATTATAATCCCAAGCAAAATGAAATAAGGATTTTTTAGAAGAAATAATCCCACAGAACAAATCATCATCGTAAACAGCATAATGGCACCCTGCGTCTTTAACCAGGCGCTTCCTACTGTCATGAGACGATTTCCAAGCATCGCATATTCATAACAGAACATGGAATTATCCCGCCGGTTCCGGATATCATCCATCTCCTGAAGAGATAAAACAGTGGCAATCATTAAAATCACCAAAATGACGGTCAGCTGAACCACCCATTTTAAAACCGTCATGGAATTCGTCATTAAAAAGGGCATTGCCCTGCTTTTTACAGCAGCTTCACCACCGGTTAATATATCACTGACCACATTTACCATATAACCCTCAGGAAGTTTTAAGAACCGCTCCAAAAAAGAACAGTTTTCCATAAGCTTGGCGTTTATTCCATCTAAAATCAGAGGAAGATTTTTTAGCAATAGCCTTGCCTCCATCAAAAGCTTCCTTCCTGCAAAATAAACAAATACGCCAAGAACAATCATAAATAGGAGAATTTCAACCCCTCCAATCAGGGCAAGGGGCAAAGAAATTACTCTTTTTTTATAAGTGAACCGGGTTTTTCTTTCGATCCAAAGCGCAGAAGGACGAAGGGATAGGGCAAATACATACGCAATCAAAAAGGGAATCACAAGAGGCAGCAAAAATTTAAAGCTTAAATAGACTGCCCCTGTAACTCCCAATATTAAAATTGTTTTCTTCAGTTTCCTGCTCGGCTTCTCCATGGACTCACCTGTTTCTGATTTGTACTTCATTTGTACAAAGTCTATTATAAATCAAACGGCGAAAAATATGCAGAAACTCTTATAGTAAAAAATTCCTTTTAAAATGTGTCGTGAAAAGAAAAATGCTCAAACAGCCCATTGTTTGGTTTTACGAAAAAAGTCATTTTCTTTTTTGTTGTGGGATGAAGAAATGAAAGGCCAGACGCAAACAGGGCAACATTACCTTTTCCCAAATAGCTTTGAAATTCAGGGTTATACTTACGATCTCCCCATAAAGGTGTGCCATGACCTGCCATCTGGACACGAATTTGGTGATGCCGGCCGGTTTTTAACCGTATTTTAAGAAGACTCACTTCTATCCCATCCAAATCTCTGCATTCCACAATCCGGTAATCAAGCTCTGCCAGTTTTCCACTTTTTATCCCCTTTTCCACAATTTTTGAGCAATTATTTTTTCCGTCTTTCCACAAATAATCCACGTAGGTGCCAGAGTTATCAACAGGTTTTCCACAAACAACTGCATAGTAATTTTTTTCCATCTGATGCGCGGAAACCTGTCTGCTTAAAGCCTCAGCGGCAATTTGAGATTTTGCATAAACCATTACGCCCCCAACCGGCTTGTCCAGTCTGTGGATAACTCCCACATATGGTTCTCCCTTCTTTGTGGATTGTATGTTGATATGTTTCTTTATTTCACTGACCATATCCGGTTCAAACGTTTTTCCCGACTGGGACTCAATTCCTACTGGTTTTTCCACCACAAGAATTTCATCATCTTCAAATAAGATATTTAGCTTCATTTATTTTCTGCTGCTCCTCTTTTTCCCACTGATTCATCATAGCCTTTACTGAACGGCTCATCTCCGTGCTGAAGTCACAATTCCACTTTCGGCCGCAGAATGCGTGGATCCAATGTTCAAAATCTTCGCCCCTGTCTGTGACTTTATTTAATTCATCCTGAAATTCTTCCGGCTCCATCCGGCGGTAAACATTTTCAAAAACTACCGCTTCCGGTCTTAGTCTTTTAGGCTTTACTCTCTCTTTTTGCTGGGGGACAGGATAACCAAAAACCACCATTGCCGCAGGCACTGCATACCTGGGAAGAGAAAATAATTCCCGGTGGGTTTCATATTGTTCTAAAATATCCCCAATATAACACGATCCGATTCCCATTGATTCTGCTGCAACTACCGCATTCTGCGCCGCTATTAACGCATCGTCCGCTGCCAGCATAAAATCTCCCATTCCGGGTGCTCTGACTGTATTCTCATACTTGCAAAACAGGTCATACCATTTCTGATAGTCCGCCACAAACACAAGAACTATTGGCGCCTTGGCAATAAATGGCTGATTGTCACAGGTTTTGGACAATTTATTTTTTAATTCCGGATCCGTCACATCTATAATGGAATATAATGTCATATTACCTGCAGTCGGCGCCTGCAGAGCTGCTTCTATGATCGCCGCCTTTTTCTCCTGTTCAATCTGCTTCTCTTCATAAACACGGACAGACTTCCTCTCCATCAGCTCTTTTACTGTTGTATTCATCAGATTATATTCCTCTCTCTTTCTGACATTTATTCCATTGATTATATTTCATACTGCAGATAATAGCAATGAAGAATTTTTACTTTGAATTTCAAAAAATACTTGCATTCTTTTTTGCGAAAGTGTATAGTATATAAAAAGAGATGACATAGTTTTCATTACTACGTAACGTGTTCTTAATTCTCATACAAGGAGGTTTTACTATGAACATAAAAATTAAAGATCCAGTCAGCGCAGGTACTCATTTTATAGCCATGCTCCTGGCCCTGATTGCGGCAACTCCCCTGCTTATAAAAGCTTCTGCAGATGGAGAGCTTCATCTGGCATCCCTCGCAATATTTTGCATCAGCATGGTTCTTCTCTACGCTGCCAGCACGATTTATCATACCCTGGATGTATCACCAAAGATTAATAAATTGTTGAAAAAATTTGATCATATGATGATATTTATCCTGATCGCAGGAACTTACACTCCGATCTGTTTAATTGTTCTGGGTGACAAGACCGGTCTAAGCCTCCTTGCCCTTGTCTGGGGAATTGCCATATTAGGGATGATTATTAAAGGCTTCTTCGTGATGTGCCCCAGGTGGTTTTCCTCTGTACTTTATATTGCCATGGGCTGGATCTGTGTTCTGGCTTTCCGTAAAATCGTTTTAGCACTGCCTCCTGCTGCCTTTATCTGGCTTCTGGCAGGCGGACTGATTTATACAGTCGGAGGTGTCATCTATGCGTTAAAGCTTCCTCTGTTCCAATCCAGACATAAAAGCTTCGGCAATCATGAACTTTTTCATCTGTTTGTAATGGGTGGAAGCTTCTGCCACTACATCCTCATGTATCACTTCGTAGCCTAAGGCAGACAAAAAAGAAGACTGGGAGCATCATTTTTGAATGCTCCGCAGTCTTCTTTTTTGTCTATTTCTTTATATAAGAACAGCAGTAATCCGTTACTTCATCAGTTGAAACTTTAAATCTACTGTCCGCAGGTACCGTAAAAGCCTGTCCTGCTTCATAAACTTCCCATTTCTCACTGTCCGGAAGCATCGCTTTTAGCTTACCGGCAAGAATTTCCATCAACTCCTGATCTTCTGTACCAAACTCATATTCTCCCGGCAAAATGATTCCAAGTGTCTTCCTGGTGCCGTCTTCAAACAAAACTGTACGGCTGGTTACCTTACCGCCATGATAGATATTGGCTTTCTTTATTACAGTAACACGTTCAAACTGATCCATCCCAGATTCCTCCGTCAATATACTGTTTCCTTAGGTGTAATAATTTACTATACTAAAGTAAGAAAGCGAAAAAGTCAATCCTGACTTTCGGTTTCTTTTATAAGAAACAGTTTATCCTTTCTGGAAAGCTTTTTAATCTGCACTTCGCGGCGCATCGCTTCTTCCTTTGTGGGATAAGATTCATAATAAACCAGTTCCACCGGTCTTCTTGTCTTTGTATATTTGGCACCCTTTCCCTGGTTATGGGCCTCCATTCTTCTTTCTAAATGGTTTGTCCATCCGCAGTAGAGGGTATTATCCGCACATTTAACCAAATAAGTATAATTCATTTTTCTTCTCCATTTGTAAATATGATGCTATGTAAACGGTAATAACGCCTTGCAATCGCGTCACTACCGCCCAGGCTAACCTGTCATCTATCTTAAGCACCAGCTGGATGCGT
>JAQSYE010000202.1 GCA_029256305.1 Lacrimispora sp. | reverse complement strand
AAATTCATTGGAAAACAGGCAGAAATGTTTTATAATGGATACAGTACTTTACGGAGGTGTGCAATGGAAATCAGACATGAGCTGGTCATTCCTAATAATGATCTTCCTTTCCGGCTGTTTATTTTCGAGGGCAGGGACGGTAACTATAAAGTAACGAAACACTGGCACCATTCAGTAGAGATTTTTCTGGTACTGGAGGGAGAAATAGATTTTTATATCAACAACACACATCTGAAACTTACCAGAGATGAGTTTGTACTGGTTAATTCCAATGAGGTACATTCCATTGAGTGCCCCAATCCCAATATCACCATTGTCCTGCAGATTCCAGGAGAAACCTTTGAAGATTACATGGGTAAAGATTCCTATGTGAACTTTGATAAAAAGGGGGAAGAGGCAAACCGAAAGCTGAAAGATCTTGTAACCTCTCTCTTTTTCGTTTATGAAAAACAGGATTATGGCTATAGTTTTCAGGTAAAAAGCCAGTTTTATCAGCTTTTATATCTGTTGATTACGGAGTTTAAAACGGAAAATATGGATAAGGAGGTTATCCGGCAGAAAAAGCAGCTGGATAAACTCTCCGATGTAACACGGTATATGAGGGAGAATTACGATCAGGATTTAAGATTGGATTCGGTGGCATTGCGATTTGGATTCAGCCCCACCTATTTATCCAGAATTTTTTTGAAGTATGCGCAGGTCAATTACCGTACCTTTTTGATTGATCTGCGTGTTAAGTATGCAATGCGTGAGCTCATGGGGACCGACCATGAAATAGGCGAAATTGCCATGAGGCATGGATTTCCTGACAGCAGGGCATTTGCGAAAGCGTTCAAAAAACGGTATGGTTGTCTGCCTAGTGAATACAGGAAACATATCAGCGCCACCAGGTGAGAGACAGTGCAAATAATTTAATATAGGGTGTTAAAATTACTGAAAATATGATATAATGTACCATAACTTTGCGAAGGATGTGATAGAATGAATATCAGAGAATCCACAGAACAGTTGGAGGAAACTTATTTAAGTTTACCAGCGGGACCGTGACAGAATCATTCACTGTAAAGCATTTCGAAGGCTGAAGCACAAGACTCAGGTGTTTCTGGCACCGGAAGGTGACCATTACCGGACAAGACTTACTCATACGCTGGAAGTTTCTCAGATCGCAAGAACCATTGCCAAATCTCTTCGTATGAATGAGGATTTAACAGAGGCGATTGCGTTGGGTCACGATCTGGGACATACCCCCTTTGGCCATTCCGGAGAAGCAATCCTCAATGAAATCTGTTCTCAGGGATTCGCTCATTACAGGCAGAGTGTACGGGTTGTTGAAATCCTGGAAAAAGGCGGAATGGGTTTAAATCTCACATGGGAAGTGAGAGATGGAATCCTAAATCACCGGACCAGCGGTCATCCATCGACTTTAGAGGGCGCGATTGTCAGGCTGTCTGATAAAATCGCCTACATCAATCATGACATTGATGATGCAATTCGAGCAAAGATGTTTGTGGAAGAGGATCTTCCCAGTTGTTATACTGATATTTTAGGGCACAGTGTCAGGGAGAGACTGAATAATCTCATTCATGACATTATCAATAACAGCATCGGAATGAATGAGATCATCATGTCTTCTGATATGGAAACAGCCATGCAGGGATTAAGAACGTGGATGTTTCAACATGTTTATAAGAATGAGATTCCAAAAGCAGAAGAAGGAAAAGCGCAGAAGATGATCGCGATGCTTTTTGAATATTATATGGATCATCCGGACAGGCTTCCGGAGGAATACCGGTATTTAATGGAAAAAGGGGATGCAAGCAAAGAGCGTGCAGTCTGCGATTATATTGCTGGTATGAGTGACAGTTATGCCATTGACCGGTTTGTACAACTGTTTGTACCTAAGGCATGGAAAGCAATTTGACAAATAAGCAATTTATCATAAATCTTTGTGAAAGGAGGATGATGGCTTTATGCGATATTCTGAAGATATAATTGAAGAAGTCCGGGTAAGGAATGACATTGTGGATATCGTATCAGGGTACGTGAAACTGCAAAAAAAGGGCAGTAATTATTTTGGCTTATGCCCGTTTCATAATGAAAAGTCTCCCTCCTTTTCCGTATCACCGGCCAAACAGATGTATTACTGCTTTGGGTGCGGCGCAGGTGGTAATGTTATTACTTTTATTATGGAATATGAGAATTATTCCTTTTCAGAAGCCTTTAAGACGCTGGCAGACAGGGCAGGAGTAAAACTGCCGGTTGAAGAATATAGCAAAGAGGCGAGAGAACAGGAAGATTTAAAGGCCTCTCTTTTGGAGATGAATAAGCTGGCAGCCAGCTATTTTTATTACCAGTTGAAGAAACCACAGGGAGAATCAGGATACCGGTATTTAAGGGACAGGCAGCTGAGCGATGAAACCATAGTTCGCTTCGGGCTTGGTTATTCCAATAAAACCAGTGATGATTTATACCGCTATCTAAGAGGCAAAGGGTATGACGATCCTGTTTTAAAGCAGTCAGGACTTGTGACAATTGAGGAAAAGGGGAGTCATGATAAGTTTTGGAACCGGGTGATGTTCCCCATTATGGATGTGAATAACCGGGTCATCGGTTTCGGCGGTAGAGTGATGGGAGCCGGTGAACCTAAATATTTAAATTCACCGGAGACAAAGCTGTTTGATAAAAGCAGAAACCTATATGGTCTTAACTATGCCAGATTGTCCAGAGAAAAATACATATTGATTTGCGAAGGGTATATGGATGTGATTGCCATGCATCAGGCAGGGTTTACCAATGCGGTAGCTTCACTGGGAACGGCATTTACCACCCAGCATGCTCAACTTTTAAAGCGATATACGGACAAAGTAATCTTGACTTACGACAGTGACGTGGCCGGTCAGAAAGCGGCACTGAGAGCAATTCCAATTCTAAGGGAAGTGGGGATTTCCATTCGCGTTCTTAACATGGAACCTTACAAAGATCCGGATGATTTTATAAAGAATCTTGGAGCGGATGAATTCAATCAGAGAATTGAGCAGGCACAAAACAGCTTTCTCTTTGAAATTGCGGTTTTGAGAAAGAATTACAAGATGGATGATCCGGAGCAGAAAACAGAGTTTTATAATCAGACGGCAAGAAAGCTTCTGGAATTTCCGGAAGCGCTTGAGAGAGAGAACTATTTAGAAGCTGTATCCAGAGAATTTTTTATTAATTACCAGGATTTGAAGCGCCTGGTTAACCGGTTGGGAGCCATGTTTGGATCTGCCCGACCCTCAATAAGAGGAGAAGAGGAACAAAACGGAAAGAATCAGCGCAAAAAAGAAAAAGAAGATGGCGTTATGCAATCACAAAAACTGTTACTTACCTGGCTGATTGAAAATCCTGTACTATTTGATAAGATTAAAGGGGTTGTTACTCCTGATGATTTTATAGAAGAACTGTATCATAAGGTGGCACAGATGGTTTTTGACGGACACGCTGCCGGAACACTGAATCCGGCTGAGATTTTAAATCATTTCATCGATGATGAGGATCAATATCGAACTGTCGCAGGTCTTTTCCATGCGAGCTTAAAAGAGTCTCTTGATAATGAAGAACAGAAAAAGGCGTTTTCGGAAACAATAATGAAAGTGAAAAAAAACAGTCTGGATCATGCCAGCCGTCATGCAGCAGGGATAGAAGAACTGCAAAGAATTATAAAGGAACAGGCTGCTCTGAGAGATTTGAATATTTCGCTGGATTAGGGTGTACACTATAGGCAGGCTGTGGAAGGATGGAAAAACATGGACAATAATGTTAAGAAAACAGCAGATAAGATGGTGGGTTCAGGAAAGACAGAAGAGGAACAGGTTTTTGGCAGCAGGCAGGAAGATTCAACAGCAGCATTTGACGAGAAGTTAAACCAGCTTCTCGTATTAGCAAGAAAAAAGAGAAATGTCCTGGAAAATCAGGAAGTGCTTGATTTCTTTAATGGAGAGAATTTGGATTCTGACCATTTGGATCAGATTTATGATTTTCTAGAGAGCAGTAAGGTGGATGTGCTCTCCATCAGCGGAGAAGAACTTGATCTAGACGAAGATCTTTTTATTGAAGAGGATATTGAGGAAGAAGAAGAAATCGATATGGAAAGCATCGATTTATCTGTTCCGGAAGGTGTTAGCGTAGAAGATCCAGTCCGCATGTATTTAAAAGAAATCGGCAAGGTTCCTCTTCTTTCCAGTGAAGATGAGATTGAGCTTGCTAAAAAGATTGAACTGGGAGATGAAGATTCAAAGCAAAGATTAACAGAAGCCAATCTCCGCCTTGTAGTCAGCATTGCCAAGCGCTACGTCGGTCGGGGAATGCAGTTCTTAGATCTGATACAAGAGGGGAATTTAGGACTAATAAAAGCAGTTGAAAAATTTGATTACCGGAAAGGCTATAAGTTCAGTACCTATGCGACCTGGTGGATCAGACAGGCAATTACCCGTGCCATTGCAGATCAGGCCCGCACAATTCGGATTCCTGTTCATATGGTAGAGACCATTAATCGACTGGTGCGTGTATCCAGACAGCTTCTGCAGGAACTGGGAAGAGAACCTGTGCCGGAAGAGATTGCAGCAAGAGCGGATATGCAGGTGGAGCGAGTACGGGAAATTATGAAGGTTTCCCAGGAGCCAGTCTCTTTGGAAACACCCATCGGTGAGGAAGAGGACAGCCATTTAGGCGATTTTATTCAGGATGATCAGGTGGCGGTTCCCGCAGACGCTGCAACGTTTACCATGCTTCATGAACAGCTGATGGAGGTTCTTGATACCTTGACAGAGCGGGAGCAAAAGGTGTTAAAGCTGCGGTTTGGTTTAAATGACGGACGTCCCAGAACGTTAGAAGAGGTTGGGAAAGAATTTAATGTTACAAGAGAACGGATCAGACAGATTGAAGCGAAAGCTTTGCGAAAACTGCGCCATCCCAGCAGAAGCAAAAAGCTGAAAGATTATCTGGACGATTAAGAAATAAGACGGAGTTTACTATGAAATTATCAAAACGCTTGGGAACGATCGCCTCATTTGTACCAGATGGCAGCCGTGTGGCTGACATCGGTACTGATCATGGCTACATCCCGATTCATTTAGTACAAGAAGGGATTGCAAAATCTGCAATTGCCATGGATGTGAGAGAAGGGCCTCTTTTACGGGCCCAGACTCACATAGAAGAGGCTGGTCTAAAAGATCTGGTTGAAGTCCGTTTAAGCGACGGACTTTTAAAGTTAGAGAAAAATCAGGCTGACTGCGTTGTCATTGCAGGCATGGGCGGAGAACTGATCATACATATATTGGAGGAGGGACGGCATTTATGGGACAGTATCTCATACTGGGTCCTGTCACCTCATTCGGAACTTTATAAAGTTCGTAAGTTTCTGATAGAACATGAATTTTCTATCGGGAGAGAGACTATGATAAAAGAGGACGGAAAATATTATTCCGTCATGGGCGTTACCAGAGAATCTTCGGTTTCAGAAGAAAAGAATCAGGAACTTGGATATCGATACGGCAGAGATTTAATAAAGTCAAAGGATCCGCTTTTAAAGGAATACTTAATGAAAGAACAGATACAGCTTGGTGAGATTCTAAAAGGACTTCAGTTAAGTGGAACAAAGAACGCTGAAAGCAGAATAGGCGAACTGGAACTGGAACTGAAGTGGAATAAGGAGGCACAAGATGCAATGCAGCAAACTGATTGAAATACTGGAGCAGTTGGCTCCTGTGGAGTGTGCCTGTGACTGGGATAACGTTGGACTCCTTGTGGGCAGGAATAAAAAAGAAATAAAAAAAGTGTTTATCGCCCTGGATGGGGATGAGAGAGCAATAGAAGACGCGGTGCAGTGTGGAGCCGATCTTCTATTGACCCATCACCCCCTGATTTTTAAACCTTTAAACAGGATCAATGACAATGATTTTATTGCTGGCAGGCTGATGACACTGATTAAGAATGATATCTGCTGTTATGCCATGCATACCAACTTTGATGCAGCTCCCGGATGTATGGCCGACACAGCTGCCGGGAAGTTAGGATTAGTTAGGACCCAGGTTTTGGAAAAAGAAGGAACTATTAAATCGGAAACACCGGAAGGTTTTATAGATCTTCCCTATGGAATCGGAAAGACTGGTTATCTAAAACAACCGGTGACAGTAAGGGAATTGGCTGGACTGGTAAAGGAACGATTTGGGCTTCCGTTTGTTACCATATACGGGGAACAGGACATAAAAGACCCGGTTACCTTTGTGGGAATCAGCCCGGGCGCTGGTTCCAGTATGATAAAACCTGCTTTAAAAGCAGGAGTTGAAGTACTGATTACCGGAGATATCGGACATCACAGCGGAACTGACGCAGTATCAAACCATATGGCAGTCATTGATGCAGGCCATTATGGTTTGGAGTATCTTTTCCTGGAATTTATGGAAGAATTTTTAAAGGCTAAAGTGGGAAAGGAACTGGAGATTTACAAGGCTGACGTTAAATTCCCTGAGACAATTTTATAAGGAGGAAAAGAATGGCGATTGTAACAATAGATGGAACTAAGAGACAATACCAGATTGGCACGACTTATCAGGATATAGCAAAGGAGTATCAGCCTCAGTATGAAGATGAGATTCTGCTAGTAGGAATCAACGGAAAATTAAGGGAACTTCATAAGACAGTTCAGTTTGACTGCACTCTTCAATTTTTTACCGGAAAAGATCAGCCGGGAATTCAGACTTATCACAGAAGTACGATTTTTCTCATGATGAAAGCATTCTATGATGTAGCTGGTTCAGAGAATATTGAAAAAGTGACGGTTGACTTTTCTCTTGGAAAGGGCTATTACATTCAACCGCATGGAGACATAGCGCTTACAGAGGAACTGTTAAACCGTGTATTGTCCCGTATGAGAGAATATGTAGACCAGAAAATCCCCATTATGAAACGAAGCGTTAATACGGATGATGCCATTGAATTGTTTCATAAGCACCGGATGTACGACAAGGAACGGCTTTTCCGCTACCGCAGAGTATCCCGTGTGAACTTATATAGCATTGGTGGTTTTGAAGATTATTTTTACGGCTATATGGTACAGAATACCGGATATATTAAATATTTCAATATCATTCCTTATGATGACGGATTTATGCTCATGCTGCCTCAAAAGGAAAATCCTCAGGAAGTGCCTGTTTTTGAAGCAGAAAAAAAACAGAAGCTATACAAGGTATTAAAGGAAAGTGTAAAATGGGGAGAGCGTCTGAATGTATCTCATGTCGGAGCGCTAAATGAAGTGATAGCCGCAGGTGATATCAATGAACTGCTACTGATCCAGGAAGCACTTCAGGAGAAAAAGATTGCTGAAATTGCTGCACGGATCGGTACGGACCGGAGCAAAAAATTTGTTATGATCGCAGGCCCGTCTTCATCAGGAAAAACAACATTTTCCCACAGATTATCCATACAGTTAAAAGCACAGGGCATGATTCCCCACCCCATTGCAGTGGATGATTATTTTGTGAACAGAATCGACAGTCCGAGGAATCCTGATGGAAGCTATAATTATGAAATGTTGGAATGTCTGGACATTGATCAGTTTAATAAGGATATGACGGCTCTTTTAGCGGGTGAGACGGTGGAGATGCCGAGATACCAGTTTAAAACAGGAGAGCGGGAATACCGGGGAGATTATTTAAAGCTTGGGAAAGACGATATTCTGGTAATCGAAGGGATTCACTGTCTGAACGATAAGTTATCCTATTCACTTCCAAAAGAAAGTAAATTCCGTGTTTATGTCAGTGCGCTAACCCAGTTAAATATTGATGAGCACAACCGGATTCCAACCACAGACTGCCGTCTCATAAGACGTATGGTGCGGGACGCCAGAACAAGAGGTGCATCAGCACAGGATACGATTCGCATGTGGCCGACTGTGAGAGAGGGCGAGGAAGCTTATATTTTCCCATTCCAGGAATCTGCAGATATGATGTTTAATTCTGCTACTGTATATGAATTATCCGTTTTAAAGCAGTATGCGGAACCTCTATTGTTTGGCATACCAAGGGAATCACCGGAATACATGGAAGCAAAACGTCTTTTAAAATTCCTGGATTATTTTCTGGGAGTTAACAGTGAAGACATACCACGCAACTCCATTGTAAGAGAATTCATTGGGGGAAGCTGCTTTAAAGTGTAAGTGATTAGCTGGAGCTGCATCATCAGATGTACAAAAAAAACAGGTAAGCGAAAAGACATGCCAGATAACGTCTGGCGGAGGCGACTCCAGGGAAAGTGCAACAGAAATAAACCGCCGCATCTGCGGTAAGGGTGGAAAGGTGGTGTAAGAGACCACCGCTCTCCTGGTAACAGGAGGGGTCCATGTAAACCCCATTCGAAGCAAGACCGAACAGGAAGCATAAGGCGGCTCGTCTGCTTCCGGGTAGGTCGCTTGAGCCTGCTGGCGACGGCAGGCCTAGATAGATGGCCATTCAACGACATAACCCGGCTTATCGTCTTACTCAAAACAATCTATATCTGAAGAAAATGAACAGAGGGTAACGTTATATCACTTTTTTAGTGATTTAACGCTACCCTCTTTTTGACAGATTACTTTATTTGTTATATTTCTCTTCACAGTACATACAGCGGTATGTTTCCTTTTCTGCATCTGACAGATAAAAAACATGGGGAAGCCCCTGTTCGATGGAAGTGATGCAGCGTGGATTTTTACACTGTACGAGGTTCGTGATCTTATGAGGAAGACGGAGTGTCTTCTTTTCTACGATTTGGTTATCACGGATAATATTTACCGTGATGTTGTGATCAATATATCCCAGGATTTCCAGATTAATATGATCCATACCGCCTTCTATTTTAATAATATCTTTTTTCCCCATTTTGCTGCTTTTGGCATTTTTAATAATTGCCACCTGGCAGTCTAACTTGTCCAGTCCCAGATTATAATAGATTTCCAGACTCTTTCCTGCCTCAATATGGTCTAATACAATACCTTCTTTTAATCCGCCGATATTTAACATGGTTTATTTACCTCCAGTAATGTCATGATAAGAGCCATACGCACATAAACTCCATACTGTGCCTGCTTAAAGTAGGCGGCTCGTTTATCATCATCAACTTCTACAGAGATTTCGTTGACTCTGGGAAGGGGGTGAAGAACATACATGTCTTCCTTTGCCAGCTTCATCTTTTTCTTATCCAGAATGTAGCAGTCTTTTAAACGGATATAATCTTCTTCATTGAAAAAACGTTCTTTCTGTACGCGTGTCATGTACAGGATATCAAGATCCGGCATGGCATCGTCAAGACTGTCCATTTCAATAAATTCAATGTTGTTGGCCCTTAGCACATCTTCCCGGATGTATTCAGGTACCCGCAGTTCAGGGGGGGAAATTAAGATAAATTTGATGTTTTCATATCTGACAAGAGCGTTAATGAGAGAGTGAACGGTACGGCCGAATTTCAAATCACCGCAAAGACCAATGGTTAAATCGTTCAGACGGCCTTTTAACGAACGGATAGAGAGTAAATCGGTGAGTGTCTGTGTGGGATGCTGATGTCCGCCGTCTCCTGCGTTGATGACAGGAATACCAGAATGGCCGGCAGCGACTAATGGTGCGCCTTCTTTAGGGTGTCTCATTGCACAGATATCTGCGTAACAGGAGATAACCCGAATGGTATCAGCAACGCTTTCACCTTTTGAAGCAGAACTTGAATCGGCAGAGGAAAAGCCAAGTACGCTGCCTCCTAAATTAAGCATGGCAGCCTCGAAACTCAAACGGGTTCTTGTACTTGGCTCATAAAAAAGT
>JAQSYE010000201.1 GCA_029256305.1 Lacrimispora sp. | reverse complement strand
CTCATCTGATAAACAAAGTCTACCAATGAAATGTGACCATTCTGTGATAAATCTATATTGAATATGTGAATTGAAAAAATCCCTGCAAAAAGAGCTTTTTTGTAAAGCGCTGTATGCAGGGATTTTGTGTTTTATTAATTTATAATTAATTGGTAGGTGGTGCAGGAACTACTACTGCATCCGAACTGCCGCCTGGTACTGCTGCTGCAGTGGTGGGAGCCGTACCTGACTGCTGCTTTGTGGGAGTTTCACCCGGCCCCGGATCCATCGCTTTCGTTTCCTCCGGAACAGCGGCCTTGGTCGTCTCTTTGGTTCCAGGTCCTGCTTCTGCGGTAGTTGTCTCGCTGTTACCTGAGGTGGTCGGCTTGGTCTCTCCCGGCTTTCCAGTACCTTTGGTCGTTTCAGAAGGCTTGGTTTCCTTTGTGGGACCGATGGCATTCTCTGATGATTCCGTAGGCTTTACTGGATTTCCAAATTCGTCAGTAGATTCCACTGTTTCCTCTTTACTGGTCTCTTCTGCCTCTGTACCCTTGGTCTCCTTCACAGCCGGTTTTGTTTTGTCTTCATCGTACCCCTTATCAGTGGGCACATGATCAATATTTGTTCCCTGCTTATACATGCCGGAATCAGCCGCAATCTTGGCACTGATCTTTTTTACCATATCAGAGGGTACATAGCTGTCCTTGTCAAAAAGGAATTTATGCAGCTGTACCACGTTTGTCTCCAATGTCTGTGGGATAACACAATCTCCTTTTTTACCTATCGTCATATCACCACGGGCATATGGGAATCCGCCTGTTTCACCAATGTGATATTTGCCGATATCCAGAAGCAGCTCTGTAAAATCGCTGAATGTTAAATTAGAGCCGATCTGATCAACTTCCATAAGAAGAATTCTGTTAAGCAATCCCAAATCCGCTTTCTTTGCTTTTTCAAAGGATTTTTCAATCACAAGGCGCTGACGTTCTGTTCTTGCAAAGTCCGTATCCATCTTTCTGAGTCTGGCGTAAGCTACAGCCTGTACTCCGTCCAGATGATTGGGACCTGCTGCTTTTAAGTGAACGGAGGGAACATCGGTTCTCTCCACAGTCTCGGTAATAAATGAGTTAATATAACGGAATTCCGCCTTGCTAATATCAATATCAACACCGCCCAGCATGTTGATTCCATCTGCTACAGACTTCCAGTTAAATGTCACATATTCGGTAACATCTAAATCGAGGTTTTTATTAAGAGCTGCAAGCGCCTGGGCAGCTCCACCGTTTGCATAGGCTGCATTTATTTTATTATAAGTACTTCCTTCATTGATGTTTAAATATGTATCACGGAAAACAGATACAATTTTTATTTCTCCAGTACCTCTGTTTATATTGCAAAGCATAATAACGTCGGCATTGGTTCCTTTATTAACATTGCCGTCACGGCTGTCAACACCAAATACTGCTATGGTCCGATATCCGGTCATATGCTTCTTCTGTTCCTGAGACATCACTTCGTTGCGTACCTGATTCGCATTAAAATTATCGGGTTTTTGGATAGAACCCATGAGTCTGGCCACATATGCATAGGAAAAAATAAGTGCGAGGGTAAATAATTCCGCTACTGCAAGGATTATGAATTTACGAATCCGCCTCTTTTTTTCTGTATGAGCTGCCAACCGGCTGGCTGCAGCTGCCTTTTCCTGAGGAGAAATTCTTGGCTGCTGTCTGGAAACGCCGTCACCGATCACAATCTGATCATTTGCGGGAGTTTTCCCTTCATCCTTACCAGCCCGGTTTCTGCGGTTTTCCTGGTCCACGGCTGTTCTGGTTCTGTTCTCTTCCGGCTGTCTGCGCGTTCCGCCTGTCGGTGCCTGCTGCTTTCCTGCTGATGATTGTCCCTTGAACATGGGCTGCCCGTTATCTTCCACTGACGGCTGCTTTCTGTAAGTCCGGCTGTCGCCATCGTTTACAGATCTTTTTGAATCTCGGCCTTCCTGTCTGCTGCTGCCAGCAGAATCTGGCTTCGAATCAGAACTGCGCCTTTCCTTTCGTGAGTTTTCCCGGTTTAATTCATCATCAAAATCATTTCTCATTTACTTATCCTCATCCTAATTGTGTCGTATCCGATATCAGTACGCATTTTTATTAATAAATCCTTTGAATACAGTAAGGAACAGAATCTTAAAATCAAATCCCAATGTCCAGTTTTCAATATAATAAAGATCATGTTCAATTCGTTTTGTAATGGAAGTGTCTCCACGAAGCCCATTTACCTGAGCCCAGCCAGTGATTCCGGGACGTACCTGATGCTTGATCATGTACCGGGGAATCTCCTCTTTAAATTTCCCTACAAAAAGAGGGCGTTCGGGTCTTGGACCCACCAGACTCATGTCTCCCCTTAATACATTAAAAAACTGCGGCATCTCATCAATACTTGTCTTTCTGATAAAACGTCCCACCGGGGTAACTCTCGAATCGTGTTTTGTTGTCCACTTCATTTTTTCTTCCGAAGGAGCCTGTACCACCATGGACCGGAATTTGTACATAGGAAACGACCGGTTGTGAAGCCCTATTCTCTCCTGCCTGTAGATCAGAGGACCGGGAGCGGTAAGCTTGATTAATACGGCAGTAATAAGCATAATCGGAGAAAATACAGTCAGAGCAAAGGCCGCTCCAAATATATCTACAGCCCTTTTTAGCATGGCATTTACCGGATCAGTCAGCGGCACACGCCTGATATTGACCACAGGAAGTCCCTGCAAGTCTTCAATATAAGGTCTTGTAGGAATCATATTATTATAATCCGGTATAAATTTGGTGTGAACACCTGATTTTTCACAGGAGGCCACAATCCGCTCTAAATCCGCATATTCGCTGATACTTAAGGTAATGGCAATCTCATCAAGAGAATTAAGGGCAAGTATCTCATCTAAGTCACTCACCTTACCAATGACATGAATCCCTTTGTACTCAGCACCCCATTCTTTATTATTGTCAAGAATGCCCTTGATCTGATACCCCCATTCGGGATTCATACTCACCCGGTCAATAAAGCCTTCCGCGGCACGGCTGTATCCTAATAGAAGTATATGCTTCTGGTTGTATCCCTTCGTCCGCATGGAGTGAAGAGCCATACGGATTAAATTTCTCTCCACAGTCTCTAAAATCACATTGACAGCAAAGAAATAAAATACCATTCTGGTTGAAAAGTTACCTAAAAAAGGATTCTTCTTAGCCAAAAACAGACTGAGGGCAAACAGCAGAAGCCCCAGCACGTTGGCTTTTAAAATATTGGTGAACTCGTATCGCCTTTCCTGAACCCGCTTCGGTGCATACAGCTGGAAAATGCCGTAGAGAAGCAGATAGGTCGGCAAAATCAGGAGAAGCGCCGCAAAATAGTACTGTGGTGGCAGAACCTGCTTATCGGGACTGTATATCCAGTTGCCCAGTAAAAGAAGTAGCCAGGCAATCACATAAGACAGAATTATCACCAGTCCATCCAGTGCTACATGAAACCCGTTAAATTTTTTTTGATTATCTTTAATCATCGCAGCAAAACCTTATAATTTCCCGTTTATTATACATGATATGTCAATATGATGCCATTAAAATATTCTTAAATTGACCTGTCAATTTTTAGTTTCCTTTTCATAAATTCCCATACATAGAGAAATGTGCCGAAAATCAGCTCTCCCTCAATTCTTATATAATTTCCAAGGCGGGACATTTGAAACCTTACTTTTTTTGTTTTTTTCAGGGTTTTGAGCCCTTCTTTTACCCCTTCCACATAATCCGGGGCGAAACCAATACGGCGGAAAAATAAATATTTTACTGCCATTCCTGCCAAAAGAGGAAGAAAGTTAAGGATCAGCTGGAACAGAGGCATATTTTTATAATTTAAATAAAGATTATTTCTGGCAGCCAGCTTTACTTTAAAGGAATTATATTTGGATCCGCTGGTTCCGCTCCCTACATGATAAACCACAGCTTTGGGACAGTACCAGTTCTCATAACCGCATATCTTTGCCCGGTATCCTACATCAATGTCCTCCAGATAGGCGAAGTGATCTTCATCAAATCCACCTATTTTATCAAAGACCTCTCTCCTGTAGATGGCTGCACCGGCGCAGGCAGAAAACACCTGGCAGGCTTTGTTATAACCGCTGCTTTTCTGTCCCACTCCTCTTTGATAGGCCCAGCCCAGTACACTGTACATATCACCGGCATCATCCATCAGATCTTTATGGTAAAGCTGGATCATCTTACTGCTGACGGAGAAAATCTTTTTTGAACGCTCAATGGCCTTTACCATCTCCCCTACGTAACCCGGCTGCGGCTCTGTATCATTGTTTAAAAGAATGATATAAGGGGTCACAGACTCCCGGATTCCAACATTAACAGCACCGGAAAATCCTGTATTCTCTTCTAAAAATATGGACGGTATCTGATGATCTTTCAGCCATTTTACACTGCCGTCAGTAGAACCATTATCCACCACAAGAAGCTCAAAGTTTTGATCACTTTGAGCTTTTAAGGCTTTAAAACAGGGTTCCATAAATTTTAATCCATTGTAATTAGGAATAATGATTGTAACTTTATTTGGCATCTTAAACCTCTAACTGATAGGGTTCCCCTATTTTTTCTTTCTTTAAATCCCTCAGTGCAAAATTGGATTTGCGGAGAGTTAAATTGGGGTTATAGTAGGGATCACCGTCTCGTAAAATATCCGGCCATTTATCGGAAAACTTCCGGATTTCCCGATTGAAACGCTCCACCTTCTCCGGCGTGTCCTCCAGTCCTCTGGACTTTGACTCATAATGGTAGAACATGGCATAGGGTGCATAAACAACCAGTTTATTTAAGGAACGAATCTTCATGCAGTAATCAATGTCATTAAAAGCAACCGCCAGATCCTCGGAAAATCCACCGACCTGATCAAACAGGGACCGTTTGCTCATCATACAGGCAGCTGTGACTGCGCTGTAATTTCTTGCGCACATGGCCTGGTTGAAATAGCTGCTTTCCGCCTTATGCAGTCCAATAAAGGTATGACCTGCAATTCCGCCGAAACCTACAACCACTCCGGCATGTTGAATGGTATCATCCGAATACAGAAGCCGCACTCCGGTAATTCCCACATCATCTCTCTGGCAAAATCCCAGCATCTCATGTATGCTCTCCGGATTAATCAGTTCCGTATCGTTATTTAAGAACAAAAGGTACTCTCCCTTTGCAAAAGAAACGCCAAAATTATTAATGGCAGAATAATTGAATTCTCTCTCCCACGTTACAACATGGACAAATTCAAATTCTTTCTGAATCTTCTCATAGTAAGCAAATGTTGCGGGATCCGTGCTGTTATTTTCCGCTACAATGAATTCCAGGTTTTTATAAGTTGATTTTTCAATCAGGGATCGCATGCATAAATCCAGATCTGCACTGTGGTCCTTGTTTGGAATAATCACGGATACCAACGGATCTCCTGTAATTTCATATGTTGTATGGTAAATGCCATAATCAATTCCCTTTTCAACGGACCGTACAGGGATTCCCAATCGGTCATAATGAGCTTTGACCGCTTTCGCACCAGCCTCAAAAGCATAGAGCTTGCTTTCCGGATTGCTTGCTGTGGAATCCTGATGGCAGCGCCAGTGGTAAAGCGCCTTTGGAATATGGCAGATTTTCCTTGCCTTTTCCGTACACCGTAAAATGAAATCATAATCCTGTGCCCCATCAAATTCTTCTTTAAATAAACCTACTTCCAGAAGCAGCTCATGGTTTACCACAAACAGATGGCAGATATAATTAACACTGGTTAACAAATCCGGATTGAAATCAGGTTTAAAGTGAGGCTCAAACAATTCTCCTCCATCGATGTCAAGCTTATCTTCATCTGTATAAACCACATCAATCTCAGGGTCGTTGTTAATGGCCTTTACACATTCAAACAGTGCATCCGGTGCCAGCGTATCGTCATGATCCGCGAGAACAATGAAATCGCCTGTGGCCATATCAATGGCAGCATTGGTATTACCGGAAATTCCTTTGTTTTCTCCCAGTATCACATAGCGAAATCTTTCGTCCTTCATGGCGTAGCGTTTTAGCACCCGCTCCACCCCTTCTCCTCTGGGACTTCCGTCAGCCACACAAACCTCCCAGTTGGTGTAGGACTGGGCAAGAAGAGAATCAAGCATGGCGGAAAGAAAACGTTCTGGCGTCTTGTAGGCGGGTATGACAACAGAAAGTCTTGGCATATATTCAAATACAACCCTTCTTTGCTGTTCCAGCTCTTCCTCCGTTGTTTTGGTTAGGGATACCCATTCCGGATAATCGTAATCACTGTCAATTCCCTGAAGCTTATGTCTGGATTTGATTACGAAAGCTTTCAGACCGTTTTCCATAAGAAAATCCATGGCAGACTGCAATGTCTGCTTATTCATCATGCTCTTTAACTTTGCTGACTTCTTATGGGCTGAGCTGTTCTGCTTTTCGATAATATCCGCATTCAGCTGTACCGACACTGACTTGTTTTCACACGTTATCACAAGAGTCCGGTCTTTCCTGCTGTCCCGGACGTAAGGAATCCGGATATCAAATCCAAGGTCTTTCTCAACCGTTTTCTTAAAATAAATCTGACTAACATCATCTCTGCGTACCGGTACGTGTTTGAATTGCACAGGCATTCCCTGTTGGTCAAGCACCTGGAATTCGGATCCTCATAACATCTATCTTATATTTCATCTCTGATTCCCATCCTCCATGGAGGCTGCCGTAAGAAGCAGATCCTCATCAGTATCTTCCTGTGCACCACTCGTAAAATTAATCCGCTCTTCTTCAATGACAAGAGGACGTTTCATAATACGGGCATTGATGGAAAGAACGTATTCCCCCACAAGACCAATAAAGAAGATCTGAACGGATCCCAGAAAGCACATACCAATCAAGAGCGGCGCCATACCGGCAGGGAAACGGTCCCAGTAAATCAGCTTCATGACTAAATAAACCAGGGCCACCATCATACTGGCGAAGGAGCAAATGCTACCGAAAATGGTTGCCAGACGAAGTCCAACCTTTGTGTAGGAAGTAACGCTTAACATGGCCGCATCATAGAGCTTATAAAAATTGTTGCTGGTTTTTCCAGCCCGTCGTTTGGGCTGCTCATAAGGAATTTCTTTTCTTTTAAAACCAAGCTCTGCCACAATTCCCCGAAGAAACGGAGTGGGATCATCTAACTGCCTTAAAACCTTAATAAATGTCTGATCATAAAGTCCGAATCCGGTAAAATGCTCAATCTGTTCCACATCAGACAGCTTTTTAATCATCTTATAGTAACAGCTTCTCAGCCCGTACATGATCCTGCTCTCTTTGCTGGACTTCTTAATTCCAATTACAATTTTGTAGCCGTCCTCCCATTCTTTCACATATCTGGGAATCATCTCTACCGGGTCCTGAAAATCTGCTGCCATCAAAATCGTACAGTCGCCGTCCGACTGAAGCATGGCATAGTAAGGGGAATTGAACTGTCCAAAATTTTTCGCATTAAAGATTCCCTTTACCCCATGATCCTTTGAGCATAAATTACGGATTATATCCCTGGTTCTGTCCGCGGAATCATTATCAATAAAAATCATTTCATAGCGGTATTTGCTTAATTCCCTCTTGAAAACGCCTGCAATCGCCTGATATAAGGCTTCTACGTTTTCTTCCTCGTTATAGCAGGGAACTACGATGCTAATTGTTTTCATGTGTTCACTTCCCATCTGTCTTAACCATCACTTTTATTAAATCTGCAGGTTTTTCTTTCATAAGACGGAGTGCAGTCTCCACTTCATCCAGTCCATGCAGGTGATGGGTCACCAGCTTTTGAGGATTAATTCTTCCGTACTGAATCATCTTTAAGAGGCGTTCAATTCTGACTCTTCCGCCTTTCGCCAGTTCCGTATGAATGGTTTTTCCCGCCATTCCCCTGCCGCCTGAAAATTTAGGGAAAGCAAGATTGCCGGTACCTCCGAAATAATTCACATTGGAAATAGTTCCGATTCCATATCTGGCCATATCAACCGCCTGGGTAAACACCTCATCACCGCCCCCGCAGATGATGACGCCATCGGCTCCCAGGCCGCCCGTCCGTTCCATCACCTGGTCGACGATATTGCCGTCTTTATAGCTTAAGACCTCCGTTGCCCCATATTCCATGGCAAGACTGGCACATACAGGTCTGGTTCCCACGGCGATGATCCGGGCAGCCCCTAAATGTCTGGCGCCCTCAATTGCCATGAGACCGATGGGACCAATCCCCATAACCACTACGGTATCGCCAAACTGAATATCTGCATATTCTGCTCCGGTAAAACCGGTAGTAACAACGTCCACGCACATAAGAGCCTGTTCCAAAGTAACACCTTCTGGAATCTTTGCCAGGGTGGTATCTGCATCCGGAATCAGGAATCGTTCCGCAAACACGCCGGGAATGGACCTGCCCAGCTGATGACCGGAAAATGGCGCCGATGCATGCTTATAATTTCCTTCCTGAATTCCCATCGCTCTCCAGTCCGGCGTAATGGCCGGAACTGCAACAATCTCTCCAGGCTTAAAATCGTTAACCAAATCGCCGGTCTCTAAAATCTCTGCCACACATTCATGGCCTAATATGAGATTTGGCGCTTTTCTTGAACCCCCTCCGTAAACGGTATGAACATCAGAGGAGCAGGGCGCTACTGCAACAGGACGTAAAATCGCCCCGTAAGGTGTGAGTTTCGGCTCCGGTGCGTCATGCCAGCCAACTACTCCCGGTTCTACTAAAACAAATGCTTTCATACTTTTTTCTTATATCCTTTCCAAATGATTGGATTTCAACGCCAGAATCTCCACTTTCGGACCAAATTTTTCCACAATGGATTTAGCGATCTCTTCCGTATAGCCCGGTGCTACGATTAAAATGGCATCTACCGGATCCGTAAGGAAGTGGTCGGGTGCCACGATGGGTAAATGAGAGGCAGGCGCATATCTGCCCTGTTTAAAGGGCGCTGAATCGATGATATATCGGGCAAACTTCCCGATTACCGTTGTGGATGCCAGGGTAAATCCCTGATGACTGGCTCCCCAGATCCCAAGACTCTTCCCTTCTGACTCTAATTCGCCAACCAGACGTTTCAGCTCCTCATCAATTATCACACGACTCTTAAGTAAACCAGATACATCCAGTCTGCCTAAGTGATTCTGTCCCATGCCTTCTTTTGCATTTTTCCTCTTTCTGACAATCACTGACAGCGTATCCCGGTTTACCATCTCCTCCTCAATCACTTCAAAGCCAGCTTCTTCCGCTGCAAAGCGCAGCGTATCAAAGGTATAATAAGCGATGTGATCCCGGATCAGCTCGTAGTAGCCATCATACTTTAAGATATATTCAAGACTTGGCACGGTAATTAATCCGACACCCTTATCCGTTAAATTCTCTGCAATACAACGCAGCATTCCGACAGGGTCCGGCTGATGTTCCAAATAGTTAAAGGACAAAAATCCGTCGTAAGGACCGCTCACGCTTCCATCCTGGGACTTAAGAATCTCTCCCTCTCCGGCAAACTGCTTCCAGACATTCAGACCTTTTTCTTTTCCAAGTAAAACCAGACTCTCCCTGTGCTCAATTCCGCATGCAGTGACTGGAAACTGGGAAAGAACAGAAAGAAACTCTCCCTGACCGCATCCAGCCTCAATCAGCTTCTTCCCTTCCAGATGACAGGCATCAATAAAATGCCGGTACTGGCGTTTTCTTAGTTCCACCATCGTGGTGCTAAATCCGCCTGACCGGATTACGTCCTTATAATATGGCACAGGCTCACAATCAAACTGAACCAGGCCACAGCAACTGCACTGATGCAGATTCAAACTGATTCCTTTGTCTTCAGCCAGATCATTAAACCCTGGAATATCCTGTGCAGATGCCGGCATGTGATCCAATGTCAGCAAGGATTCCCCATCAAGCGTCTGCCCGCATACAATACAAATCCTATCTCTCATACCACAAAAAGTCCTCCATGTCAATCCCTTTTTAATATCCGCAGGTTTTCTTAACTCCCTCAGGAAAGCTCACAAGAGGGGCAAATCCGATTTCCTTTTCCAGTTTTTTTATATCGGGAATCAGGTTTGCAAGCCCCTCCGCGTTGGGACGTCTTCTTCCGTAACTGTAGCTGCCGTGATACCCCATGGTTTCATACATCTGCCGAATGTATTCCCGCAAGGGCTTTGTTTCATGTTCCGGTGCTGCTACATTATAAATTCCGGAAACCGATTCTTTTTCCTGTTCCATTAAAAGCATCAGCGCCCGGACACAATCCTCCAGATATAAAAAATTCCACATTTGCGTGCATTCCCCAAGGGAAATGTACTCGCCTCTGCCAAAGGCCCTTAAGCAGCTTTCCACCAAAGACCATGGATGATCTCCCGGTCCATAGACGCTGAATATCCGCGCATGGATATATTCCATAGAAGAAATCCCTGTCTGATGCCACTGGTCCGTCTTCTCTTTGGCCTGCTTTAAAAAATCCAGCTTTGCCTTTCCATATTCAGAAAGGGGGCTGCATTCGGTTTCCTCAGAGAGCGGTCCTGTGTGGATTCCATATTCCGCCTGGGAACCGCTGAAGAGAAAACGGCTGCAGCCCAAACGTCTGGCTCCCTCTAATGCCTTTAACGAGTCCAAGACGTTCTTTTGCTGAACCTCACGCTTCATCCGGTTCTCGCTTCCGGATCCATCCCAGCCAAAATGGTAAAATGCCTGACAGGTCTCATCAATTACCTGATCCAGTGTATCAAGCTTATTAAGCTCCCGTTCTATTACTATAAGTCCTTTTTGTTCTGCGGGAAGATATCTCATATTCTGCGAACCGGGGCGAACCACTGCATATACCGTGCTGCCCTGTTTTAAAAGACGTTTCGCCACAGCTCTTCCCAGGAAGCTGGTGGCTCCTGTTACAACAACGTTCACCCTGTTTCCTCCCTGTACAAAAATTTAATCCCTGATTCGGGGAATTATCATGTTGTGGTCCATCTCTTCCTCGGAAAGGAACGGGGATAAATCCTCTAACGGAGGAGAAACCATGGTTCCATCAGGAAGGCGCTTGGCCGCCGACTTCGGCTCGAAATTCTGATCTCTGCTGACGATCACTTCGCAAATCGCCGGTCCATCCACAGACAGGGTATGAAGGAGCGCCTGCTCGATCTCACCGTTGTGATGGGCGCAGGCATAGGGGTAGCCGTATGCAGCGGAAAGCTTCTCCATATCCGGAAAACTCAAATCTCTGCTGTCATCTCCAATTCCTACGAGAGGCTCTCCAAAATAATTCTTCTGCGTCTGACGAATGGAATGATAACCGCCGTTATTTATTACGAATATCTTAATGGGAAGGCGATGATGTATAATCGTCTGCAGCTCCTGCAAATTCATCTGTATACTTCCGTCTCCGGTCACCAGAATAATGTCCTCTCCCGGATCCGCCTTGGCAAGACCGATCGCCGCCGGCAGATCATATCCCATGGAGGCTACGGCTGAATTGGAGATAAAGCGCTGGCCTGGCTTCATCACATAAGCATGACCGCCTACCACACAGGCTGATCCATTGCCAACCACAGAAATCCTGTTTTCAGGAAGGTGTGAGCTCAGTTCCTTTATAAATGCGTAAATGTTTACTTCCTTCTCTTCTCCCTGGCTGTAATGCCTTGGAAGAACCACAGGATAGGTCTCTTTCCACATACTACAAGTCTCATTCCAGGAAAGAGAGTCAATTCCCTTTCCGCCTTTAAAAAGAGGGTTTTCTCCAGTTGCCTGTAATTCATGATCCAGAAGGTCCTCCATGACATCTAACAGCGCTTTGATGTCTGCGTGAATCCGTATATCTGCATGAACAGACGGTTTCTTTAATTCCTCAGGATCAACGTCATTCACAATTACATAGGCCTCTCTGGCCCAGGTGGCATAATTATATCCAACCTGGCGAATGCTCAAACGACTGGCAAGCGAAAGCACCAGATCACTGTTTTGAATTGCAAAATTACCGGGACGGTCCCCCATCCCTCCACCCCTTCCAGTATAAAGAGGGTGAGCATCGTAAATGCAGTCCTGGCTGTTCCAGCCGGTTACAACAGGAACTCCCAGCTTTTCTGCTACCCGCATAAATACGTCATGAGCCTGTCCGATGCGGATACCATTGCCTGCATTTATTACAGGTCGGGATGCTTCTTTGATCTTCAAAAGTACATCACGAACCATGTCCCTATCCGGCTTGGGAGGCAGAATCTGGCGTTTCTCTCCAAAGCCGCTTTCATCCTCAGAAATCTTTGCTTCGCAGGCAGAAACCCAGCCGTCTCCCCCCTGCTCGTAATCGATTGGATCAAATCCGATTAAATCGTCGGTTTCCACATAAGCGCCCTGCACATTTAAAGGTATGTCTAACCAGGCAGGTCCCGGGCGGCCGGAATACGCAAGATAAACTGCCTTTTCCAGGCAGTATCCAACTCTCATGGGATCAATCACCATCTCACTATATTTAGTCATGCAGTCAACTGCCTTTGTAATATCAAATTCCTGATCTCCCATAGCACGGATTCCTACGCCGGACCATCTGGCCGTGGTATCATAGCGAACCTGTCCTGACAGAATCAGCATGGGAATGGAATCCAGCCAGCCGCCTAAAACCCCGGTCATGGCATTGGTGCCCCCAGGGCCTGTGGTCACGCAGACAGCAGCAATCTGTCCCCTGATTCTGGCGTAGGATTCGGCAGCAATGGCACATGCCTGCTCATGGTGGTTATAGAGACAATTAAGCCCTTCCTGATGGCCAAGTGCATCGTTTAAATGCATGGCACCTCCTCCTGTTACGGTAAAGACCTGAGAGATCCCAAGTTCCACCAGTCTCTGGGCTATATAGTTGGATATTTTCATTCTCATGTTATTTTCTCCTTTATTAAGGAATGGTAATTATCTGACTGTGATTATACCACACCGCACTTTATTTTCCTATTAAAGTTTTCTTACTTTCTAAAAGCTTCCATTTTTCCAAAAAACATGCTTTCCTTGGGAACATTTCCATTTTTATGCCGTTTCTTTCACGAATCAGCCTTGTTTTACTGGCAACTGCCGCTATTGTCTGCATCACAGCACTTCTATGCATTTGGGGTAACCCCTGCCTGTCCACAACTTTTCTCCTGTTCTGTTAGCTCCTTCCATATCTGCCATCAAACCACACTTTCTTTGTTTGGTTCATTTACGTTATAATCGCAGAGTAATGCAACTATGGATTTTCGGCCACGATGAAACCCACTGCAAAAAAGGAGAGAACATATTTATGAAAAAGCAAATCAAATTGATGGCTGTATTATCCGCTGCCGGTATTTTAACTGCAGCAGCCCCACAAATGGGTATCTTAAACACAGCCGCTACTGTCTATGCCAAAGCAACTGGCTGGGTAGACGAAAACGGTACATGGAAATTCTATGAGGAGGGTGATTACGCTGCCACTGATTCCTGGAAGAAGTACGGAGAAGACTGGTATTATTTAAATGAGGATGGCGAAATCGCTGTTGGTCAGAAAGTTGATGAGTACTATGTAGACGAAAGCGGAAAGAGAGTCTCTAATTACTGGGTCTCTGTTACCAATGACAGCTACTGGGACTCCCCTGATTCACCAGAAAACTACTGGCATTATTATGGAAAAGACGGAAAAGAAGTCGTTTCCAAATGGCAGAAAGTTAACAATAACTGGTATTATTTTGACGAACAGGGTCAGATGCTCACTGGCAAAGTAGAAATCGCTGGTTCTACTTATTACCTGGGTAACGAAAACGACGGCGCACAGAAAACAGGCTGGTTCGAGCTTGACAGTGCAGAAGAAGATTCCGATCATACACTTGCCTGGTACTATTTTGACAAAGACGGCGTTATGGTAAAAGATCAGGTAGATAAAAAAATTAACGGTTCCTACTTCACCTTTGTAAATGGCGAAATGCAGACCGGCTGGTACAAACTTCCTGTAACAGCAACTCCTTCAGAAGCGGCCGAAAATACTGACAACAAGTCTTCCGCAGCAGGCTATCAGTACTATGATGAGAGCGGTGCAAGAGTCGATGGCTGGAGAGAGATCGAAGGCATCGAAGGCATCAGCGCAGAAGGCGATCAGCACTGGTTCTTCTTTAAAAACGGTGCTCCTTACTTTGCGAAAAA
>JAQSYE010000200.1 GCA_029256305.1 Lacrimispora sp. | reverse complement strand
AAAACAAACAGCTCATCTGTGCGATTATGTCTTTCAAGATTTCCGATCTGTTCAATATCATTGGAAGGTTTCCAATTCTTGATTCCTACTGTCCACTGAGAATTTTCATAAACTCTTTTCAGAGCCTCTCCATCATACTGTACTTCTGATATTTTCATCTGCATAGTTCCTTATCTTTGATTATTCTGTATATTTTCTACCCTTCAAAAGTGTCTGTAAGATCAGAAAAATTTTTGCAGGTCTCCAACTTTTCCATCGTCTGCTCATTACCAAGCTTACCGGCAAGCTCAGATAACAACTTTAAATGAACCATTGCATTTTCATTATCAGACGGTACTGCAAACAGAAATACATAGTGAACCGGCTGTTCATCATATGATTCCCAAGCAATCATATTTTTTGTTTTACCAATAGCAATTCCAACCTTTTTCACGTAATCAGACTTTCCATGAGGAATTGCTACATGATTCCCAATTCCTGTAATTCCTTCACTTTCTCTTATAAAAACGTCCTTTATAAAACCTTCAATATCGGCGACGTACCCTGCCTCATAAAGCAGACCCGAAAGATACCGGATTGCTGATTCCTTATCTTCAGCCACCATATCCAAATCAATAACCTCTTTATCTAAAATAGCCTTCACAGCCATATTTTCACTCCTCTACTTAATAAAGTACTGGTATAAATCCAGCCCAGTCTTCACCTGACGTATCTGTTTCATGAACTCACCGTTTTCAGTCAGGGAAATAAAATCCTTGTAAAATTGCTGGGTACATGCCTTTTGCAGATCGGTATCCATTTTAAGTGCCAGGAGAAATACAACATCTACCATATCCTCATGCCACCCGATTGGCTTCTCCAAAACCGCTACTACCACTCTGGATTCATTGACCGCCTGGTTATTACCGTGTGGAATCGCCACGCCTCCCCCAACAGCGGTTGTTGTTGCTTTCTCCCTGTCCATTACATTTTTTAAATAATCCTCTGATACATCACCAGACTCCAGCAGCTGGTTCACCATAAGCCGAAGGAGCTCATCCTTATTCTTAACAGCAGGGTGAACCAGCATATAGCCTGCACGAAACAGCTGATGACAGATGCTAGAAGCCCGAAATCGCATATTTCCCTTGCTGTTTCGAATTCTGGTCACCGCTTCTCTGATAGAAAATATGTCCTTATCCGTGGGAGCCTGTCCAATGCTTACCATTCTGTCATGACTGTGTTTCAAATTTATATTTGTAAAAACTACATCATACCGGTCACACATAAAAGGCTTAAAATCATGTTCACTGATTGCTTTTATAAAAACGATCTCAGGAATATTCTTTTTTATCAGATCAATCATGAGCTGAGAAGATCCCATTCCGGAATTACTAACTAAAAGTGCTTTCATAGGTATGGTTTTACGAACAAGAGCTGATTGGATATACAGCGCAATGTTTGATATTTCATCCTCTGTAATCTGCACCCCGTAATACGATTCAAAGAGAGAGCTTGTAGACCATGTCGCCAGATACACCTGTTTGTACTCTATTTTCACAAATTTACTAATATTATCAGGATGTTCCTCCCCATATTTCATTCTGAATATAGCAGAGCGCATATGCATCAGCAGTCCATCATACAGTACTTCGTCTTCGGATAAGTCGTCATTTAGGACATTGGCAATTGTGTTGATCACTTCCCCCACGAACCGCTGCAGCAGCTGATTAAAATAGCTTGGATTCGTGCGCATATTTTCTGTACCATCATTTCCGATCTTTCTGGCAGACAAAAGCATGGAGGTAAGAAACAGGGTGTCCTCATCCATACCTCGAAGGGAAAACTCTGATTTCACCTTATCATAGATTGATTTTGCAAACAGATATTCTGCAAAATCTCTTAAGCTGTCCTCCGTCTCACTTCCCTCTTGTTTTAAAGGATGGGAAGCCCTTTTGATGGACAGACATACCATAATCCAGGCAGTCCGGAATGAATTCTCCGCAAACTGTATTCTCCATGCATTTTCCATATCCACAATAATGCTCTTTACCCTTGCATAATTCACCCCGGCTGTATAAGTCTCAAACAGGGCATCTGTGATTTCCGGCATAATATAAACCATATAATTCACCATGGCTTGCCTGAAGGTTTTCTCATCGCCCTGAAGCATAATTCCTCTGCCCCTCACAGTAACAATTTTTATATTGTATTTATGAAACCAGCCCTCCACAGACTTTACAAGAACAGACACCGTAGGCGCACTCATATACAAGCGCTCTGCCAGCTGCAACAGAGTAACCGGCTTATCCATGGCATACTTTAAAAGTATTCCAATCATCTGATTGTTCCTTGACACATCCTCAGTTATTTCCGTACTCTCAGAATAACCCATTGCAAGCAGCTCCGTACGCCTTGTTGTATAAAGGCAAACACCAAGTCCCGGTTTCTTCTCTATATGCCCCAGTTCTTTCTGCTGCAGCCATTCATCCACCTGGTCTACCCTGGTTCTGGCAGTTTTTACCGAGACTCCCAGCAGATCGGCCAGCCTGGAAACCGAAATATTTTCATTGTCTAAAAGAGCTTTCAGTATTCTATTTAAGTATGCCTTCTCACCTGCGTTACTCATCTATTCTCCATTTGTTTTATTCATTTCCCGTTGCAATGGCATCTAAGAACTTATAGCGGTTTGCGGATCCAAGAATCTCCATGTAATTCTTTACAAACTCCTTTATCCCCTTTTCCGCTTCCATACACATATGCATATAGTCCATATTGGGCTCCCGTTCAAGAGCTTCCATCATTGCCTTTTTGCCTACAGAAAATGCGTCAGTAGCTACATTTACCTTATTAATACCGTATTCAATCGCCTTTTTTAAGTTTTCTTCTCCAGCGCCAGAGCCCCCATGAAGCACCAGCGGCATATTGACGGTCTCCTTTAGTAATTTTAACCGGTCAAAATCAAGCTTTGGAATCTTACCCTTAGGATAATCTCCATGGGCTGTGCCTACCGCTACGGCCAGTGCGTCAACGCCGGTTTTATTTACAAAATCCAGCGCCTGATCGGGATTGGTATAAAGATCCAGATTGGTATCGTCAGAATCCACCGCCATACCAACATGTCCCAGCTCTCCCTCAACGGAACAACCGACTGCATGTGCCATAGCCGCCACCACTGCGGTTCTCTCTACATTTTCTTCATATGACAATGCAGAACCGTCAAACATGATATTTGTAAATCCCCGGTTGATACAGTCTGCAATAATTTGATAATCCGTCGCATGATCAAGATTTAATGCGATTGGAACAGATACCCTATCAGCAAGCTCCCTGATCATGGGAAGCATTTCCTCTGCATGTGCATGATTTTTCATCTGTCCGCATCCAAACTGGATAATCATGGGGGAATAAGCCTCCTGGGCTGCTGTTATTGCGCCTCTCACCATTTCCATATTGATACTGTTCATGGCCATTACCGCATAGTGATGTTTATGTGCATGATCCAGAATTGTTTTCATTGAAGTTAACATAATACTTATTCCTCCATTTTGCTTTCTGTTTACTGAATTTCGATATTAAAATCAAAATTTTCATCTTCTTTTATGTTTGTATCCTGTTCGTCTAACGGTTTTTTAATAAATGCATATATAGCACCAGTAAGTACAGAACCGATAATAAGAGCTATAATAAACACCAGGGGATTCTTCATCATGGGAACAACAAAGATCCCGCCTGCTGCTGCAGGGCTTTCACAGCCAAATCCTACTGCGATGGCGCCAGCAACAGTGGAACCAATTACGGATGCCGGGATAAAACGCAGAGGGTCTGATGCTGCAAAAGGTAATACTCCTTCTGTAATAAAACATAATCCCATTGGAAATGCCGCTTTTCCTGCTTCCCGCTGATCCGCACTAAATTTTTTCTTTGCTATGAGTGTAGAAATAAACGCACCAATGGGAGGTGTCATACCACCAATAATTTTTGCTGCTGCCGGTCCCATAATCTTGTCTGCCAATAATGCATTTGCTGCCATGGAAGCCGTTTTATTTACAGGGCCACCCAGGTCAAATCCCATACAAAATCCAATTACACCACCAATTATGCCCTTTGCGCCGCCGTTTAATGTGATAATCCACGCCTGAAATTTCGTCATAAGAAACGACATAGGCATCGAAAATACACAAAGGAAGATCATTCCGCACACCAGGGTGGAAATAAGCGGAATCAGCATTACCGGCATAAGACCCTGGCTCCATTTTGGAACTTTCCACTTTTTCATCCAGTTAATAAAGGAACCAATAATAAAGGACATCAGCAGACCGCCCAGAAAGCCTGCCTTCGACTGTGACGAACAATATCCAATAACCAGACCAGGCATAATACCTGGGCGACCGGAGATCGAATAGGCAACACCTGCTGTCATAACCGCAACTGCAAAATCCATAGCAAATGAACCCAGCTTATTTACTCCCCACCAAAATCCCAGCCATGTAAACGGATTTAAATTACTAAAAGGAGTCGCCCCAGCCTCTACTGCACTTCCAATATCATATCCTCCCAATGCCTTTGCCAGTGCGCACAGCAAACCGCCTGCAACAACAAATGGTATCATGTAGGATATACCCGTCATAACATGACGCTGAATATTATTCTTTTTGCTATTCATATTTTTACCCTCTCCTTATGCACTTATTTCTCTAATTTTTCGTGCGTTTTCTTTATTACACCTTTCGCGGATTTCATAACAAGACTTATGGGAATCTCAATAACCGGTTTCCCCTTAAAACGGTCTTTGGTAATTCCAATATCTGCTGCAATGATAACTACATCTGCTGCGGCTATGTCCTCAGGTGTCAGAGCGTTCTCAATTCCGATAGATCCCTGGGTCTCTATCTTAATTTCATCACCCATTTCCCTTGCTGCTCCCTCCAGCTTCTCTTTTGCAATGTAAGTATGAGCAATTCCTGCAATGCATGCTGTTATTCCTACTATCTTCACTTTCCTGCCTCCTGTTCTCTTGTTTGTAATGATAATATCATCCTTTATTTCACTGCTGTAAAAGAACTTATGCCCTTCATTGTGGTAACTTTTTAGTAGAGCCTTTACCAGATCAACACCTGTCATACTTTTTTCCAATAAAAAAGGACCATCCTGCAAGACGGCCCTTTTTATCAGCATACAAATATTTACTTACTTAAGCACACCAGTTTCTCCATAAGCGCCACACTTCCCACGTTGTAGCCACTGCATGCGTACACTGCTTTCAGACCCTGATTTGTGACAATTAAAAGCGGAAGTTTTTCCGGGTCCACATACATTTTACGAGCCAACGGCTCTACATCCTCATCAAAATTAAAATAACCCACTTTTATTCCTGGAATCGCCTCCAGAACCTTATGGACTGTTTGGTTCTTTAATGACCTTTCGCCTTGCAGCAGAAAAATAATCTGGGCATCCAGTGCATTTAAGGAATCCTTTTGCTCCAGCATCTCGTTAAGAACGTGCTCAGTGGGCTCCTGCCCCTCAGATAGGACAGCCAGTATATTGGCCTTCCCCACCATAAGTTCCGATGCAAAAACAATATGATCTTTCATGTTCACTTCAAAGTCATTTATCATATAGTCAACCAGCATATCCTCCATGCTTCCAGTCCTAAGACGCACGGTGACCGCCTTTACTTCATCCGCTTTTAACTCAAATAAATATTCAGTGGAGTTTTGGTTTCCGCTTGGAAGGCGGACAGAAGTAATTAAGCGGTATACCCCAGGAGCTAAATCAAGGCTTAAAAAGCCTTCTTGAAACTTTAAACCCGTATAATCTAAAGTTACAAACTGCCCATCTTTCTGCATACCAATGGTCCACGTCTGATAATAAACCGGCACAACGTCTGTGTCTGCGTGCAATAACAGTTTGCCCTTTTCTCCAGTCAGGTGTTTTATTCCTTCTTCCTCTCCTGTGACAGATACAAAGCCATCATTTTGATATATCTCCGCTTCCAGATTCACAGGGTTAATCCTGGCGGGAATTCCCAAAGTACGGCAGATCGCAACAAATAATATTTTCTGGCTGAGTGGATTGCCCTGCAAAATCTTAAGGATTCCAACCGGTGTGGAAAAAATTGTCTTATAATCAAGCTCGGGTTCAAAACCTATGCTAAGCTTCACGTACTTCCAAATAGCCCTGGGATTCCTTCGGAACTCTTCCTTCTGGCTATCATGAAAGAATTCATTGATAAATCCCCTGTAATCCGTCATCTCTTCCAGCAAAATTCTGGGACAGAGTATATACATCCCATAGATGTCCAGTTTCTTGTTTTCTTCCCAGGTCTTACGGTACGGAGCCGCTCCACTTAAATGACTTTCCAGGACATCCGCACTGGCATCCTTATAGTCCTTAATAGTCAGGCTCTCCAGCATAATTTCCCGATCCGGGTTATTATCCCGATTCATAAACCTGTAAATTTCATCAAAATTCCCCGCCGATAACCGTAGAATATTATTCTTCTCCAGACTTGCAGGAACCTCTTCTCTAAAGTACCCTGCGATCCTGCTCTCTCTCATCTGGTTTGCTTTGCTAATCCTATCTCTGTTTCTTTCTTTTTGCTCCTTTGTGAGTTTAAAGGCATGCATCGGATAGTCCTTTGGAGCTCTTACATCCTTATCGACCCAGACTTCCTTCAAGGATTCCCCATTTTCATTTCTCAGATACAGCACTGCATGATCTTCATCTTCTGGTGAAATCCATGCCTCACAGCTAAGTTTCCCTTTTCCTGCCCGTACATGTACATCGCCCAAACCAATGGTAATCGTCACCTTACCCTGATTGTCCGTATATAGAGTAGCCACGCTGCAGTATTCCGCCATATTAAGTATTTCAATCGAAACCAAAGCGCCTTCTACAGGATTACTCTGCTCATCAAGCACCTGTATTTCATAAAGCCTGGTCCGGGCATAAGTGTCCGTCTCATTATAATAAACCAATAAATCTTCCTGCCCCAGGCACTCCTCTACCGAATTACCAGAATAATCTGAAAACGTTCTGGTGTGCACCAGCAGTGCCCTGGAAGAGGCATTGGTAAACCAGCCCTTGTCCAGCACTTCCTCCGGCTCGCAGGCCCCTAGGAAATGCCATTCTCCATCAACAAATACCTCAACCCATGCATGATTGTCATCACAATGAGCCCATCTGGGTGTATATACCTGTCTGGCCGGTATTCCCACACTCCGGAAGGCCGTTACCGCAAAGGTGGATTCCTCTCCACATCTGCCTTTTCCCGATTTATATACGGTTACCGGAGATATGGTCCTGTTATCAGAAGACTCATAAGTTCCATTTTCCGCACACCAGTAATTAATTTCCAGCACTGCATCTCTTACAGAAAGTCCTCTAACCCGGTCAATCAGCTTATCATAAAAGAACTGACGGCAGTCTTCAATATTTTCCGTATTGACCCGGTAATACAAAATGTGATGTAAAAAAATATCCTCTGGAATCTCCTGACACCATTCCATATCCTCATAAACCATAAGAGAATG
>JAQSYE010000199.1 GCA_029256305.1 Lacrimispora sp. | reverse complement strand
GCCTTTTGAATCTCTTTCATACAATCAAATATCTTGCCTTTTGGTATATCTGTTTTTGTTTTTACGGGAACCATGGCAAATTCTCCGTCAACCACTTTTACAGTGGAGGTTACGACCCGGGTTGGGCTTAAAACTTCTTTTTCCCCGTATTCCGCACCTCTTGCACAGGAATTACCAGTTACGGTTACCGCACCGTTGTCGATACGAACGGTTAAAGGGCAGCCCAGGGGACAGCAGATACAGATCAGTTCACGTTCTTCCATGTTAATCCTCCTCTGTGCAGATTACGATTTCTGCCAAATCCGGATATTTCTCCAGACTTTCTTTTTTAATTGCTACCTGCTCCATCTCTCCAGGTGCGAGAACCTTTTTCTTCTTATGATATACCCGTTCATCGCCATAATAGATGCTGATATAGCGGTCTCGGTATACGTCAGAGACACGGAAACGGATCTTCCACTGGTCTGCGTCAGATTCTCGGTTTACAAACTGGGGAACAGTATAGCGGACACCGCTTACAGCCCGGATTCTGATATTGGAAGAAGAAACTTCCTCTTTTTGGGAACCTGCATAGGCTACCGCACTTCTTCCTGCAAGCGCTGCCTCTTCAGAAACATAATCTACCAAATCATGAACATGAAGGACATTTCCGCATGCAAACACTCCGCTTACGCTTGTCTCCAGACGATCATTCACAACAGGTCCGCCTGTTATCTGGTCAAGATCCACTCCGGCGCTTTTTGACAGCTCGTTTTCCGGAACCAGACCGACTGACAGAAGAAGTGTATCACAGGAATAATATTCTTCCGTTCCCGGAACTGGTCTGCGCTTTTCGTCCACTGCAGCAAGAGTAACTCCGGTTACCCGTTCCTTTCCATGAATCTCCACTACGGTATGGCTTAATTTTAAAGGAATTCCATAATCATCCAAGCACTGAACAATGTTCCGCTTTAATCCGCCGGAATAGGGCATCAGCTCTGCGACAACTTTAACTTTAGCACCCTCTAAAGTCATACGTCTTGCCATAATGAGGCCGATATCTCCTGATCCTAGTATCACCACTTCTTTTCCTACTTCATATCCATCTAAGTTCATGAGACGCTGAGCAGTTCCTGCTGAATATATCCCTGCCGGACGATAGCCCGGTATGTTAAGAGCTCCCCTTGGACGTTCCCTGCATCCCATAGCCAGAATCACAGCACCTGCTTTTATCTGAATTAAACCTTCTTCCCGGTTGATCACCGTCAGCACTCGTTCATTGCTGATAGAAAGAACCATGGTATTAAGCTTATATGGGATTTGTTCTTGTTCAATCATATCAATATAGCGGGAAGCATATTCCGGTCCTGTCAGCTCTTCTTTAAAAGTATGAAGACCAAAGCCATTGTGAATGCACTGATTCAAAATGCCGCCTAAGTGACCTTCCCGTTCCAGAATCAGTATATCTTCAGTCCCTGCTTTCCTTGCGGCCGCAGCGGCAGCCAGACCTGCAGGGCCTCCCCCGATAATAACGATATCATGCTCTGTCATGTCACTCTCCTCCTTGTCTTTTCCCTGTCAGTAAATTGGAACCGGATCTGTTTTTGCAGATGTCTTCCATGTTCTTTCCAGTTTCCCTTGCAAGAATTTCCATTGTCTTCGGAATACAGAACCCTGACTGACACCGTCCCATTCCTGCACGTACCCGACGTTTAATTCCATCTACGGAAACGGCGCCTAAGGTCCGAGTCACCGCATCTGCAATCTCTCCCTCACTGACACCTTCACAACGGCAAATGATCGTTCCGTATCTGGGGTCCTTTTTGATCAGTTCTCCCCGTTCTTCCAGGGAAAGCTCCTGAGGATTAATAATTCCTTTTCTGGCTTCATTAAAATTTTCTTTCTTTTTCACATTGGCTTTCTGAGCGATCAGTTCTGCTAAATAGACACCTACCGCGGGAGCACTTGAAAGTCCCGGAGATTCCATTCCTGCCGCATCAAAGAAACCGTCTGCATCCGATACCTCTCCCACAACAAAATCATCTCCCTCCTCATGTGCACGGAGACCGGAAAAAGAGGTGATGACCTGACGGAAAGGAATGTTATTTACTCCCCAGGCAGCCTTTTCAATAATGTCAGAAAGTTCCTGGGCAGTTGTGGACGTTTCCTCTTTGTCATTTACATTAACTGCAGTAGGACCAGTTAAAAGATTGCCGTGAACCGTAGGTGTTACTAAAACACCCTTTCCCATCTTTCCGGGCAGCTGGAATATGGTATGATTCACCAGATTGCCTGCTTCTTTATCCAGGAGGCAGTAATCTCCCTTTCTGGGTATAATGTGAAGCTTTGTTTCGCTAACCATGTTGTGAATCTGGTCTGAGTAAATGCCTGCTGCATTAACCACATAGGAAGCATGAATTATTTTGTCACTGGATATTAAATCATAACCGGAATCTGTTTTGTTAATTGTCTCAATCTGTGTCTCAAATAAGAAATCGGTTCCATTATCACAGGCATTCTCTGCCAGAGCTATGGTTAACCCAAATGGACATACGATTCCACCTGTTGGAGCATATAATGCTGCCGTCACAGTTTCAGACACACTGGGCTCCATGGCACGGACTTCATCCCCAGTCAGTATGGATAATTGGGGAACCCCGTTTTCTAAGCCTTTTTCATACAGCTCATTCAGAGACGGCCTGTCGTCTTCAGAAAAACAAAGAACCAGTGAACCGTTGCGGACAAAGGAAAAATCAAGAGCTTTCGAAAGTTCTCCCATCATGCGGTTTCCTTCTGTATTAAATCTGGCCTTTAATGAGCCGGGCTCTGCATCGTATCCTGCATGTACGATGGCACTGTTTGATTTTGATGTACCAGAGCAGACATCTTCTTCCCGCTCAATAACACATATTTTTAGCTGATAGCGGGACAACTCTCTGGCTATGGCACAGCCGGTAACACCGCCGCCAATAATCGCCGCATCGTAATTTAATTCCTTCATAATTAATCTCCTCCAAATCCGTGATAAATCCCGGTTCGCCGGGACTATAGAAAAAAAGAGTAGGGAAAATAAACGGATAGCTCCGTATTATAATCCTTACTCTTTCGTCTCAAAGGTTATTTATTCAATTGGGTTAATGCTAACATAATTTCATTCCGATTGTCAAGTGATTTGTGGACTCGCTTAGTCCTCATCCTGAGACCAGTACAGGGCGCATTTAACTGCCCGTTTCCAGCCCTTGATTCGTTTTTTTCGGCACTCGTCTTCCATCTGCTTATCGAAAGTTCTGGATACCTCCCAGTTTTGTTTGATTTCTTCTCTGTCTTTCCAGTAACCCACGGCCAGACCCGCCAGATAGGCAGCACCAAGCGCAGTTGTCTCAATGCATTTAGGCCTGACAATCCGTGTATCCAGTATATCTGCCTGGAACTGCATGAGAAAATTGTTGGCACAGGCTCCGCCGTCTACCCTTAATTCCTTTAAATGGATCTGGGAATCCTGCTCCATGGCTTCAATCAGATCAGAAACCTGATACGCCATAGATTCCAGGGTGGCACGGATAAACTGCTCTTTGCTGGTTCCTCTGGTCACTCCTACAATGGTGCCTCTGGCATACTGATCCCAGTACGGAGCTCCAAGACCTGCAAAAGCCGGAACCACGTAGACTCCGCCGGTATCTTCTACTGCCTGGGCATACTCTTCTGTCTGAGAAGCGGACCGCACCATACGCATGGCGTCCCGCAGCCATTGGATGGCAGCGCCTGCCACAAAAACGCTTCCTTCCAGAGCATACTGAATCCGTTCCTGGTCACTGGCTGCTATGGTTGTCAGCAGTCCGTGTTCCGATCTAACCGCTTTCTCTCCGGTATTCATGAGGAGAAAGCAGCCGGTTCCGTATGTGTTTTTGACTTCACCGGCATCAAAACAGCACTGACCGAATAATGCGGCCTGCTGATCTCCTGCTGCTCCGGCGATGGGGATCTTTCCTCCCATAACATCTGAGGAAGTATAGCCGTATACGCAACTGGATGGTTTTACATCCGGAAGCATGGATTTTGGTATCCTAAAATAGTTAAGAATGTCTTCATCCCAGCATTTTTTATGAATATCAAACAACATGGTTCTGGATGCATTGGTGTAATCCGTTACGTGGATACAGCCCTTGGTCAGATTCCAGATCAGCCAGCTGTCAACGGTTCCAAAAAGCAGTTCTCCCCGCTCCGCTTTTTCTCTGGCTCCTTCTACATGATCCAGAATCCATTCAATCTTGCTTCCAGAAAAGTACGCGTCCGGAATCAGCCCGGTCCGCTCTCTGATAAGCCCCTCAAGGCCATCTTCTTTCAAACATTCTATTCGGTCTGCGGTTCTTCTGCACTGCCATACAATGGCATTGTAAACAGGCTCCCCCGTCTCCTTATCCCACACGACCGTGGTTTCTCTCTGATTTGTAATTCCGATTGCAGCAATATCGCTGTAATGCGCCCCAATTTTTCCCATGGCCTCCATGGTCACAGAAAACTGTGACGACCATATCTCCATAGGATCATGCTCCACCCAGCCGGGTTTTGGAAAAATCTGTCTGAACTCTTTTTGTGCCTCGCTGCAGACGCCCCCTTTCTCATCAAACAGTATGCACCGGGAACTGGTGGTTCCCTGATCCATAGCAATCACGTATTTTCCCATGATTTCTTCCCCTTCCGTCTTCTCTCATTTGTTAATTTTTTACCAAACAATAAAGAAAGAGCCTTGTAATGAACGGTTCCCCGCACTCATCACCTGGCTCTGTCATCTCTTAGGCTTCATATAAAATAATACAAATTTATACTACCACGCAGACAAAAATATGTCAAGTTCTACAATAAAAACCTTAGTGCATACTCTCCCTGATTGTTTTCAACGCCTGAATCACCAGTGTTGGAAGGATTGCAAAGATAAAAATAGTCACAAATTGCCTTCCAGTTAAATCTGCCACATAAAAAAGATCGTGAAGCCCGGGAATAAAAAGAACCGTTCCCAGTAAAACCGCTCCTGCCTCAAACGCCATGATGCTCCACAAGTTGCTCATAAAACCAATTTTTAGGATGGAGTGACTACTACGACAGTTAAACCCGTGAAACAGTCTGGCAAGTGTCAGTGTGGAAAATGCCATAGTACTGGCTGCAGCTTCGCTGCCGGTTGCCAGCCCGGTGCTGTAGGAAGCCATGGTGCATACTGCAATAAGTGCTCCCTGAAACAGGATAACAAGAGTAAACCGTTTTGTTAATATCCCTTCCTTGGGATTTCTCGGCTTCTGGGATAATAAGTCTGCTTCCGCTTGCTCCATGCCAATTGCAATGGCAGGAAGGGAGTCTGTCAGCAGGTTAATAAACAGCAGATGGACGGGTGCAAATGGCATTGGGAGTGCCATAAGGGAGGTATAAAGCACGCATAAAATTCCAGCCATGTTTCCCGAAAGCAGGAACTTGATGGCATTTCTTATATTCCGGTATACATTGCGTCCATTGGCCACCGCTTTGATAATGGTAGCAAAATTGTCATCGGTCAGAATCATGGATGAGGCTTCCTTGGAGACTTCCGTTCCCATCTGACCCATGGCAACGCCGATATCCGCCTGTTTTAAAGCGGGAGCATCGTTGACACCATCTCCTGTCATAGCTACAATGTGGCCTTTCTTCTGCCATGCACGGACAATTCTTATTTTATGTTCTGGGGATACGCGGGCATAAACACTGATGGATTCCAGCCTGTGTCCCAGCTCATCTTCCGTCATCTCATCAAGCTCCGGACCGCTGATTGCCAGATCATCTTCCTCCAAAATGCCAATCCGTTCCGCAATGGCCGCTGCCGTAATCTTATGATCTCCGGTAATCATAACCGGATAGATTCCCGCTCTTCTGGCATTGGCAACCGCATTCCTGGATTCCGGACGGGGAGGATCCATCATGGATACCATGCCGATAAATGTATATCCATTTTCAGAATTTTCCGTCAGCTTCTCCTGGTTCTCCATCTCCCTGCATACAAAGGTAAGAACCCGAAGCCCCTGGGCGGAGAACATCATGTTCTGCTCCATCAGCATCTGTTTATCACCATCTCTGAACGGACGAATCCCTTCTGAAGACCAGATATTGGTTATCTTAGGCAGCAGCATATCCACTGCACCTTTTGTAAAAAGTATGTTTTTGCCCTCCAAAAAGTGAAGCGTGCTCATAAGCTTTCTTCTGGAATCAAAGGGAACTTCACCGATTCTTGGGTGGCAGGATCTGACTACCTCATCATCGACTCCCGCTCGCTCCGCCATCTGAATCAGTGCCGTTTCTGTGGGTTCACCTGTAAGAGTTCCATTATCATGGCTGGAATCATTGTTTAAAACAGCATCGTATAATAAATATTTATGTACAGGAATCTCAGGCTTTAACATTTCCGGGAGATAAAGCCTGTTATTAACAAAAACCTGCTGTACCGTCATTCGGTTCTGAGTGAGGGTACCTGTTTTATCGGAACAGATTACAGAAACACACCCGAGACTTTCCACTGCTTTTAAATCCTTAATGATAGCATTTTCTCCCGCCATCTTCTGAGTTCCCATCGCCTGTACAATGGTGACAATGGAACTGAGGGCCTCAGGTATGGCAGCCACTGCCAGTGCAACTGCAAACATGAGGGAATCCAGAATTGGCATTTTCCGGTAAATACTTAATCCAAAAACAACCGCGCAGATAAAGAGGATAGCCGCCGCCAGCCTGCTTCCAAACTGGTCCAGACTCACCTGGAGAGGCGTTTTCTTCTCTCCTGTATCATTCATTAAAGAAGCAATTCTGCCGATTTCGGTGTTCATGCCTGTACCGATGACAACTGCCATTGCTCTGCCCGCCGCAACCTGAGAGCCGGAAAAAACCATATTGGACTGTTCTGCCAGGGGAACCTTCTCCATACGCAGCCTTCCCGTATGTTTTTCTACATTCACTGATTCTCCGGTTAAGGAGCTTTCATTGACCAGCAGAGAATAATTTTCCAGAATGCGGCCGTCTGCCGCCACCATATCTCCGGCCTCTAATAATAGAATATCTCCTGGTACGATTTCTTCCGACAGGACTTCTTTATTTTTCCCTTCCCTTCTCACCCACGCTACCGGCGCAGACAATGACATCAGGCTGTCTAAGGATTTTTCTGCTTTCTGGTGTTGTACAGTTCCAAGAATTGCATTAAGCAGTAAAACTGCAAAAATTACTCCGGTACTTTCCACGTCACCAGATATCATGGAGATTACCGCTGCTATAATCAGAATAATGACTAATAAGTCTTTAAACTGATCCAAAAATACTTGAAAGGCGTTTTTCCGCTTTGCTTTTTTCAGCAGATTGGGACCATGTATCTGCCTGCGCCTCAGAATTTCTTCGGAATTCAGTCCATTCCTGTCAGCATGAAGCTGTTTTAGGACTTCATCCTCTGATAAACGAAACCATTCTTCCATTAATGACGCTCCTTCCCATTTCTCCTACTATGGTATGAAACAGGACGGGAGTTTCATGAATGATTTTCCC
>JAQSYE010000198.1 GCA_029256305.1 Lacrimispora sp. | reverse complement strand
ATGAATCCATTGGTGCAGTGAATGCGGTTACCAACGGTGTTGTTTTTGGACTGACTGACTTTATCACTCCCATTGACCGGGCCAGCGTTTATGCCGATGAGCACAACCTTCCTGGTGATGAGCATATGGATCCCGTTCTGATCCCTTCCTGCAGTACCGTTCTTATACGCAGAGATGTATTTGATAAAACCGGTGGGTTTGATAAAAATTATCTTACCCAGGAAGTATCACAAAAAGATTTTTCTATTCAGCTTCTTAAATTAAAAAAGATCACCTATTTATGCCATCATAGCTACGTTTATACCTTTGGTTTGCAGCAGAGTAATCAGGCCCACTGGTATGATTACAACCATTTCTATGAAAAATGGAACGTACGGCTGAATTATTCCCTCTTCCCCCGTCCGGATATTCTGGCACTGATCAAAGATCCCACTGACACTCCTATTAATGTTTTGGATGTGGGCTGTGCCTGCGGCGCCTCCCTGCTTGCCATCAAAAATAAGTACCCCAAATCCACCCTCCATGGGATCGAGCTGGATGAAGGATCCTGGGGTATCTCGTCCCTTCTCTTTCCTGTGACACAGGGGAATGTGGAGGAAACTCTGGATTATGAGGATGGGTACTTTGACTATATTATCTTTGGAGATGTTTTAGAACACCTCCATCAACCCGCTGCTGTACTGGAAAATATGAAACGGTACCTAAAGCCAGGGGGAGCCATACTTGCAAGCATCCCAAATATCATGCACATCTCGGTAGTCGGCAATTTATTAAACGGATACTGGACTTATGAAGAAAGCGGAATTCTGGATAAGACCCATCTGCGTTTCTTCACCAAGAATGAGATCACACGGATGTTTTCCCAGACCGGATACCAGATTGAAGACATTGGTGTTACCCGGATCTATATTACTCCGGAACAGCAAAAGCTGATTGAACAGCTGTGCTCCATCAGTTCCAGCAGTATGGATGCATTTACAACCTATCAGTATTTAATCAGGGCGAGGAAAAAATAAGTAAGGCCATTGTAAAAGAAAAGGTGCTGTAAAAAAACTCCCTTAAAGAAAAATCGCTCAGGCCGTGAGGCTTGAGCGATTTTTTGGTATAATTAATTATGCTAATAAATAAAAACACCAACGTTAATTATACTGTAAGACAGTTAAAATTACCATTGGAAAACGAAAAATTAATTAATATTTCCCTCTTTGGCTCTATTCAATAGATTTAAACATACACGCATTGCTGATGGCCGACTCCAAAAATTCATTGCCAAGGCCGGGCAATTCGGGCAGTGAAAAGCTTCCATTTACCGGTTGCAAATTGTATTTAGTCAGTCCTTTTGAGGTATCCATACGGTTGCAGACATGGTGTTCATGTATGGTAAAATTGGGAATGGCTGCTTCCATATGGAGTGCTGCGTTAGTAGAAAGAGGACTGCCTGCCACATGTACCTGAACGGCTACATCATAAATATAGGCCAGATCACAAATCTTTTTCACTTCCGTCATTCCTCCGCAGTTTCCAATATCCGGCTGAGCCAGCTGAATTAAATTCTTCTCAAAATACGGCGCATACTGCCAGCGGCTGAATATTCGTTCTCCATTTGCAATTGGAATGGAAATATTCTTTGTAATATATTCTGAGGTTTTAATTCCTGGAGTATTGGGTTCTTCAAATGCCCATATTCCATATTGTTCCGCCAGTTTCCCCAACTGTACGGCGCTTAACGCATCGGGGTAGGAATGATTTTCCATAATAATATCCACGTCGGGACCAATGGCTTCTCTGACTGCTTTCATCCGTGCTTCCACCATACGAAGCTTTTTGGAATTGAGAAGTCCGGTAGTATCTAAAGAAGTCAGTTTTTCTCCATTCTCATCGCGGTCAAAGAAATCAATTTTAATTGCATCATAACCTTCTGCCACTGCAAGACGAGCATTGCTTGCGTAATCTTCAGGAGTCACTGCCCAAAGTTGTTCCTCGCCTTCTTTTCCCCAGCCAAACTGCAGCTGGCTGGCATAGCAGCGCAGTTTATCTCTTAATTTTCCTCCAAGGAGAACATAGCATGGAACATTGAAATGTTTTCCTTTAATATCCCAGAGAGCCACATCAATGGCTGCGATTCCAGAAAATATTACCGGACCTCCATTCTGTCCCCAAAACGTACTTTTATACATTTTCTCCCATATTGCTTCCGTATCCAGAGGATTCATTCCTATTACAATTTCTGCCAGGTCGCATACCATGCCAAAGGCGGCGCTTCCGCCTGTTCCGTAAGCCATTCCGGCCTCTCCATCTCCGAAGATTCCATTATCTGTGTAAATGCGGCAGCCAATAGGGCTATTCATACGATTATTAGAAGTTTGAAGACGAAATACATCAATTTTTGTTATTTTCATAATGATATTCTCCCTTTCTATCCTAATTCTACCATTCCTTCTGTATCCACATGAGTTTTTCCTGATTTGTGGCGCAAAATGGCATATGTAAAGCAGATAATCAAAGCCATAATATTAAATACTGCAAGTGCTGGTGTTAAAGATCTCATGGAGTTCCAGCCAATGATTGCCTGAACTATAAATGCAATGGCGAGTATGGAATAATACAGCGTGTCACTCATATGCATACTGGCCTTTCCCCATTTAATCGGCATCCTTTTTGGAACCCTGGTCAGAGAGTAAAATAACAGGAAATTATAAACAGAAGTAATCAGCATCATATTATTGACGATGGTCTTAACTGAAAAACCTAACAATACCGGAATCAGCCCTACAACCAGCTGAATGGTCAAAATAACATATGCCCCGCCTTTCTTGTTTACTGCACCCAGTTTTTCCGGAAACCAGCCATCTTTTGAGGCCTTTAAGAAGGGACCGCACATTGCACCATAGCTGGAATTCATAGTCGTTAAAAGTGCCATGATCGGACCACCAAACATAAACACATAAAACAGCACTCCTGGAAGAATCTTACCTGCAACCAGAGTAAGCGGCTGACCTTGTACTGTCTCAAGTGGAAGTACAACGGAATCAATCAGTGCAGCTCCACAGTATACCACCAGCAGAACAGGAACAACGGCCAACATGGATAAAGGCATATTCCGTGTTGCATTCCTTGTCTGGGCACCGTAATTTACGTTATATTTATATCCCTGACAGGAGTAAACCAACAGCATAACCGCTGCCCAGAATCCTTTGCTTCCCCCTTTAAAAAATTCACTGCTGCCAAAAGCAAATGCTGGTGCAAAGTTTGCTTTTCCTGCACCTGCGAAAATGAACATAAGAAGAGATGCTACCAGAATTGCACTCATTATCTTCTGTGCTTTCGCCATGTTTGCAACTCCAAGCATATTAATAAAATAAAAGAACACAAGGAAAAAGATTCCAACAATCATTCCATTTGCTTGTGGAAACATGGAATTTACATACCAGCCAAGAGCCGTGGCAAACAATGACATTCCAAGAGTCTGTAGGGAAAATCCTACAATATACATTCCGCCAGCCTTCTGCCCCCCAAGCATCGTGATAATGGAATAATCTCCTCCGGAATACTTTGTAACAGATGAAAAAATAATAATCGGCAGATTTGTGATTGCCCCAAGGCATACGGCCACAAAATAAGCCAGCCATACCGAATAACCGGTCAGACCTATGGCAGGGCCGATCAGAGTAATAACACCTGCACCGATTACCTGACCAACTCCAAGCGCCCACAATTCTGTAAACCCAAGAACACCAGCTTCTTGCTTAGCTGTATTTTTGCCCATAATAAAATACCTCCTCCAAAAAAATAATTACATGGACCAGAATAACTTATCCCCTTTTATTGTTACCTTTTCTCCATTGATAACAAAATCGGAGAGTTCATTGCCAAGGCCAGGAAGTTCCGGAACCTTAAATTTGCCGTTTACTGGCTGATAATCGTATTTACATAACATTTTATTAAAATCGCATAGATTCACAATGTGGTGCTCATGAATAACAAAATTGGGAATGACACATTCGATCTGAAGTGCGGCTGCCGTGCAGATGGGGCTGCCGCAGGCATGTACCTGGACCGCAACATCGTAGGTATAAGCCATATCTGCAATTTTCTTTACTTCTGTGATTCCTCCACACGTTCCAAGATCCGGCTGAATCACCTGTAATGAGGCATTTTCAAAATATTTTGCATACTGCCATCTGGTATAGATTCTCTCCCCGCTTGCAATGGGGAAATTCAGGCTGCTTGATATGTATTTTGCCGTGACAGGGTCCGGAGTGTTGGGCTCTTCGTAATAAAATATATTGTACTTTTCAATTGCTCTTCCAAGCTGGACGGAAGACTGCGCATCCAAAAAGGAATGATTTTCAATAATCAGATCTACATTGGGACCAATTGCATTACGAACTGCTTCCACCCGTCCTGCAATGGTATTAAGCCGTTCCGGAGACAGAAGTGTGGTCCGATCAATGTCGTTGTAGCTTGTGCCATCTTCTTTGTAGGTGAAAAAGTCGATCTTAATACAGTCATATCCTTCAGCGACTGCTTTTTGGGCATACTTAACGTAATCCTCTGTTGTATAAGCAGCTTTCATGGAAGGCTGCCATCCAAACTGCAGCTGGCTTGCATACGTTCTTAAATCATCCTGCCGTTTACCTCCAAGAAGCTTATAAACTGGCACACCAAAGAATTTGCCCCGTATATCCCATAAGGCTAAATCGATGGCACTCATTCCTGCGGTGAAGACACACCCTCCATTTTGTCCCCAGAACGTCTGCTTATAAAGCTTATTCCAGATCACCTCATTGTCAAGCGGATCCATCCCTATGATCAGCCTGGATAAATCCTGTACCATACCAAAAGCTCCGGTAGAGCCGATCCCGTATGCCATGGCAGCTTCCCCATCTCCGTATATTCCTTCATCCGTATAGATCCGGCATAGTATCGGCTTCCAGTTTGGGTTTTCCGGATTGTTAATCTGAAATACATCAACCATTGTAATTTTCATCTTATAACCTCCTTGTTTGTTTGTTTGTTTGTTCACTTGTTCGCTAGGTCAATCGTACATCAACTTCTGTCTGCTGTCAATAATTTGTTTATTTTTTATGTTTTTACTAATTTTAGCCATCATGTATTGTGTATTTTCTACAATGTTTTATATTTTCTTTTTTCAGACAATTGGACAAATCTAAAAAAGAATTGCAATATATCTTTTTTTATGTCAAAATGAGTACAACTTTTAAGAAGCGAGTGATAAAAAATGAATGATAAAAAATCAATGAAAATTACACACATATCTGCTGTTGAGCAGGTATGTGAAAGTTTGAAACAATCCATTCTTGCAGAAGAATGGCAGGTGGGTGAAAAACTTCCATCTGAGAGCAGCTTAGCAGAACTTTATGGAGTGAACCGTCTCACTGTACGTATGGCACTTCAGAAACTGAATACATTAGGGGTTGTGGAGACGAAAGTCGGGGAAGGAACTTACGTGAAAAAATTCTCTCTAGGAGATATTTTCTATGACATTTCAGACTTTTTTTCTTCAAAAAAACCGTTTGATGAAATATATTCGCTGCGTATGCTGATTGAAGTGGACTGCTGCAGGCTGGCTATGATCCATGCTACCGACCATGAACTGGAAAATTTAAAAAAGCAGCTGGATCGATATCTGGTGGCCCTAAAGGAGTGTCAGGAAAAAGGAACGGAAGAAACCATTCAGGCACTGGTAGAAGAAGATCTTGTTTTTCATTATCATATTTTCCGGATCAGCCACAACACGGTTTATGCAGATTTGTTTTTACTAATTAAAAATATAATCCAGCAGTATTTACTAGAAATTATTCCCAGGAAAAATAATCTCTGGATTGAAAAAAAATATAGCGAAGATCCGGACCAGCATGTTATTATCTACAACGCACTGCTGGAAAAAGACTTGGATGCATGCAAACAGGCTTATAATGATGCTTTATCTCTCAATTTGATGATGGATGAGGGGAAAGATTCTTAAAAAACCCAAGAGTTACTCCTTGTTTTTTCTTTGTGTTTTTTTATTTCGAATAACTTTTACAATAACAGAAATAATAAGACAAAAAGCAAAAAGCGAGGCGTTCTATGAAACAGAAATCAAATGGCCTGACTGAAGGTCACTTAACAATGATGGCTTTGGGGACTGTGATTGGCGGTTCCTTTTTCCTGGGGTCTTCCGTTGCCATTCAGGCCGCTGGTCCAGGGATCATACTTTCTTACCTTATATGTGGAGTCATGGTCTATTTCATTCTGTTTGCCCTTTCAGAAATGACGGTTTCAAATCCTGCCTCCAGTTCCTTCCGGTCATTTGCCGCGGAATATTTAAGCCATGGCGCCGGATTTGTTGTTGGCTGGGTCTATTGGACCGGTATGGTAATCTCCATGTCAAGTGAGGCAACGGCTGTCTCACTGCTGTTTCGCACATGGTTTCCCACTATTTCCATACCGATACTTGGCACGATTTTAATTCTCGGAGTGACCCTTATCAATCTTCTGGGAGCCAGTCAGCTCAGCAGCCTGGAAAGTATCCTTGCAGGAGTAAAGATCGTTGCTATCCTGGGATTCATCCTTTTTGGCGCTTTAATCGTATTCGGCTTGATTCCTGGTTCTCACCCAATGGGATTTCAGGTTTTAAGATCTGAACCTTTCCTCCCCGGCGGCATCAAAAGCCTGGCGGGCAGTATGTTGATTGTCCTGTTCACCTATGCAGGTTTTGAAATTATAGGACTTGCAGCCAGTGAAACAAAGGACAAGAAAAAAAATATTCCACGGGCCATTCATATGACTGTGGGATGGCTTGTGACACTTTATATTCTCTGCATTTCCGTCCTTCTGCTTCTGGTGCCTACCTCATCTTTAAGCGAAGATGTGAGCCCCATGGTCACGGCATTAAACCAGTATCGGATGAGTTGGGCCGGCACTGCCATGACAGTCATCTTAATCAGTGCCATTTTGTCCACAATGGTAGCAGCCATGTTTGGAATCGGCAGAATGCTTCGCTCTCTGGTAGAGGATGGTCTGGGACCCGGTTTTCTAAGAGACAGAACCGACGTCCCTTATCGCGGTATTCTTTTTTCCGGCTGTTCCATGTTGCTGTTTCTTTATGTTGGACTTATTTTTCCACAAGTATATTTATTCTTAATCAGCTCCGGCGGATTTGCTCTTCTTTTCACTTATATGATACTCATGGCAACTCATATCCAATTCCGGAGGAAAAATGGGAAGCCAGAGGGAAATTGCAGGCTTTGTGGTTTTCCGTACAGCTCCTTGTTTACCCTGGCAGGTCTTATCGTTGCCATGTTCAGTATGCCGTTTATTAAAGGACAGACTCTGGGTTTTTTTGCAGGTATGGCTTTGGTAGTATTTTTCTCAGCCTGTTACCCGCTGGTTCGTGCCTCAGCAAAGCGTAAGATTCAAAATCCAGAGTGGACGCCGGAGAATGCTGCACAGCGACGCCGGTTATTAACGGAATTCTCAGAAGAGATTCATCATTCGAATATTCCAAAGAAGAAAAAATAACAACTATATGAAAATGCGTCAGAAACCAGCTGCATATCACCTGGTTCCTGACGCATT
>JAQSYE010000197.1 GCA_029256305.1 Lacrimispora sp. | reverse complement strand
GAATGTCCTACAAAAAACAACTCTCCCACAGGCAGAGGCCACATCTTGGTTTTGATTTCATGAGTAAACAGAGTATGGCAGAGATTGGGCTTTTTAAAATCCGAAGCCATCTTGGCCAACAGCTTATTGCGCGCGATCCCGATATTTACCGTAAAATTAAGTTCCTGCCAGACTCTTTCCCGTATCAGGTTTGCAGTATCAATCGGTGATCCGAATAAATGAATGGTAGAAGTCATATCGAGGAATGCTTCGTCAATGCTGAACTGCTCAATATCCGGAGAATAATCGGACAGAAGATCCATCAGTCTTTTGGAATATTCCAGATAGATATCGAAGCGGGCAGGAACTATTGTAAGTCCCGGACATTTGCGAAGAGCCTGGGCGATGGGCTCTCCGGTTATGAGCCCATACTCTTTGGCGGGTGTAGATTTTGCCAGCACGATTCCGTGTCTTGACTGTGCATCGCCGCCTACTGCAGAGGCTATGGTGCGTAAATCAAGAGCATCCGAATTCTGCCTTAAGCGGTCAGCAGATTCCCAGCTTAAGAATGCAGAGTTTACATCAATGTGGAAAATAAGAGGTTCCGTTGACATAACCGAGTCTCCTTTTTTCTTTTATTATACCGAAAATATGTTCGAAAAGTAAAGGGGAATAATTAAAAAATCCGCGGAATAGGATAAAATAAAGTTAAGGGGGAGGCTCTTTTATGAGGCATGCCAAAGGAATACTCCTGGCAGCAGCAGGAATCGCCATCTTTTCCTTTATAGGAATATTTGCGGGCAAACTGGCAGAAAAAGAGGCTATTAAAAACCATACGTCAGTAACTTCAGAAAAAGTAGATCATAAGACACCGGTACAGACAACCGACGAACTGAATCTTTATGCTCAGTCAGCAGTATTAATGGATGCCTCAACCAACCGAATTTTATATGGAAAAAATCAGGAGCTGGTGCGGCCTATGGCCAGTACCACTAAGATTATGACCTGTATTATTGCTCTTGAAAACGGGAATCTCTCTGATCCTGTAACTGCCACCCAGAATGCGGCAAACCAGCCCAAGGTTCATTTAGGCGTTTATAAAGGAGAAACCATCTATCTAAAGGATTTACTCTACAGTCTGATGCTTGAGTCACACAACGATGCAGCCATGATGATTGCGGAGCATGTGGGAGGTAGCAGGGAAGGCTTTGCTAAGCTGATGAATCAGAAAGCGAAGGAGTTGGGGTGCAGCAATACCTACTTTATTACCCCCAACGGCCTGGATGCAAAGGAAGAGAGCGATGGAGAAATAAAAGAACATGCAACTACAGCAGCCGATTTGGCCAGGATTATGGATTACTGCATCGGAAGTTCTCCAAAAAGCAGTGAATTTTTAGAGATAACCGGAACCCAGAACTATTATTTTACAGATGTAAACGGGAAACGGTCCTTTAGCTGCACAAACCACAACGCTCTTTTAAATTCCATGAGCGGTGCGCTCTCAGGCAAAACAGGGTTTACAGGAGGTGCTGGCTATTCCTATGTAGGCGCAGTCAAAAGCGATGGCAGAATCTTTACGATTGCCCTTTTAGGGTGCGGCTGGCCTCCCCACAAAACCTATAAATGGTCAGATGCCCGAAAACTGTTTCAGTACGGAATGGATCGTTATCATTACCGGGATGTATATGAAGAAGTCCAGTTACCAAAAGTGCTGATAGAGGAGGGAATACCAGTATCTGGAGGGCTTGACCAGCCTGTCTTAATCGCCTGTGCCATGGCAGAGGATAGGGAGAAAAGCATAAAGCTGTTGCTGGCAGATGATGAGAAGGTCACTGTAAAGACCAGCATCCCAAATGAGTTAGAAGCCCCTGTTAAAAAAGGGCAGAAAGTGGGTGCTGTTACATACTGGCTAAGTGGCAAATCAGTGAAGGAATTTCCGGTTTATTTAACAGATGGAAGCAAACGCCTGACTGTTTTCTGGTGCCTGAAAAATATCCTTTCCCGTTATCTTTCCATGCCTGGTTTTCCCCAAATACTGACTTCCGCTTAATGGAATCTTATGATATACTTGACAGAAATACAATTCCCTTTGATGCAATCTGCCGCAAAAGGGATGGGAGGAAACATTAAAAATGAATGAGAAAAATACCGGTCTTGTGGGGAGAATAAAACTTGAAAAGCTGCACAATACCAGAGATCTGGGCGGTTTGAAAACGCAGGATGGGAAGATGATACTGCCGGGCAGGCTGATTAGGAGCGGAACCTTATATGAGGCAACCGGTGAGGATATCCGGATATTATCCGACAGATGTGGTCTTGGAACCGTCATTGATTTTAGAACGGCAACGGAGAGAAAACAGAAACCGGATCCGGATATGCCGGGAGTTCATAATATATTTAATCCCATTCTGGATGAAAAGACAGTGGGAATCACCTTTGAAGATGAAGAACAAGAGGCAGAGGAAGGGGAACCTGATGCGATCAAATCAATCCTTCTCCATGCCTCTTCCATGGGTGGGAGACCGGAGACGTATGTGGACAGGCTTTACGAAGATCTTGTTTTAAATGACCACGCAGCAGATTCGTATTCCCGTTTTTTTGATCTGCTGCTGGAAGCGGATGACAGAGCAGTTTTATGGCATTGCACAGCAGGGAAGGACCGGGTGGGTGTTGGAACAGCGCTGCTTCTGACTGCACTTGGGGTTCAGCGGGAAACCATCATAAGTGATTTTGTAAAGACCAACGATTACGTAATGGAGCAGGTAAATTACACCTGTTCCCTGATTGAAAAGGAGACTGGGGATAAAGGCCTTGCAGAGTGCGTCAGGGTATTATTTACTGTTTCAGAGGCTTATATCCTCCGTGCATTTTCTGCTATAGAGCAGTCATTTGGAACCATAGACCATTATCTGACCGAACGACTTTTTGTGACTCCGGAGAAAAGGAATGATTTAAGAGCGAAGTTTTTAGCACAATAAGAATACGAAAGGAAGTTACTGAAGTATGAATTTGAAAAAAATAGCGGCGGTGCTGGCAGGAAACACCGTATATGCGCTTGCTGTTTCCCTGTTTATTCTTCCCAATGGACTGATTACAGGTGGTACGACAGGTCTCGCTTTAGTAGCCCATGGAAAATTTGGAATTCCAATAGCTCTTTTTATCGGAATTTTTAATATCGTTATGTTTACTGCTGGCGCATTCGTACTGGGAAAGGCCTTCGCACTGACAACCATGATCAGTACTTTTTATTATCCCTTTATTCTGGGGGTTTTTGGGAATCTGCTCGGCAATATGGTCATTACCCAGGATCGTATGCTTGCCACCGTGTTTTCCGGTCTTTTAATTGGTGCCGGTATTGGTATGGTAATACGGGCGGGCGCTTCTACCGGGGGCATGGATATACCGCCACTCATACTGAACAAAAAGTGGAATTTATCCATCTCACAGACAATGTTGGTTTTTGACTGTCTGATTCTTCTCTCACAGATGATATTTTCCAGCATGGAACAGATTCTTTATGGAATCCTTCTTGTTCTTTTATATACCTTGATTCTGGATAAAGTGCTTATGGCAGGCCGAAATCAGATGCAGGTAAAGGTCATCAGTAGAGAATATGACCAGATCAGCCAGGAGATACAGCGGCGTATGGACCGGGGGACCACCCTGCTTGCCAGTGAAGGAGGCCATTTAAGGGAGGCATCATTTGCTGTTCTTACTGTAATATCAGGACGGCAGCTGCCCAAACTCAATGAGCTGGTTCTTGAAATTGATCCCCATGCCTTTATGATTATCAACCAGGTAACAGAGGTACGGGGAAGAGGATTTACGCTGCATAAAGAATATAAATAATTAAATATGCGGACAAATATCTTACGGAAAAATGACTAAGGTTTACGGTTTTGGAAACTCTATTGACTTCCAATCTTTACCGGTGCTATACTGTGCGCGAAGCAGTAAATGGACTCAGGGAGGAACGAAAAAAAAGATGCTCAGGAAAAGATTCGGTATCGTTTGTTTTGTCATTGCACTGGCTGTATTTTTTGCAGCCGGCTGTGGGAAAAAGGAGGATTCCACCGCCGGTCTAAACGCTACCCAGATGACGGAATCAGAGGCTGCGTATGGGATTATGGAAAAGACCATAACGGAAAGCAGCACAGAAGGAACGGTTTCATCAGAAGATATGGAGCCGGGCTCACTTATGGACGATCAGGAAGAATCGCAAGCTGACGAGACCTACGCGGGACCGGGAAAGCAGGCGGAAGCCTTTGCGGAAAAAATACAGGAAGCAGTTTCAGACAGGAATTTAGAAGCACTTGCAGAGCTTATTACCTATCCATGCGTGTTTATCAACGGGGATCAGGAAACAATTAATTTAAAAAAGCAGGAAGATTTATTAAAGCAGAATCCGGATATGGTATTTGGGGATGATTTAATGGTCGCAGTAGCCAAGGTCGACACAGCCACTTTAAAGAAAACGGCGGAGAAAATCGTGTTGGGAGAGGGCGCCTCCAGGATTATATTCCAGGAATCATCAGAGGGTAGTATGGGAATTACAGAAATCAAAGAATAGCATTGTATACAACATACAAAAATGATCGACAAAATTATACAAAATGCCGGAAAATTCGACACGAGTCGATATTATGCCGGCGAAAATTAGGAGCAAGAGACAATGGATTGTGAGAAATCCATAGTTTTTTGCTCTTTTTTTACTAAAAAAGGCTTGAAATAAGTTGAAAATAATTATACAATTATAATTGGCAGAAATTGGTGTTATTATATAGTCATTTCGTTATTTTTATAACGTAGGCTATGCAAATATTACAAAATGGAGGATTGCAAAATGAGTAATTCAACACAAACATCAGCAAGTAATCGAATTCACGCTTTGCTTGATGAGAACAGTTTTGTTGAAGTCGGCGGTTATGTAACAGCAAGAAGCACAGACTTCAACATGACAGCAAGGGAAACTCCTTCTGACGGTGTTGTTACCGGCTACGGTACCATCGGGGGCTGCCTTGTGTATGTGTACAGCCAGGACTCATCCGTTTTCGGAGGGGCTGTAGGAGAGATGCATGCTAAAAAAATCACACGACTTTACACCATGGCTGTGAAAATGGGAGCGCCGGTGATCGGTCTGATTGACTGTGCCGGATTAAGACTTCAAGAGGCAACAGATGCCTTAAACGGCTTTGGTGAGATTTATATGAGCCAGACTTTAGCATCAGGAGTGGTACCACAGATCATGGCGATTTTCGGCACATGCGGAGGTGGCATGGCTGTTTCTGCAGCTATGGCAGATTTTACTTTTATGGAAGGAAAGTCTGCGAAGCTGTTTGTTAATTCCCCTAATGCCATTCAGGATAACTATACGGAAAAATTAAATACCGCTTCTGCTGGCTTTCAGAGCAGGGAAGCTGGCCTGGTAGATTTTATCGGAGAGGAAGAAGATATTTTTGATAATATCAGAACCCTTGTAACGATTTTACCTGCTAATAGCGAGGACGACATGTCTTACGATGAGTGCACGGATGATTTAAACCGCGTATGCTCCGATTTAGCAAACTATGTTGGAGATACAAAAATTGCGCTCACGCAGATTTCTGATAATCATTTCTTTATGGAGACCAGAAAAGAATATGGCTCCTCTATGGTTACCGGCTTTATCCGTTTAAACGGAAGCACTGTGGGCTGCGTTGCCAATCGAACAGAATCCTATGACGACAATGGGTTAAAGACCATGACCTGTGAAGCTAAATTAACGGGACAAGGCTGTGAGAAGGCGGCGGAATTTGTTGGGTTCTGTGATGCATTTGACATTCCGGTTCTCACGTTGGTGAACACAACCGGGTATGAGAGCACAAATGGCTCTGAGAAAACCATTGCAAAGACAGCCGCAAAGCTCACTTATGCATTTGCCAACGCAACTGTACCAAAAGTAACTGTTGTGATTGGTCAGGCACTGGGAAGCGCTTATCTTACGATGAGCAGCAAATCCATTGGTGCAGATATTGTATATGCATGGCCAGAAGCAACAATAGGAATGATGGATCCGGTTCAGGCAGCAAAGATCATGTATGCAGATGAGATTGCAAAGGGAGAAGACGGCAAGGCAGTGATGGAGGAGAAGGCAGAAAGCTATCGTACTCTGCAGTCCAGCGCACTTGCTGCAGCAAAAAGAGGATATGTTGATGATATCATCGATGCCAGTGAGACAAGAGCCAGAGTTATCGCTGCATTTGAGATGTTATTCACAAAGAGAGAGGATCGTCCGGCGAAAAAACATGGCACGATTTAGAATGAGGTGACAGGCATATGAAATTAAATTTGAAACGAGCAGTATTGGGTCTTACTATGGCAGTCTGCCTCTTTTCATTATCTGCATGTGGTGGTGCCGGTAAGAAAGCCGACGGAATCGATGCCGATATGAAAGCGCAGCTTGAGCAGATTCCCGTCGCCTCGTATCTGGAGCTGTACACCGGCCTTGAGGGCAAAGACAGCGCGCAGATGAAAAAGAGCCTGGAAAAAAAGGATGAGGTGGCTGCACTTGCAGAGGGAATCGATTCCTGGAATAATGTAAAGGGTGATTTGGGCGGTTTTATCTCAGCTTCGGATTCTGTAAAATTAGAAGAGAGCAAGGATGGATACACTGCTACGGTCAATACTGTATTTGAAAAGAGAAGTATGGATTTCACCGTAACCTTTGACCATAAGCTTTCCAAGATAACCGGAGTGGCATTTATTCCACAGTACAGTATGGCTGAAAAGATGGAAAAGGCCGGTTTTAATACACTGATGGGAATGGGAACGGTATTTGTAGTATTAATATTTATCAGTCTGCTGATTGGTGGATTTCGTTATATCAGCATATTTGAAGAGAAATTGCTTAATAAAAGAAATGCATCGGAAACAAAGGTGGCTGCTGAAGCCCAACCGGTATTTACCGAACCCCTCGCAGAGGAAGATGAGCTGAAAGATGATCTGGAACTGGCAGCTGTAATAACAGCAGCAATTGCAGCATCTGAAGGAGTTTCACCAAGCGGCCTTGTTGTTCGTTCCATTAAGCGTGCAGCAACCGGTAATTGGAAAAAAGCATAAAATCAGGAGGATTGTCATCATGAAAAATTATAAAATTACAGTGAATGGTAATGTTTACGATGTAAGCGTAGAAGAAACAACAGGTACAGCAGCAGTAGCAGCTCCGGCAGCGGTATCCGCACCGGTTAAAACTGCAGCTCCGGCGCCTAAAAAGGCAGCCGCTTCAGGTGTGGAAGGTTCCGTGAAAATAACCGCTCCAATGCCTGGCAAAATACTTGGTGTAAAAGTAAGTGCAGGACAGGCTGTAAAAAAAGGCGAAGTCCTTCTTGTTCTGGAAGCCATGAAGATGGAGAACGAAATCGTAGCACCTTCCGATGGAACAATTGCCAGCGTTCAAGCAGCAGTGGGTGATTCCGTAGAAGCAGGCGCAACTTTGGCTACATTAAACTAGTACGGAAAGATCCGCTATAACAATAAATAGCGCGGATTCCTTATGGAGGGATTAACATGGATTATATTAGTAATACATTCACCAATCTTCTTCAGCAGACCGCATTCTTCAACCTGACTGCAGGTAA
>JAQSYE010000196.1 GCA_029256305.1 Lacrimispora sp. | reverse complement strand
GGCTGGTACTTACAACTGTCAATATATTCTTCGATTTCACCGATTAACTGTTCAATTCTGCTCATCATAATACGGACACTCCTTGCTTTATTTCGTTCTATCTTCTATTTTATTCCTTACACGTTCTGCAATCTCTTCGGGCACAAACGCGTTTATCTCACCGCCATAAGAGGCAATCTCCTTCACAATGCTGGAACTTAAATAAGAATACTTTAAATTCGTTGTTAAAAACACAGTATCCACCTCTGGTGCAATCACCCGGTTTGTCTGTGCAATCTGCAATTCGTATTCAAAATCCGTTACAGCGCGAAGCCCGCGGATTACCGCATCCGCCTGATTGGCTCGTACAAAATCTATCATCAACCCACCAAAAGATTTCACTTCTACATTAGGAAAACCACTGGTTAGGCTCTTTAACATATTAACACGTTCTTCTGCAGAAAACAACGGAGTTTTGGAATAATTATTTAAAACCCCGATAATTAAATGGTCACACATTCTTGCTGATCGCTCAATGATATCAAGATGACCAAAAGTCACCGGATCAAAGCTTCCTGGATATACTGCTTTTCTCATATTGTTTTTTCCTCTTATTTATTCTTTCCCTGTTCTTCCAACGAACACATGCTTATTTGTTTTGTAAATTTTTTCTTTCATAATCTCATATCCCATAGACTTAAGATAATCGAAATCCGTATCAAGGGAAGCTTCGATAATGATGGTGGTTTCTTCCCCAATCACGGTTGAATCCGCAAAATATTCCAGGACTCTTTTTTCCCATTCCATTCGGTAAGGTGGATCCATAAATACAATATCAAACTCATAGTCCTTATCTTCCAGCCGCTTTAGTGCAGTCAGAACATCGCAGTTCATCACCACCCCGTCCGTTTCCAGCCGGGTAGTCTTTAGATTCTCCCGGATGCATTCAGCAGCCTTGGGATTTTGTTCCACCATAACTGCCATCTTCGCGCCTCTGCTTAAGGCCTCTATTCCGATTGCTCCGCTTCCAGAAAATAAATCCAGAAAATAGCAGTCTCCAATACTGTCATGAATCATATTAAAAAGTGTTTCTTTTATTCTGTCGGTAGTTGGTCTCGTATCCAGACCTTCTATTGTCTTTAAAACAAGTCTTCTGGCTTTTCCAGCAATTACTCTCATATACAGCTTCCTCACATTATTTTTCCAAACTATTATAGTATGAATACGGAAATTATACAACAAAAAAAGAAAGGAGCTACAGCCCCTTTGTAATCAAATTGATGATTACCGGCTGTAGCTCCCTTTGAATTGTTACAGATTATTTTCCTGCAATCTGTCTTTCATAGGCTTCGATCATTTTCTTAACCATATATCCGCCTACGGAACCATTCTGTGCGGAAGTTAAATTTCCGTTGTAACCACTTGTTAACGGCACACCTAATTCGTTTGCTACTTCCATTTTGAAACGATCCATTGCTTCTTTTGCTTCTGGTACATTTGTAGTGTTAGATTTTCCTGACATAATAAAATGCCTCCTTTTCATCTATTCACCATGTTAAAAGTTTCTTTCATGGTGTGTTTTGTGCTACACTCCTATTATGGCTTTAATAGAGTGAAATACACTAGAAGGTTTTTCGTAAAATGTTATTTTCAGGAAAAAAATGAACTACTTCATATTATTTATGATGCAGCAAGGTTAATCAGCCTTCACTAAGTATCTTTTCAACGTTGGTTTTAACCAGCTGAAAGGCCACCTCATTCATGCCGCTGTTTATAATTACGTCAGCCATAGGTTTTGTCGGTTCGACGTATAGATAGTGCATAGGCTTTACTGTAGTTAAATACTGTTCCACGACTCCTTCAATATCTCTGCCCCGATCTTTTACGTCACGGATTACACGGCGTAAAATCCTCTCATCTGCATCAGCCTCGACAAAAATCTTAATATCAAACATATCTCTCAAACGCTCATCAACAAATACTAAAATTCCTTCGACTAAAATAACCTTTTTGGGAGCCACTTTAACAAACTTATCAGAACGGTTGTGCTTGGAATAGTCATAAACCGGACATTCAACTGATTCTCCGCTTCGTAGTGCAGATAGCTGTTTCAGCAAAAGCTCTGTCTCAAATGCTTCCGGATGATCGTAATTCATCTTTTTTCTTTCTTCAAAAGGAACCCCATCCTGTCGTTTATAATAATTATCATGGTAAAGAACTGCTATATCATCACAAAACGCTTCTTTCAGCCGATTAGTAAATGTTGACTTTCCTGAACCGGTACCTCCGGCAATTCCTATTATAACACAATTCATCTTCCGCAATCCTCCACTTATCTGGTCCTTTTCACATAAAACATATTCTATCAGAAAGGCCGGATGAATTCAATGGTTTTCCTCCCGTTATCTGCTCTTATTCTTTTATTTTATTATAGTAATTTGCCTGTGTCACAGTCACATAAGGATATACATAAATATAAGACAGACTGCAGGTGATGAGCGCAAGTAAATGCCACAGGATAAAGGACAAATTCAAAACAAAAAATTCCCACAAATGTCCGTCCATCATGTCCTTGCTCTCTTCAATACACTGAAAAACACCTTTATCCGGGTTTTCTACCATAATAAAAATAGCCTGGGAATACCTTAATGCGGCTATTATGCCTGGGATAATAAGCAGAAGAGACCAAAGAAAAACAAATACTCCTATTATAAAATAGAGCCCCAATGCCTTAAAAAAATAGGAAGCACTGGAAAATAAGTCTCCATAAGACATGGATTCATCGCGTTTCGCCACTTTTAAACAGAAAGACTGATAACCAAATTCCAGCAGTGTACTTAAGATAAAATATATCACAAAGAAAACAATACTAAATAGTATATAAGACCGCCACTGGTCGGCTCCTGCATTACTGCTTTCCAGTATTTCCTGCCATTTGTCCAAAAAAACCTGAATTACTGTTAAAACCATAAGGATTACTCCCATTATTACAGTAACCATATACGGGCTTATGAATGCCTGTTTCATAGCATTTTTAGCATCTGCCTTTAAAATTTTCCTATCCATACTGCTGCCTCCTTTTAAATAATTCAATTCTATCAATTATAGATTCAGCCTGTCGTAACTTTTCTCCAGATATTCACTGAGCTTTCTTTTCAGTTCTGCATTCTCCTCTTTATCCAGATCAGGATCTTTTGAAAAAATGTATTTTACTTCCTCTGATACCGTCTTTAGTAAGTTGGCATCAGTAAAAATATCACCTAGCTTAAATTCCAGATCTCCGCTTTGCCGAATGCCAAATATATCACCCGGTCCTCTTAATTTTAAATCTTCCGAGGCAATAAAAAAGCCGTCATTGGACCGGTTTAGTATATCCAGCCGTTCCTTTGTGCCATCCTGATCCGAGTTATTTACTAAAATGCAGTAAGACTGATGCTTGCCGCGCCCAACCCTGCCTCTTAGCTGATGAAGCTGGGCAAGCCCAAAGCGTTCCGCATTTTCGATCATCATAACTGTAGCATTGGGCACATTAACTCCTACCTCAACTACAGTAGTGGAAACAAGAACTGAGATTTCGCCAGCGGAGAACCGTTCCATAATGCTGTTCTTTTCTTTCGCCTTCATCTTGCCATGAAGATATTCAATACTCATTCCAGGAAGAGCTTCTTTTAACGCAGCAGTATAGTCCACCACATTTTCCGCTTCGATCATTTCACTCGCTTCAACCATGGGACAGATTACATAAGCCTGACGACCGGCTGCAACTTCCTTTTTCATAAAATCATAAGCCTTTTTTCGGTATCCGGTATCTACTACACAGTTTTTTATGGGAAGCCGATTGGCAGGAAGTTCGTCGATCACGGAAATATCCAGATCGCCATATATAATAATGGCCAGAGTTCTTGGTATGGGAGTTGCACTCATCACCATTACATGGGGCTCTTCTCCCTTTTTCCCCAGCAGTTCTCTCTGCCCTACGCCGAACCGGTGCTGTTCATCTGTAATGACCAGAGCAAGTTTGTCATAGATTACTTTATCCTGAATCAATGCATGGGTTCCTATAATTATGTCAGCCTCATGTTTCGCTATTTTCTCATAGGCAATTCTTTTTTCCTTGGCAGTCATGGAACCGGTAACGAGAATTGGCATCTTATTAATATGGTATTTGAGGAACAGCTCTGTCATGGATTCATAATGCTGCCTGGCAAGAACCTCTGTAGGAACCATCAATGCTCCCTGATAACCGTTATAAGCTGCCTGAAGCAAAGCCAGTATGGCTATAATGGTTTTTCCCGATCCAACATCTCCCTGCACAAGGCGGTTCATAACCTGACCGCCAGTCATATCTGCATATACCTCATCAAGAACTTTCTGCTGAGCCCCTGTCAAAGAATAAGGCAGTCTGGTCTGAAATGTTTCTACCTCCTCTGATAATTGGAATGCAAACGGGCTTGTTTTGTTCTCTCTTTTGTCCTTTAAACGTCTGACCGCCATTAAGAAAAGAAAAAACTCATCAAAAACCAGCCTTTTTCTGGCAAACAAAAGCTCTTTCCTATCCGTCGGGAAGTGAATATGTTCAATTGCAAAATTATATTCTGCCAGTTCATGCTTCTTTCGCAGATCTGCAGGCAGATAATCCCTGCTCATAAGCCGGACACTGAGCGCCTGCTTTTGAGCCCGTACAATGGTCTTATTGCTCAGACCTTTCGTCTGCCCATAAACAGGTTGCATGGAATGAATGATCTCTTCATAGGCTTCTGACGTATACACTTCAGGCTGCTCCATGATGAAACGTCCGCTTTTCTTAATAATTTTACCGCGGAAAACCGCCCGCATTCCAGCCTTTAAGGTAGAATGCAGATAAGGCATATTGTACCAGATCAGCTGCATGGTGCCCGATCCATCTCTTAAAGTTGCTGTAACAACCTGTACACGGCTGTAACGTTTTACATCCGGTGTTCTTTCAAGCATCCCGGCCACGGTCATGACTGCATCCGGTTTGATTTCAACAATGGGTGAGGGGTCCTCATACGTATCATATGCTCTTGGATAATATTCCAGAAGATCTTCTATGGTGTCAACTCCAATCTTTTGAAACAGTTTTCCGGTCTTTTCACCGATTCCTTTCAGGGTTTCAATGGTTTTTGTGTTCATTCGTTTCAGCACCTCCTTTCATTTTATCTCAGAATATCAAAAACCGAGCAGACGAGAGTCCCGTCTGCCCGGAATTATACAGTTTTGACTCCTTTTTATTCCACGGAAATCAGATAATAATAAATCGGCTGACTGCCGGAATGAAGTTCTACTTCACAATTTAAAAATTGTTCTTCCGTTTTCTCCTTGAGTGCTGTGGCATCTTCCTCACTGACTTCTTTGCCATAATAAATGGTAATCAGTTCTGATTCCTCTTCTACCATGGCTTCCAGTGATTTAAGGGCAGTTGCTTCAATCTCTTCTCCAACAGCAAGAATGCCATGGTCGCCCAGAGCCATGATATCGCCCTCTTTGATTTCGATATCATCGATGGTGGTGTTACGGACTGCATAAGTAATCTGCCCTGTCTTTACACGAGCCATCTCTTCCGTCATGTTTGCTTCATTCTCCTCAGGAGATAAATCAGGCGCAAAATTAATAATTGCAGTGATTCCCTGGGGAATTGTCTTGGAAGGAATGACGATTACTCGCTTATCCTCTACCAGACTTTTGGCCTGTTCTGCAGCCAGAATAATGTTCTTGTTATTCGGCAGTATATAGATGGTATCAGCATTTACCTGGTCAATGGCATTTAACATATCCTCAGTACTTGGATTCATTGTCTGCCCGCCCTGGATTAAGTAATCTGCTCCAATACCGCTAAAAATCTCATCAAGCCCCTCTCCTGCTGATACCGAGATAAAGCCATAGGATTTTCTTGGTTCTGATTTCTTTGCTTCCGCCTTCTGCTGCGCTGCCAGCTTTTCAGATTCCTTAATCAGTCTTTCCTGATGTTCTTCCCTCATATTATCAATCTTCATACGGGACAAAGAGCCAAGGGAAAGAGCCTTCTGAATGGCCAAACCCGGATCGTTGGTATGAACGTGAACTTTGACAATATCATCATCGGATACAACTACCAGGGAATCTCCTATGGATTCTAAATATCCTTTGAATTCCTGCTCTTTTTTTTCGTTAAATGGCTTTTCCAAATTAACAATAAATTCTGTACAGTATCCAAATTTAATATCCGCTTCTTTCAGAGCACTTCTTTCAAAGTTTATAACCGGCTCCACATGTCCTGCAGTATCTACCGTTAAGTCAACTTCCTTACCTGACAGGAAGTTAAAAGCACCCTTTACCACCTGCATCAGTCCCTGACCGCCGGAATCTACTACACCAGCCTGCTTTAATACCGGCAGCATCTCCGGAGTCTGGCTCAATACATAATCGCCCTGCTCAACAACCTTACTGCAAAATTCAAGAATATCCTCTGTTTCAGTAACCAGCTCAGCCGCTTTTTCAGCCATGCCTCTTGCTACGGTCAGAATGGTTCCCTCTTTCGGCTTCATAACCGCCTTATAGGCTGTCTCTGTAGCTCTTACAAAGGAATTAGCCAAAATAGTAACTGTCACCTGGTCAGCGGTTGCGATCTCTTTTGTAAATCCTCGGAATAACTGGGATAAGATTACGCCAGAGTTTCCTCTTGCGCCTCTTAAAGACCCGGAAGAAATAGCCTTTGCCAACGATTCCATGGTTGGATTCTCAATGGCAGCCACTTCCTTTGCCGCTGACATAATAGTCATAGTCATGTTCGTTCCGGTATCTCCATCTGGAACTGGAAACACATTCAATTCATTAATCCAGTCCTTTTTGGATTCCAGCTCTTTTGCACCTGCTAAAAATGCTTTCTGCAGCATCTTTGCGTCTATATACTTCATACCCACAGGTAGTTTCCTCCTTAATCAATCACTCTTACGCCTTCGACAAAGATGTTAATTTTATCTACCGTCATACCGGTGAATTCTTCTACTTTGTATTTTACATTTTCAATCAGATTATCAGCTACTGCTGAAATACTGATTCCATATGCTACGATTACATGAAAATCAATGGTGATATGGTTGTCCTGAATCGTCACATTAATTCCATGTGTCAGTCCTTCCCGTTTTAATAGCTTAACGAGTCCGTCTTTCATACTGACAGCCGCCATACCGACAATACCGAAGCACTCAACCGCTGTGGTTCCGGCGTACATAGCGATAACATCAGGGCTTACCTGGATCTCGCCCAGTTTATTATTGATATAACCCTTCATAGTCTCTACCTCCGTTCTTTCTGTCTGTTATGATTATACATGATTTTTCCAAAAAAAGAAACAAATTTTTATTTTTCACTTGCAAATCGCTGTAATTTCTGTTATCATACACTTGTTGTGGATTTTTCAACCAATAAAAAATCCAAGTAACTTTTAAGGAGGTGCAATCATGGCTAAATGTGCAATTTGTGAAAAGGCTGCTCACTTTGGCAACGCAGTGAGCCATTCCCATAGAAGGTCTAATAAGATGTGGAAAGCAAATGTAAAGTCCGTTAAAGTTAAAGTAACAGGCGGCGCTAAAAAGATGTACGTATGTACTTCCTGTTTAAGATCCGGATTAGTTGAAAGAGCTTAATCGTAGGAAACTCCTGGCTG
>JAQSYE010000195.1 GCA_029256305.1 Lacrimispora sp. | reverse complement strand
TCAAACGTTACATTTCCTATTCTAAGTTTCAACTGTCTTTTTCTCCGTCTTCTAATTCTTCTCCCAGATAAAAAACACGGTAATACATCTCAAGGGACTCCAAAAGGTCCCGCTTTTCACGCTGGTACTGCTTAATCTTAAGCACACTTCCGATTTCATCAAATAGATAGTCCTCTTCTGGTGCCGTTACCTTAAATTCCAAAGTTCCATCTTCCTCAAACTCCAGAACCAGAACTCCGCCTATGTCTTCGGTGTAGAGTACACACATGACCTGAAGCTCCTGCCGGATGTTCTCCGGGAGACTTTTAAACTGTTCATTAAAATAATATTTCTGTTCATAAGAATTGGCGCCGCACAGCACCACTTTATCTTCAGCCAGCTCCATATCTGCCACCGTTCTTTCTACTCAACCACGCATTCAAGCATGTTCTGTCCCCCTTGGGATACAGAGCATGCTTTCTGGTGTCGTTATATTTACAGGATTATAATTGTACCACACAAAAAAAGAATTTACAATAGCCTAAAAATCTGTTGTACAGCGCTTTACCAGCCGGCAGGGTACCTTGCAGTTCTGGCTGATTCCCGGATCCTTCTCCTGAAGAATCTTCATCATATTGCTGATGGTTATATTACACAGTTCCTCTAACCGGTTATCCACACTGGAAAGCTCCGGATCACTACAGATTGACAGAGCAGAATTGTTAAAGCCTGTAACGCACATATCTTCTGGTATCTTTAGAAGTTTAGCGTTTGCATACTTAATCGCACCTACTGCAAGACCGTCGTCTGTGGCAATTACGCTGTCAAACCGTAAATCTCTTCGTTCCAGGAGAATATCACGCACGGTATGAATCCGGTTTTTTACATACAGCTTTAAGTCGCCAAGCACTGGCAGACCATGGCTTTTTAAGGCTGACTCATAGCCGGCAAGCTTCCTTGTTGCACTGTAGGAATGTGAATCGCACAGAAAAAGAATTCTGCGGCGGCCTGATTCGATCATCTGGCTGGTTACGTCATAGGTAGCCTGATAATCATCTCCATAAGCGCAGTAAATATTCTCACCGTCTAAATATCCATTAATTAAAAAAACGGGAACCTGTCTGGCGGCTTCAAATACATATTGTACACGGCTTTCCTCTCCCTCTGCACCTGCATAGGTGGAACCAACCATAATTAATGCATCGATGCGTTTGGCTAAGAGAAGACTTACGTACTTCTCTTTTATTGTCTGCTCAAAACCGCTGCAGCACAGGATACAGTCATAACCGTGTTCATGCATAAGGCTCTCTAAATGGGCAACTGCAGTTGCCATATAGGCGTCGGATACATCTGGGCATAAAATTCCGATGGTCTTCATGGAATCAAGGCCCAACCCCCTTGCAAACACGTTGGGAGTATAGCCGTTTTCCTCCATAATTGCCCTGACTTTTTGTTTAGTCTTTTCACTTACGCGGGGGCTATCGTTTACCACCCTGGAAACGGTAGCAATGGATACTCCTGCAAGCTCTGCGATATTATATATGTTCATCATGGTGTCCCTCTAAACATCTTCATTATTCACCGCCTAAATACGGGTTCTGACAGACGTTTCCCCTTTTACCGTGTCTGCCTTATTCGTCGCTCTGGTTAGCCATTGCAGCGGGGAGCGTAAGCGCTTACACTTATCTCGATTCATTATACATAATATTTCTGTATTGCGCAACTGTTATTACCAGCGAATCATGAACAATCGTGTATGCTTTTTCTATATTGTTCCCATAATTAAAAGAAATGTCTTTCTTTTAGGTTTCCCTATTGACTAAGAGAAAAAAATGGTGTATGTTTTATGTAAGTACTTACATTGCATCTAAATATTGAAACTGGTACTAAGAAAGGAAAGGAAGCTTATGCAGGACTTTATCAAAATCAATTCCGAAGACAACGTGGCAGTCGCATTAAAGCCGCTTGCTTCCGGCAGTGCCTTAGAAGTAGATGGCACAGCGGTTACTCTTCTGGAAGACATCCCGCAGGGTCATAAATTTGCCCTGACAGATATACCTGCCGGCTCATCCGTCATCAAATACGGCTGTGCCATCGGCATAGCAAAGGAGAATATTGGGACAGGGGCCTGGATTCACACGCACAATATAAAAACAGGTTTAGGGGATTTACTCACTTACACGTACAACAAACAGGAAATCGAAGTTACTCCAACAGAGGAACGCTTTTTTAACGGATACCGCAGACCCGACGGACGGGTTGGCGTACGCAACGAAATTTGGATTATTCCAACCGTTGGCTGTGTGAATAAAATCGCGACAGCCATTGAGCGTGCATCTTTAAAACATGTAAAAGGAAGCATCGATGCGGTTGCTGCTTTCCCTCACCCTTACGGCTGTTCTCAGATGGGCGATGATCAGGAATATACCAGAACCATTCTGGCAGATTTAATAAACCATCCAAACGCTGGCGGCGTACTGGTATTGGGACTTGGCTGTGAGAACAGCAACATTACCGAATTAAAGCGCTATATCGGCGAATACGATGAGCGCAGGGTGAAATTCCTGGTCGCTCAGGAGTCAGAAGACGAGATGTCTGATTCTCTTGAATTAATCGATCAGCTGGCTGAATATGCAGGAACATTTCACAGAGAACCCATCAGCTGCAGTGAGCTGGTGATTGGAATGAAGTGCGGCGGTTCAGACGGATTATCCGGAATTACAGCCAATCCTACTGTTGGTGAATTTTCAGATATGCTGGTTTCAAAAGGAGGAACTTCCATCCTCACAGAAGTTCCTGAGATGTTCGGTGCAGAGACACTTCTTATGAACCGGTGTCAGAACGAAGAGACCTTCGAAAAAACTGTTGATTTAATAAATGACTTCAAAAATTATTTTACCAGCTACAACCAGACCATTTACGAGAACCCTTCTCCAGGCAATAAAAAAGGCGGTATTTCCACTCTTGAGGACAAGTCCTTAGGATGCGTTCAGAAATCCGGCAGAATGCCTGTGGTCGATGTATTAAAATACGGAGAGCCAGTACGCAATAAGGGACTGAACCTTTTAAGCGCTCCAGGAAACGATCTGGTAGCTTCCACAGCTCTTGCTGCTTCAGGTGCCCATATTGTTTTATTTACAACCGGACGAGGAACTCCTTTTGCAAGCCCGGTACCAACCATGAAGATCTCCACCAACTCAACTCTCAGCCAGAAAAAGAACAACTGGATTGACTTCAACTGCGGAGTTTTAGTGGAAGGAACCGATATGGAGACTCTTAGAAATCAGTTCTTTGACTTTGTAATTGAAGTTGCCTCCGGCAAGATGGTGAAATCGGAAGAAGCCGGTTTCCACGACATGGCCATCTTCAAGCAGGGCGTAACATTATAAAATATTTCTGACAACGTATAAGGAGACAAACGAAATGGAAAAGTTAAGCTACCAGACACTGGAAAAGCTGGGTTATGACGGATATTTATTAAAAGAAGCACCGGAACGCGTACTGCAGTTCGGCGAAGGAAACTTTTTAAGAGCTTTTGTCGATTATTTCATTGATGTTCTTAACGAAAAGACCGGATTTAATTCCAAGGTTGTTTTATGTCAGCCAATCGCTCCTGGTCTGGCAGATATGATCAATGAGCAGGAAGGTCTTTATACCCTCTTCCTTCGCGGCTTTGAGAATGGCCAGAAGGTAAATGACAAGCGGGTCATCTCCTGCGTAAGCAGATGTTTAAATCCATACAAGGAGTATGAAACGGTTCTTGCCTGTGCAGAAAACCCGGATCTTCGGTATATTGCCTGCAACACAACAGAAGCCGGAATTGCCTATGACCCTTCGTGCCAGTTTACAGACGTACCGGCAGACAGCTATCCTGGAAAGCTGACACAGTTCTTATACAGACGTTTTGAGAAGTTCGGCAAGGAAGCTGGAAAAGGCTTTGTCATTCTTTCTTGTGAGCTGATTGACAACAACGGAAAAGAGCTGGAGAAATGCGTTTTAAGTTATGCAAAACAGTGGAATTTAGGTGATGAATTCTTAAACTGGATTAAGGCAGAGAACATCTTCTGTTCCACACTGGTTGACCGTATCGTAACCGGTTATCCAAGAAACGAAGCTGCTGAAATCTGTGAAGAATTAGGCTATCAGGACAACATCATCGATACCGGTGAAGTGTTTGGCTTCTGGGTAATCGAGGGACCGGACAGCTTAAAGAAAGAACTTCCATTTGAAGAAGCAGGCCTTCCTGTTGTTATCTGTGGAGATCACAAGCCATACAAGCAGAGAAAGGTTCGTATCTTAAACGGTGCCCATACCTCTTTTGTATTAGGTGCTTATCTGGCTGGTCAGGACATCGTCCGATACTGTATGGATGACGAAGTGATCTGTGGTTTTATGAACAAGACCATTTATGATGAAATCATTCCTACCTTAACTCTTCCGGAGGAAGAATTAAAGAGCTTTGCATCTTCCGTAACAGAGCGTTTTAAAAACCCATTTATTGACCATGCGCTGTTAGCTATCTCCTTAAACTCCACCTCCAAGTGGAAAGCCCGTGTAATGCCATCCTTAAAAGGATATATCGAGAAGAATCTTGCTCTTCCAAGCTGCATTACCGCTTCCTTTGCATTTTATATTGCATTCTACCACGGAACAACACTGACAGAAGACGGACTGACTGCTGTACGCCCTGCAGGTGATACGTATACAGTGAAAGATGATAAGCAGATTCTTCAGTTCTTCTTTGACCACAAGGACGAAGATGCTGCTGCTCTTACCCACTCTGTCTGCACAAATACTGAGTTCTGGGGCGAGGATTTAACCGCCATTGAAGGCTTTGAAAAAGCTGTCAGCAGTTACTTAAAAGATATCGAAGAAAAAGGCGCTTACGCAGTCATGAAGGAATGTTTATAATCGGGGAATCTGTCCCAGCATACCAATGACAATTGTTACGAATACAGACACACAAGGATGAAAGAAAGAGCTTTGATATGGTGTAAACCAGTCAAAGCTCTTTCTTATATTTCAAACGGTAAATGACGTTCTATATCAGCAATTCCGTTTTAATTGCAGCTGTAAGTTTCAAGAAACTTTCTTGACCACTCTGCATTATCCGGTGTACTGTCTTCAATTGTCATCTGGATATAAGGCTTGTCTTTCTTTGCGAAATTCAAAATTGTATCATATGTCAAAACTCCGGTTCCAGGTGCTCCGGAAACCACTTTATCGCCTTCAATTACAAAATCCTTCATATGAAGAACATCGGTATACTCTCCCAGGTCCTCAATCGCCTCTTTAAAAACCTGATCGTATTCACTGCTGTTCTCAACAGACAGTAAATTAACCGGATCAAGAATAATTCTTAAATTCGGGGAATTGATTGCTTTTAACACTTTAAGAGCCTGCTTGGAATTGTAAACGATATGGCTCCATACCGGTTCGATTGCCATGATTACACCGAATTTCTCTGCGCATTCCACTACCGGGCGAAGATTGGTGATGAATGTCTGAAGAGCTTCTTCTGTATGGGATGCAGGCTCAAAACGGTATTCCCCATTGGGGTTGCCTGTCTCTGTTCCCACTACGCTGCAGCCTAAGATGGATGCAAAACGAAGGTGAGCGAAATAACGCTCCTGAATCTTTTTAATCTCTTCCGGATCGGGATGTGCCAGGTTTAAATAGCAGCCCAGAACAGCGATATCCATATGATACTCTGCAAATTTGCTGCGCAGATAAGAAGCAAATCCTGGTGTCAAGGCGGAATTCTCCACCGAATGATCATTAATTGTCTTTGTCAGTGCCAGGTGCACACAGGTAAATCCCTGTTCGCTGGCTATCTTTAAACGTTCCTCTATGGTACCTGGTGCCACATCGTGTAATCGAATTCCAATCTGCATTGTACTCTTCTCCTTTAGATCGTTTCGTAATGACTGATATTGCTTAATTCAAATGCTTCTGCTTCCTGTCCGGAAATATGAACATTATCACAGACCAGAGTGTCCACATTGCTGATGCAAAAGCCTTTTTTGGTGCACTCTCCCACTCCACTTAACATGGCGGGAGCTCCTGACTTCGCCTCTTTTGCAAAGGAGATGTCGACGTTCTTAAATTCAATGCGTTCAATCTTTTTTTCCGGAAGACCATAGAGAAAGGAAGCTGCCACATGGCAATTCATTGCCTTTATATTGGTAAAGCTGAATCTGCCGATCTCAGGCGTTCTGTCATCAACCGGGAGAGGCTCTCTGCACTGAACGTATTCTGATTTACCATCGGGATCACAGAAGTAAAAGCCATTGACTACAAATGGGGTCATGACATGATCCATATCAATGTGGTCAAAGGTAATATCCGTAAGAACGGAGTCCTTTCCTCTTCCCCTTCTGGTCTTGATCCGCAGGCCTCTGTCGGTGTGGCGGAACAGACAGCGTTCAACCAGGATGTTCTTCACGCCTGCACCTACTTCGCTTCCTATGGTAACGGCTCCGTGACCGTTCTCCATCAGACACTGGCGAATGGTGATGTTCTCAGAAGGCTTCTTATATCTGCGTCCCATATAAATTTTACCTGACTTGATGGCGATGCAGTCATCTCCCAGGGAAAAATGAAGGCCCAGTATCTCCACATCCTTGCAGGATTCCGGATCCAGACCGTCTGTATTGGGAGAATCTGCCGGATTGCTGATGCTTAAATTTAAAAACTTTAAGTCTTCACTAAAGTAAGGGTGAAGAACCCAGGTAGGACTGTTTTTTAAAGAGAAGCCCTGAAGGGTAATCTTCCTGCAACGTTCTAAGAATACCATGCGGGGTCGGAATGCTCCCTTCATTACTCTTACGTTGTCCCACCAGTTGTCAAAGGAAGCCTGTCCGTTCATGGTTCCTCTGCCATAGATCACAACATCTTCCACATCAATGCCGGTTATGATACCTGCAAACATAGGAAGGGGATTCCCCTCCCATGTTCCCAGATTATAATCATCTTTTTCATCATAACTTTCGATCATTCCCGGGAACTTCGGATACTGATACCGGTCCGTCTCTGCAAGGAGCTCCGCTCCTTCTGAGAGTTCAATCCTGATATGGCTCTTTAAAAAGAGACTGGTGACTTTGTATTTTCCTTTAGGAATCAGCACTCTTCCGTCTTTGGGACATGCCATGATCGCAGCCTGAATGAAAGGGGTGTCGTTTTGGACTGCGTCTCCAACAGCGCCAACTTCCCTGACATTGATCGTGACAAATTCATAATCCGTGTGGAAATTTACTTCTGCCTTTTCTCCATTTCTTTCCAGAGAAATATTATAATCCATATCCGGCTTTAAGTCAAACAGAGTAAATACAACCTGCTTTGTCTCTCCCCGGCTTTCTCCGTTTACCAGAATCTGGCCCGGAGTATCGAATTCATAGATTGTTTCCGTGATTGTCTCTATGGTTACAGAACGCGCTGTCTGAAATGCAACTCTTAATTCCATACTGTTAAACCTCACCTGTCAAGTTTTCCGTGTTATTGTTTTTTCTATTGAAAAAGAGCGCAGCAATTACATACCACGCCCTCTTTTTGATCATTAACCTTTCACTCCGCCTGCAGCAATACCATCAATGAAGGAATCCTGCGCACAGAAGAATACAATCAGAGAAGGAATAATGGAGATGAGTGACATCGCCAGAATTCTGTTCCACTGAAATCCTACATC
>JAQSYE010000008.1 GCA_029256305.1 Lacrimispora sp. | reverse complement strand
TGATCGTCATCGCCTACTACACACAGGTTTTTGTATTTTCCCGCAAGCAGACCGATTAAACGAAACTGAGCTGTATTGGTATCCTGATACTCGTCCACCATGATGTATTTGAAACGTTCCTGATAGTAGTTTAAGACCTCAGGATTATTCTGAAACAACTCTACCGTTTTCATAATCAAATCATCGAAGTCCAGCGCATTGTTCTTCTTTAACTGACTCTGGTACTCTGTATAAACAGATGCCGCTTTCTTCTGACGAAAATCTCCGGAAGAGTTGAGTTCAAACTCCGCAGCATTTACCAGCTCATTCTTAGCTGTGGAAATAAGTCCAAGCATTGCTCGGTCTTTATAGACCTTAGGATCTAAGTCCAGCTTTTTTAAAACATGCCGCATCAGAGTTTTCTGGTCATCTGAATCGTAAATGGTAAAATTAGTAGTAAATCCAAGGCTTTCAATATGTCTTCTTAGTATGCGCACACAAGATGAATGAAATGTGGAAACCCAGATGCTGTCTGCTCCAAATCCTACCAGACGATCCACACGCTCTCTCATCTCTCCTGCCGCTTTATTGGTAAATGTTATGGCCAGTATGTTCCAGGGATTCACACCCTTTTCTTCTATTAAATAAGCAATCCGGTGCGTAAGTACTCTGGTTTTTCCAGAGCCCGCTCCTGCCAGCACAAGAAGCGGTCCCTCAGTTTGAAGTACCGCCTCCTTCTGCATAGAATTTAATGTATCATAAATACTCATAAATTGTACGCTTTTTTCCTTTCCTTACAGATTCAGGTAGGCCTTCAGAGAATCCATATGTTTCAGTGCCATCCCTCTTCCCTCCTGATACAGCGCCTCCAGTTTCCTTTTGTCCTGTTCGGTTCTTTGAACCGTAACCGGGTGATCGGGACGGATCACATAGATTCTTCCCTCTTTTTCCAGGCGGTCAATCTCTTTCTGCATTCGGTTATATCTCTCTGGTACGTCCTCCAGTGCCTTTAAAAATCTGGGAAGAGGTGCGAAATAACGCTCATACCCTTTTTTCGTCCATTTATCAAGGGATGGTTTCCGATATCCCGGTTCTCTGGTGAGAATCAGCACGATCTTTTCATACCCCAGATCAATCGCTCTCTGATAATCCACCGGCATGGAGCAGCCGCCATCTAAATATTTCTTCCCTTCCACCGTAATCATTCTGGAAAGTATGGGAATGCTGCTGGAAGCCTTTACTGCATCAATAAAATTTTCACATCTGCTTTTTTCAAAATATTCCGGCTTTCCCGTCTTACAGCGGGTCGCAATTACCTCAAAAATCTGTTCAGATTTAAAAAAAGTGTCATAATCAAATGGGACCAATGTATTGCTCAATTCCCCAAACAGGAAGTCAAAGTTAAAGATCGAACGCTTTTCCATTAAATTCCGAAAACTTAAAAAACGTTTATCATTGACATAATCTAAATCTACTTTTATGGTTCTGCCTATCTGCTTGCTGACATAGCTCATACCTGACATGGAACCGGCTGAAACACCGTTTACATAGGACATCTCAATCTCCTGTTCCATGAACACATCCAAAACTCCCGCAGTAAAAACGCCCCGCAGGGATCCCCCTTCTAGTACTAAAGCTCCTTCTGTCATTCTAAATCACCTCGCCTTCTATTTTATTTCATTTATCCGGTCCGGTCAATCCCTTTTGCAGCTATCAGGCGAACTGACTTTGGTATAATTCATAATAAGCGCCTTCCAATTTCATTAATTCGTCATGATTTCCAGCCTCCCGAATGGTTCCCTGATCAATGACAAAGATCCGGTCAGCCTTGCGGATGGTTGATAATCTGTGTGCGATAATAAAAGAAGTCCGTTCCTTTAAAAGCACTTCAATTCCCTTTTGAACAAGCAGCTCCGTATGGGTATCAATGCTTGAGGTTGCCTCATCAAGAATCAGAATTCCGGGCTTTGATACCATGGTTCTTGCAAATGCCAGAAGCTGCCTCTGACCGATGGAAAGACCGGCTCCTCTCTCGCTGATTTCCGTATCGTATCCCTTTTCCAGCTTCATAATAAAATCATGGGCGTTAACTGCTTTGGCTGCCACTTCAATCTCTTCATCTGTAGCATTTAAACGTCCGTAACGAATGTTATCCCGAATGGTTCCGGAAAACAGGAAATTGTCCTGGGTCATGATACCCATCTGACTTCTTAAACTATTTAACGTAACGCTTCTGATCTCCTGATCATCAATATAGATTCTGCCGCCAGTTACTTCATAAAAACGGCTGATCAGATTTACAATGGTTGTTTTCCCTGCGCCAGTTGGTCCAACTAAAGCGATTGTTTCACCGGGTTTTGCTACAAAACTCACATGATCCAGGATCAGCCGGTCTGGTTCATCTCCATATGCAAAGGAAACTTCCTCAAACCTTACTTCACCTTTCAATGCCTCTAGTTCTACTGCACCCTCTTCATCCTTAATTTCAACTTCTGTATCTATGATATCGAAGATTCGTTCTGCAGCTGAGATATTGGTGGTCAATTTATTATAAAAATTGGCAAGATTACGTATGGGACTCCAGAACATGGCGATGTATGTGGAGAATGCCAGAAACGTACCAATTCCGATCTGTTCTACCCCCACTACCTTAATTCCGATAAAATAAAGCAGAAACCCACCCATTCCCCATGTTATTTCTACAAGAGGGCCGAATGCGTCTGCGACCACTACTGCATCAATGAAGGAACGGTAATGCTGGTCAACCAGATCGTGAAAAACCTCTTTTGTCTCATCCTCAGCGGCATAGCTTTGAATAATCCTGATTCCTGATAAATCTTCGTGAATATAGGCATTTAAATTAGATGTTTTCTTTCTGTATATCCGCCATCTTTTATGGACGGTAGTCTGAATAAAAAACATTCCAACCGCCAGAATGGGAATCGTTAACAAAGCTGCCATCGCCAGACGATAATTCTTGATCAGCATAATACTGAGTACACAGATAACGGTGATAAAATCCGGAATCAGCTGGGTGACACTATCTGATAATACATCTTTTAGTGAATTTACATCACCAATAATTCTTGCTAGTACCTTTCCTGTGGGGCGGCTATCAAAGAAGCCAAACCCCAAAGACTGGATATGCTGGTATAGTTCCTCTCTGATGTTTAAAAGCACCCGGTTTGAGACTTCCGCCATGATACGCATACGAACCTTCGTACCTACTAAAAACAACAGAAATAATCCCATTGCTCCAATGCCCACATAAAGAAGTCCTTTTATATCTTTTTGCGCCACACAGACATTTACCGCATACTCCATCAGAAGGGGCGTTAGCAAACTGATGGTAATGGTACCCGCCATGATAAACAGCACAAGCACAATTTTCTTTTTATAAGCTAGTAGATAACGAAACAGACGGATTATGGTATCTTTTTTCAATACCTCTTTCTGTTCCTCATCCATTCTGCTGGAATTTACTGACATAATGCAGCCTCCTTTCCATACTGAACCTCATAGGTTCTATAATACTGTCCCCGTTTTGCCATAAGCTCCTCATGAGTTCCCCGCTCAATAATTTTTCCGTCTTCCAGAATAAGAATCTCATCGGCCCGACGCACCGCTGAAACCCGGTGAGCAATGACAATCTTGGAACTGTCTTTCAGCTCTGATAAATGAGATTCAATCTCTCGTTCAGTCTCCATGTCAAGAGCAGAGGTGGAGTCGTCAAGAATCAGGATGGGAGTTTCCTTTGCAATGGCCCTGGCTATGCTGATTCTCTGCTTCTGACCACCGGATAAACCAACCCCTCTTTCACCGATTACCGTATCATACTGTTCTGAAAGTTTTTGGATGAAGCTGTGTGCTTCTGCAGAAATCGCTGCCTGCTGAACGCTTTCCCACTCGGTAGCATCCTTGTTTCCGGTTTTTATATTCTCGGAAATGCTGTCGGAAAAGAGAAATACATCCTGCATAACTACCGAAATCTGTCCTCTCAGCAACGGAAGTGGCAGATCTTTAATATTAATTCCGTCAAGCAGAATCTCTCCCTCTGTTACATCATAGAAACGTTCAATTAAATTGACAATGGACGTCTTTCCCGAACCGGTGACTCCCATAATTCCCAGTGTCTTTCCTTTTTTTAAGGTGAAATTGATATCGTCTAAAATATCCTTTCCATCCAGTTTAAAATCTACATGCTGAAATGTAAGCTCCCCTTTGACTATCTCCGGAAGAACCGGTTTGTCAGGATCTGCAATAACAGGTCTCTCTTCCATGATCTTTTTTATCTTTTTGTTAGAAGCAAATGCGGCCGCCATATCATTGCTTAACCAGCCCACCATTTCCATAGGCCAGATAATATTGTTTGCATATTCGGAAAATGCGCCCAAATCTCCTATGGACATCTTTTTCATAATAACAAGAATACCACCTATGACAATGACTGCCATCATGAGAAACTTGGATAGGAAAGAGATGTTCGGCTGGTAGCGGATCAGCAGCTTTGCCTGACTCATATTTAAGTCATAATACTGCTTGTTATGCTTCTTAAATTTACTGATTTCATATTCTTCTCTGGCAAATGCCTTAACAGTCCTGACTCCGGCTAAACTTTCCTGCGCAACTGTATTGAGTTCTGCCGTCTGCTCGCTGATCTTGTCATAAACCTCTCCCAGCCCTTTTTCCATCTTTAAGGCATACCAGGCGATAATCGGCAGAATGACAAGAGGAATCAGTGTCAGAACAGGACTTAACCGAAACATGCAGACAAGAACAATGATTGTGTGAATGGAACATTCCAGAACAAGCATTCCCACAAATCCAAATGCATTCCAGATCCGTTCAGCATCATCCTTAATCCGGGCCATCAGCTCTCCCGTATTATGGCTGTCAAAATAGCCCACCGATAACGTCTGAATATGGTCAAATAAATCCTTTCTTAAGCCACAGGCGATCCTTGCTGCCACAAAGTCAAAGATAAACTCCTTTGTATACTGAAATATCGCTCTTCCAAATCCAATTCCCAAAAGCCCCAAAAGCAGCCTCATAAGAATTTGTGTCTGACCGCCTACAATTACATCATCAATGATATGTTTTGTAATCTGGGGTGCTGATGCATCAAGCAAAATGCTGATAATCATCGCTGCAAGGGCAAGAACGTAAAGAAACTTATATTTCCTTACATACTTCCACAAATTTTTCATACTATTTCCTCCTTTTTTCTTAACAAACGCCATGATTTTTCTCCATATATGTAAAAAACCGAAAAAGACTGCGCAGTGCGGTCTTTTTCGGTAAATAAGCAAAAAAATAACCGCAGTCATTCAGACTGCGGATTAACTCATAAAAAGAAGCTTCGATCAAGAAGCTGCAATTGCCCTGACATCCTTAGATGCTAAGACAGTTTTCCATGAGGCAGACTGAATTCATCAATATATTAATGACAATTTGATTGGTTCCGTTAATTCCACGATTACGTTTCATAGTTCCTGCCTCCTTTTCTTAGATTTTGTTGTATTTAATATACAATTATAAGAATACTGCCAATTCTCTGTTCTGTCAAGTAAATTTTGGACTTTTATGAAGTAGAGTGGATTTCCGTCGATTAAATAAGAAAAAACTTCGTTCTGGTCCGAATTTTCTCCTTCCATTTACAGCAGTCATTTAAGTGGAGCATAACATGCCGGGTTGGCGGCATTAGCAGCAGTCCCGCCACATCTTTTGTACCCCAAAACTCCAACAGCCACGCAGAATCTTTTTGAGAGGTTACCCCGCCTTCACTTTGTATCTTCATAAGGTCAGTCTCATTAACATCCCGTATCATATCTTCATACGTAAATCGGCTTACGATTTCCCTGGTTCTTTCTCCGACAGCACTGCGGTAATTAAGCAGCTCCTGGCAGTTCACCTGTTTGCTGAAAGCCATGATCTGCTCATCGGTTAATGCATTTCCTGTATCTTTTATAGGAGAATTAATTCTTCTGCCCCAGTCTTCGTCAAAAAGCTGGTTTTCCCTTGCAGCCAAAATAGTCATGGTCAAATCTTCGATTCTTGCAATATGCCATACCACCCAGGCAATCGTCTCATCATCTTTTCCAGGCATGACTGCATATTCCCATGGTTCTAAATCGCCAAACAGACGATCAGTTTCAGTTTCTTCCCTATCTTTTATATTCGAACGATGCAGCTGTTTATGAATGTCCAGAAAAATATTTATCGCTTCTTTGGTGCTTTGCTTTTTCCGGATCACCTGATTTAGTGCCTTATGCTCTTCACTTAATCCCTCTCCAAAATATTTCATAATCTCCCCCATAATCATCTGCTATATGTTCTTCCCGTCCAACAATTCCTTCTGTCTTTTTTTAGGCAACTTTGCGAAAATAAGAGTATAAGACTTTTCCAGCATATCTTTTAATAAATCTTCAGGCACTTCTCCGTCTGCCATTACCGAATTCCAATGAATCTTATTCATATAATATCCCGGTACAATGTCCTTGAACTGCTGCCTTAGAAAATCACCTTCCAAAGGGTCTAACTTCAAGGATATCAGCTTTTCTTTCCCCTGATCATCTCTGCAGATAGCTGCAAACATCTTACCGTCAATCATATATCTGTCCCAGTTCCATTCCTCTTTAAAATCACTGGTAACTCCATTCATTTCCTTTAAAAACGCATTAATCCACGGATATTTCATAGTACCTCCCTAAATCCTCTATTTTCTGTTAGGACGCCTTTTTATCATCAGAAGATTTATAAAATCATCAAACAGGGAGACATCGTCAGCGGGAAACATAATCCATTTTCCATCATGGTATGTGGTTGACGCATCATACAGTTCCAGTATCCGGGGTGAGTAGTTCTGCCTTTCCAGCTCAAATTTCTCCCGTTCTGCTTTACCCAGTATGACCATAAAGCCAGAACAGCCCTCTCTGGTATAAAGTGCGCAGAGGGTCTTCCCCCCTCTGCGGTATTTGTATTCGTACTTCCATGCCTTACCGCCGCTATTCCAGAGGCGGTCCATGTCATATGCTTCTTCTATTTTTCTGCAGAGAGCTTCCCATGCAAGATATGCCTCCTCACCAATTAAATTTATTATCTCTTCCCGGGATGGATTCTTTTCAAGCATGAGTAACTCCTTTCTTTCCATTGTTCTGTCACCTGTTTTTTAGGATTATATCACGCATAACATGACAACTGTATGTCATTTTTACGAAAAATGATATTCATCGAACTCTTCCATGCTCATTCGTTCAATGGTAAATTCCGTTACCAGTTCCCCCTCCGCATTAATGCAGTATTCTGGATGAACTGGTGCTCCCCAGCTGTCATCTCCTCCTACTCCTCTCATCGCTCCGAAGATGCTAATGACTGTATACCTTGGAGCAGGAAGTTCCTCCATATGAGTGGCAACTTCCAGTTCCTCAGCCGTATATGGGAGAACTGAAGTCTCAAATGGCGCCTTAACAGCCCGGAAACCGATGGAATTCCCCTTTCGGTCAGAAACCTTCAGCCAGCGTACTCCGGTCCTGTTTCCGCATTCCTGGGGAACCAGATAAGGAGATACATTTCCCTCAGGGGTGTCTTTATAGATTCCAAGTCTGGCCCCTTCTTTCCGGTCACAGTAATTCTCCTCCGGTCCACTGCCATACCAGGTAAACTGTTTTGCCGCAGCCGGAGTTATGAGTCTCATACCAAAAGCAGGAAGCTCTGGCAGTCCTTCTTTTCCATGATATACCGCTTTCACATGGATGGCCCCTGTTGAATTTACCTCATAGGTAACCTCTGTTTCGGTCTCCGGCGCAGTAGAAAGCTGATAGGTATACGTAACTGTAATGCCGTCTTCTCTTTCTTCCACCTTGCAGTTTTCACTCCTGTAAGAAGGAAATCTGCCTGCCCCGAACCACATGGAGCTTTTAACAGAGAATTTATTTCCCTTATCATTATCTGTAGTCGCTCTCCAATATACAGGCATAACAGGTCTTCCCACCCATTCTTTCCCGCCATACACAATGGAAACAATACTTCCTTCCTGTCTGGAAAAGAGAATTCTAAAACCTTCTCCTGATACACCAATATTTACATCTCCGTAAACTATGTTTAATGGCTTCTTACTACCAGGCAATGGCTCTCCTTTTATCATTCGCAGGCTCTCTCCAAAAGCAGTTTCAAAACCGGAATCTGCCCATAAAGTGTCTTCCTTTAAGACCGCAGATACCTGATGAACGTACTCTCCTGGGTCTTTCCATTCCGGGATTCCGACCGTGAAATATTCACTCTTTAACGGTTCCACAATGGCTTCAAACCGCTCCTGGAAAATTGGTTCCCCGTTCTTTAATACGGTATAAATAAATTCACAGTCAGAGGTGTTTTCAAACAGCCTGCGGTTTTCAATTCTTACTCCCGTTTCATCCGGCATGAGCCGAAGATCCTGATAGAGATATTTTACCTCCTGGGCTTTGGGAGAGGCTGTACGGTCTGCGTAAACAATACCGTCACCGCAGAAGCTGTAATCCGTAGGACGGTCTTCAAAATCACCGCCGTATGTCATATGCTCTTCTCCATATGCATCCTTTTTCATCAGTGACTGATCAATATAGTCCCAGATAAAACCACCCTGATACATCTCATAGCGGTCTTCCAGATCCGTATATTTATGCATGCCGCCAAGGGAATTGCCCATGGCGTGCATATATTCGCACAATATAAACGGTTTTTGAGGATCATCGTTTAAATAAACCTCTATTTCATCCGGTTTTGCATACATGCGGCTCTCCATGTCACTGGTCCGGTTAAATTCCCTGTTCCAGAAAACACCTTCATAGTGAACCAGTCTGTCAGAATCTCTTTCCCGGAAGAAATCTGACATAGCCAGAATATCCTCTCCGGCATAGGATTCATTGCCGCATGACCAGATGAGTACACTGGGATGGTTCTTATCCCGCTCCAGCATGGATTTTGCACGGTCCACCACGCATTCTTTCCACTCAGGCAGACTTCCTGGTACGTTCCAGGAGGGCTCACAAGCCCCCATCTTCTGCCAGGAACCATGACTTTCTAAATTCGCCTCATCAATTAAATAAATGCCGTATTCGTCACACAGCTGATACCACAGGCTCTGATCGGGATAATGACAGGTACGGACTGCATTCATGTTATGCTGTTTTAAGAAACGGATGTCCCACAGCATATCCTCTTTTGTAATGGCCCTTCCTCTTCTGAGATTGAACTCATGGCGGTTAATTCCGCGAAATACAATCCGTTTTCCATTCAGACACATAACACGGTTTACCAGTTCAAACCGGCGGAATCCCACTTTTTGAGGAATTATCTCTATTAACTGTCCATTCTCGTCAAATAGGGAAACCCATAACTGGTAAAGATAAGGATCCTCTCCGTTCCATAAACGAGCTTCCGGCACACAGCCGGTAAGCACTGTATCCGCTTTCGCCGGCTGGGCATCAAAGAACAGCACATTTTTCCCGTCTCTGTCCTTTAAAACAGCGCTGATACTTCCTTTGACTTCGCCGGTAAGATTTAACTCTGCCCGTAAAAGTCCATCCTTATAATTATCAGAAACATCTGCATGCACAAATAAGTCCCTTACGTGGCAGGAAGGAATGGCATATAAATAAACATCACGGAATATACCGGAGAAGCGGAAGAAATCCTGGTCTTCAATCCAGCTTGCACTGCTTCTTTTATATACCTCTACTGCAAGGCGGTTGACTCCGTCACAGACTGCATGAGTAACATCAAATTCGGAAGGAGTAAAGGAATCCTCTGAATAACCAATAAAAACTCCGTTCAGCCATACGTAAAAAGCTGTTTCCACTCCCTGAAACGAGAGAAAAAGGCGCTTATCCTTTAATCCGGTTTCCAGTTCAAATTCTCTTAAATAACTTCCTACCGGATTGTTTTCCGGATCGGTAAAGGGAGGTCTTAAATCAGAAACTCCATCCCAGGGATACATGGTATTAATATACTGACATCTGCCAAAACCCTGCAGTTCTATATGGCCGGGAACCATAATCGTATCAAAACTATCCGCAATAAAATCTCTTTGATAGAATTCCTTTACTCTCTCTTCCGGTTTCTCTGCATAGGAAAACTGCCATGTTCCGTTAAGCGGCTGGCATAGTTTCATATTACCTTCAGCCGCATCCCTTTCTGTCCCAAAATATTGATGATCGGAATGAGCAGCAATTCTGTTTACAGAAAACACTTCAGGATCATTCAGCCATTCCAGTTTTGCGGTTTTTTCTTCCATTAAAAACCCCTCCTTCTTTAAAAAAACATTATATCTATTATAATCGAAGGCAGTAAAAGATTCCATTGTATTTTTTATGATTTCCTGTATATTTTATTCTTTTACTGCTCCGGAAGCAATTCCCGCCAAAATATATTTCTGAAAAAAAACGTAAATAACAATGGTTGGCAGCATAATAATAATAATCCCCGCGGCCAGTTTCTGCCAGGAGCCCTGCTGTGCATTGGCATAGTTCATCAAAAAAGTGGTCAGCGTCCGCAGTTTATTCTTTGGCATGTAAAGATATGGTATATACATATCGTTGATAATCGTAATTGCCTTAATAATAACCACGGTTGCTGTGGCAGGTGCCAGCAGCGGAAAAATAATTCTGGTAAACAGACTGAAATAAGAACAGCCATCTAACATCGCACTTTCATCAAGAGAAACCGGAAGTGTCGAAATAAACTGACGGTATATAAAAAGCTGCATCAGATCCGATGCGATATAAATTACAATGGGTGCACCCAGAGTATTGTAAAGACCAATTCCATTAATGATCTTAAAACGTGCAATCTCCGTAACAAAGCTGGGAATGAGCATTCCCAGGAAAAACAGGCTTAAAATCACTTTTTTCAGACGGAATTCAAAGCGTTCCAGAATAAATGCTGTTAATGTTCCGAACAGTACATTAAAGAAAATACTGACTACAAGAATAAAACCTGTATTTTTAAAACCAATCAGCAAATATTTATCCCTCAGCACCTTTTCAAAGTTGGCAAATGTAATTCTTGAAACCGGAGGCATCAGCAATGGCGAAGTATTTACCATGTCAGCCTTGGTTTTGAAAGCTGCAAATAAGGTTAAGAGAATGGGTGCCAGAACAATGAAAACCATGGAAATGCAGATAACCTGTTTTAGTCCCTGCTGGGCAGTACGTCTGTTCATCACTTTTCCCCTCCTTTTAAAATAAGTCCGTGAATTATCTTATTCTGTATGAGATAGATTACCACAATCATCGTCATAATTGCCACTGCCATCGTAGCAGCGAGACCGAAGTTGCTGTATTTGAAAGCTGTATCAATGGTATAAAGAGTGAAGGTAGAAGATGCATAACCAGGACCTCCGCTGGTCATGACATAAGGAATATCAAATACCTGCAAAGCTCCTCTGATGTTATCAAACAGAACAAAATCTACCATCAGCATTATGGCGGGTATCTGTATATTCCGAAACATCTGCCATGCATTGGCTCCATCAACTCTTGCTGCCTCCTGCACATCCTGAGGGAGAGACTGAAGTGCAGCCATAAAAAGAATCACATGGTAGCCGGAAAAGCGCCACAAAGATACAAAGGTAAGAACAATGTTTACAATTTTGGGATCCGAAAGCCAGTTTCTTATCAGGCCTTCTAAGTGAACCATGGTCAGAATCTCATTAAAAGCGCCGTTAATTGGGGAAAAAAAGTAAGAAAAGGCATAGGAAATGGCAACTCCATTTATAATGTAGGGCATAAACACCATGGTCTTATAAAATCTTGCCCCACGAAGCCGCGAGGTTAACAGCACTGCAAACATCAGTTCAATGGGGATAAAAATTAAATGTCCGAAAAAATAAACCGCATTGTTGCGCAGAGACAGCCATAAGTCCTTATTTTTAAACATCGCCCGGTAATTATCAAACCCGATTAAATCAAAGTTTTTTGAAAATCCATCCCAGTTAGTAAAGCTCATACGTATTAAATCAAAGGCCGGGACCACCACAAATCCAATCAGCAAAACCATTGGAATGATGAGGGCGCAGACAATAAATCTTAGTTTCTGTTTTTCCAGTGATTTCATGGATACCTCCTATTTATGAAAAAGGGGGGCAGGGTTCTTTCACCCTGCCCCCTCTCTTTTGTCAATTATTTTATTCCCAATTTTGTCCTGGCTTCCGCCCATTTACGATTGAGTTCATCAAGCTGGGCTTTTAGATCAAACCCTTCGGTAAACATAGAAGCTCCCAGTTTCTTATAGTCGAAAGCAATTTCATTTTGAATAGACTGGAACTGATCTCCTCCTCCATCATACATTACCAGCACCTTATCCGGCTGCAAATCATCTGCCTGAGCAAGAATCGGATCTTTTTCTTTAGTAAAGTTCTTCATGGAAGAAGCACTTGTTACATAATTGATATATCCAGGATACCAGTCCTCACTATAAAACCATTCCACAAAAGCTTTTGCCAGTTCCGGATTCTTGCTGTGGGTAGTCACACCCATAAATGAATCGCCCTGAACGATGACACGATAAGGATCATCTTTTTTGTCCCTGACCGGGAGATAGAAGGTTCCAAGCTGAGAAATATCGTCAGTTCCGCTCTTGATATTCTGAAGTCCCCAGTCTCCCAAAGCAATGACAGCCGCTTTTTTCTGAGCGAACAGGGAGGTAACTTGATCATTTCCCATGCCCAGTGGGTCTTTGCCGAATACATTCCTGCTAAACAGACTGTTTACCTTGTTATAAGCCTTATTAATATCAGTTCCTTCTGCAAAGGGAGCATCTGTCTTTGCCATATCATTCCAGTTCTGTCCGTTTCCTCCCTGGAGAGCAGGCATAAACTCCATGAATGGATAATCCGGCCATTCATCCTTTGCTCCAAGTGCGATTGCCATAAAATCCGGGTCCTTCTGGCTAAAATGGTCCTGAAGAGTCTGGGCTGCCGTTTCTAACTCTTCCCAGGTAGTCGGAACTTCTACTCCGGCCTCTTTAAACATATCCTTCCAGTAATACACATATTCATATCCAGCTGTCATAGGAATTCCAAGTACCTTGCCATCCATGGCATATCCGGAAGCCAGTTCATTGTTTTTTGCGGCTTCTAAATCAGACAGATCAATGAGATAATCTTTAAATCTGGATAAGGTAAATGGTTTATTAAACATTACATCCGGAAGCTGATTTGCAGAAGTTCTCATCTTCATTGAATTCCAGTATTCCGAATCATCTTTGATCTTTTCTACTTCAATATCAGCATTTGGATATTTTTCCTGAAATTTCCCCACCATATCATGTTCATCAATGTAATCCATTAAATTATTATCCCAGATCGCAAATACCAGACTGCCTTCTAAATCTTTGTCCGCTTCTGTTCCCGCCGATGCACTCTCTTCCTTTTTTGTCTCCCCAGTCTCCTTAGAGGAAGAACATCCAGCGATGCTCCCCATAACCATCGCTGCGCAGAGTCCCATGGCCAGCATACGTTTTCTCATGTTTGAAATACCTCCCTTGTTTTTGATGCAATCATCATACCATTTCAGGACAGCCTTCTCTATGAGATATGGTTTGAAAACTTGATGTTTCGTCAGATTTATTTCCTGTAACCTCCAGGGCTGACCCCACAGTATTTTTTAAAAACTCTTGTAAAGTGCTCCACATTGTTATATCCCACTCTCTGACTGACCTCATATATCTTTAAGTCTGTTGTCTCCATCAGCTCTATGGCTTTTCGGATGCGTACTTCCGTTAAATAATTGATAAAGGTCATACCCTCCTCCTTTGTAAAACGGGTGCTGAAATATTTTTCATTAAACCCGATAAAACCAGCCACACTTCCCAGGGTCAGTTCCGGATTTGCATAATTATCCAGAATGAAACGTTTTGCTCTGCTCATCATATTCATCTGCTTCCGGTCTGACTGATGTATATGATAATCCATGATCCAGCGAAAATAATTATTGATCCACAATTCCAGACTTCTGATTTCATCAATACGCCCTATTTTTTCGTAATAGTTTACTTCCTCTGGAAAAACTGCAGTGATGTCATCGTGGTTTTCTGAAAATAACCATGCCAGAGCACAGATCATGTGCAGGCACATCTCTTTTCCTGATTTTAAACCTTTGCTGTAAAGGTCGGAAAAAAAACGGCTCTTTTCCTGGGAAACCAACATCTCATCTCCCAGCAACAGCCCTTTCAATAATTTCTTATAGAAATCGCCCATATCTTTCACATCTTTATAGGATACAGCTTTCTTCTCCCAAGGAGCGGACAGATTCCCTTTTCCTTTTAGAGGGCAGAGCTTAAGCTGCCTGCCCGCCTCCTCCAAACGGTCAAAAAACTCCTTCTCTCCATGCCCCAGACTGCTCAATCCTCCTGATACTGTAAGATTCATAAAATGCTTCCATACATTGCATAATTGCCTGCAGGCAGAAACTGCATTTTCCTGATACTGACCTGCATCCGTAATCCGATAAAGCATTATGTACCGAGAAGGAGCCAGTGTACCAATAATGCAGCGAGATACCACTCGGGGAATCTGACCTGCCAATTCAATGAAAGGCTTAATCAGCTCTTCCTCATAATTTTCTCCAAAGCGGACCGAAACTTTATAGAAATCCTCTATTTCAAATTGGATCATTAAATAATCCTGAGAAAGCAATTCTTTGGAAACCGATTGCTTTCCCATGGCCATTTCAGCAAGAAGTACCGGGTCAGAGATCACTTTTTCCAAATGAGCCTCTGCATTTTTGTCGTTTTCTTCTGCTGGGTTTATCTGTTTTAATCTCTCTAACACAGAAATCAAGGCTTCCTGCGTAAGCCCTTCTTTCAGTATGTAATCACTGGCACCATAACGAAAGGAATCGCGGACAAGGTTAAAATCATCGTAGCCGCTTAAAACCAAAACCTCAGGTACTGACTTTTCCTTATTTAACTCTTTTAAAAGTTCAATTCCATCCATCACTGGCATCTTCATGTCCGTAATAACTAAATCTACCGGATTATTCCTGATATAATCCAACGCCTGCTGACCATTTATGGCATCAGCTGCAATGCTGTATCCCATCTCATTCCAGTCAATCAGAGAGCGGAGTGTAATTCTTATTATCGTATCATCATCCACAATCAGTACCTGTTTCAAGCTTCATTCTCCTTTCCGGATGTGGGAATGCGAATAAGGGTTCTGGTATATTCTCCTGCCTTACTTTCCATCACAAAGCTGCAGCGCTCTCCATAATTTAAGGATAACCTTGTCTTCACATTATGGACTCCGATATTCCTGTGTTGGTTTTCCCCAGCTTCTTCTGAAAGCACGCCGGAAATCTCCTCCTTGGTCATACCTTTTCCGTTGTCACGGATCTCCAGAGAGATACAGTCATCTTTTTTCTCTCCAATAATCCAGATCATTCCCATCTCTTCCATCAATCCATCAAAACCATGTACAATGGAGTTTTCTACCACAGGCTGCAAAATAAGCCGTGGAACAGGTACCGAAAGACAGGCGTCTTCCACCTGATATACAATGTCAAATCCGTCGGAATAACGGATTTTCATAAGATAAATGAAACTGTCCAATACCTCTAGTTCTTCCTTTAAAGTATAAAATCCATTGCTGCTTCGAAAGGAACTGGATAAAATCTTTATGAGAGCCTCTGCCATTCGTGCAATTGACTCATACTTTGACATCTGTGCAATAAAACGAATCGAATTCAAGGAATTCACGAGAAAATGTGGGTTAATCTGAGACTGCAGTGCCCGGATTTCAGCCTCATGTTTTTTTTGCTGCTGTTCCTCGTTCTCTGCAATCAGACCTTTCAGCCTTCTTGTCATACTGTTAAAGGAGTGAATCATCGTTCGCAGCTCGGCCTGTCCTTTTGGTTCTACGTGGACTTCCAGATTTCCTTCCTCTACCATACGCATACCTTCCACTGAGTTGTGAATAGGCTCTATGATACTCTTTAAAAAATAACTGGAGAAAAGGTAAAAAAGGAGAAACAGGAACAGAACCACACCAACCAGAATCATGGCTGTCCGGTTAAAGCTGCTTGTCAGGGTTTCATAGGAGACTACGTTGATAATAGAAAGCCCCGTTACCGGTTCTACAGTAACAACTCCCATATAACGTTTTCCATTTAACCGGTAGCGGAATTCCTGCTGATCACCTGTGAATTTTTCCGGCAATAAATCTTTTGTATTTTCTGCGTCAAAAATAACATGACCGGACTTGTCCGCTATCATGGAAGAACCGAGGATGGCTTCTTTATTATATTCTTTAATCAGCCGCCCTGCCTGAGAAGAAACAAACAATGCAGCCATCTCAATTACGCCATCCCGGTCCACATCTGCTCCCGGACACATTCCGGCTGCTATGGTAAGGGTATATGCATTCTTTCTGGAATTAGTGACACTATAATCATAAAAGCCGACTTTTACCACGTTAGGCTCCGAAAGTGCTTCCTCATACCAGTCAGAAGTCTTTAACTGTTCTGGCTTTAAAAGTATATCATCCTTCATATAGGTGTGATCTCCGGATTTCATATAAAACACAGCAGACAGAATATCCTGTACCGGAACCATGGCATAGTTAAAGGATTCTGTCAGAATCCTGGTATAATAATATTTTTCAGCCGGATCATCGGAATTGGTCTTTGCAGCATTTTTCACAATTTCACTGTCATTGGCATATATAAAATGGGATAACCTTAACGATACATCCTTGACTTCATTTCCCAGTACAGAGACAATATTGTCCTGGGCTCGGCGGATGTTTAATACAGCAGAATCCACCATCATAGCGCGAAGAATAAAGATGGATAGCATTGATATGAACAGAATTGGGATGACAATGAGGGCGAAGAAGCTGTTGTAATAAGAAGCTTTTAGTTTCTGCCTTTTATTCATCCACATCTTCTTCGCCCTCCCTCGCTGTACTGTTTATATGATTATACAGCTGTCAGTAACGAAAATCAATTACTCTGCTAACGGACAGAGCTTTTAACCTGTGTTTCTATCCTTACCGTCTCTCCTTTTTTTATCCGATAGGAAACTGCCGGAATCGCCGCATTGGGATAAAGCACGTTGGTATTGGGGTCAGATTCAATGACAAAGCCTGCAGCGTCAGGACCATTCCCCGTAACCTGACAGCTTTGCTCCCCGTTTGATATGACTGCCAATATCCCTGCTGCCCTCTGCTCATATTCTTTTGTATATTTTTTTACAGAGAACCCGCAGTCATAGGCAGTGCAGTCATACTTGCTTTTAATCTCATGAATTCTCAGATGACCATATTCCTTCGGTATAATGGTTGAAGTAACGGAGATACCTGGGAATGGGTGCCAGCTGCTGATTACACGGTCTTCTAACACTTCATACCTGTCACTGTATTTTCTTACAAAAACATAATCGTCACCATCTATCACAAATGCCAGGGAAGAATCTGGAGCATTTTCATGCAGTATGATCTGACTCCTTGCTACAGAAAAACCAAAGCGGGTAGAGTAAGCAAACTTGGAGTATTTCTCCGGTACGTGACCGTGACCATATTTTTCACAAACGCCTGCAGGATAGGCAATCACATCAGATCCAATCCGCTGCATCAGCATATCAGCCTGTTTTAATGGTTTTAAGCTGTCAAGTGCGGGCAGCGGTTCCTCTTTTGCAGACCAAAACGGATGATTGTCGGGAAGTCCCAGACACAAAAGAGTCTTCATTCCCCAATAAGGCGAACCGGGTGCATTGTAACGCTCTGCCATAATGAGATTGGGATAGGAATATCCGATTGTCAGCACTCCGTCCCGATCAAAAATTTTCTGATCCAGCCACCAGTTTAAATGGCGGGACAAAATTCCCTTTATTACGCCAGCCGGAATATCATCAAGCCCTGCAAATACATAAGCGGACCAGAATGCGGCCTCGCCAAAGCGGTAGGATAGGCTTCTTCCAAAAGGCAGTGCAGCGCCATTTTCATCAAACCAGTAAATAAAATCTCTGGCAAAGACCTTTGCCCGCTCTTTAAATTCACAGCACCGCTTTGGATCCTCTTCTTCCATTGCCACAGAATATAAAAGTCCGTAATAATGCATGGCAAAAGAAATGTAGTAGTCCTTCTGACTGGAACCGCCATCCCGGTACCAGCCCTCACCGATATAATAGCTTTCAATTTTGTCAAGACCTGACAGGAGATTTTCCTTGCTGTATGGATAGCCAAGCTTTTGCAGGGCAACGTTTACAAGAATCATAAAAAACTGCCAGTTACAGTCCGGTATGAAATGTTCATTAATTCCGTAAAGCCATTTAGCCAGATTGTCTTTTTCTCTTTCTTCCAATGGCTCCCATATCTTTTCCGGAGTGAAGATCAGACCACTTGCTATGGCAGCCATCTCCACAAACCTCTGGTCGTAATCATTAAAACCGCCCCAGTATTCGCAGTGCAATGGATCTGTACCATTTATTAAACCCTTTACATAAATTTCTTCAAAGCCTTTTCCTCCACCAAGCCATAGAGGGACAAGAGACCATAATGGCCGGGAGAATGCCTCCATCTCCATACTCACTTCAGGATAAGTAACCCCGCTGTCTCCTAAGTGCAGTCTGGCACAGCCCTTGCTATATAATGGTTTTAATGGATCTAACAGTTGAAACATCAGCTGTCGGTAATCCTCTTTTGTTTCAAGCTTCATAAACATTTGCCTCTTTTCATCGATTGATTGCTTACCAATATGGATTCCAGTCTACGGACAGACGGATAAGCGCTTCTAAATAGAAGTAATCTCCCCAGATATTGCATTCATCCACGCCTTCTGGAGTACAGGTATTGTATGGAGATTTCTTGGAATACGTACTGTGAAGCACCAGTCCGTTGGATTTTGTACCATCTTTTACTGCATAACCAACCACTACCGATTCCATAATCTTCTTAGCAATGGAACGATAATAAGCCGCTTCCGGCTCCGGCAAATATTTGGCCATTTCAAGCATTCCGCAGGCCGCAATGGAGGCAGAAGAAGAATCTTTTGGCTCTCCTGATCCGTCTGTAAATTCCAAATCCCAGTAAGGCACTAAATCATCCGGAAGATGATCCAGGAAGTATCCTGTCACATGCTTGAAATCTTCCACATATTCTTTTCTTTTTGTATAACGGTATGCTAACGCACAGCCGTATACGCCCCAGGCCTGACCTCTTGCCCATGCAGATCCGTCCCGGTATCCCTGACAGGTCGCTCCGTGATCAGGCTCACCTGTTTCCATATTCATAAAGAAGGTATGCCAGGTGGAATCGTCTTCTCTTATAACATTGGCGATGGCTGTGTGAATATGTTTTTCTGCAATCTCTCTGTACCGGGAATCATTTGTTTCCTCTGAAGCCCAGTAAAGAAGAGGCAGGTTTAACAGACAATCAATGATAAAGCGGTAATTTTCCGGCTGGTTCATGGGACCCCAAGCCTGAATAAACTCCCCGATCGGCTGAAAACGGCTGATGAGCTGGTCTGCTGCCTTGATTGCCGCCTTCTTTCCCGTTTCATCTCCCACAAGCTTATAGGCTGCCACACAGGATGGGGAATACAGAAATCCCATATCGTGATGATCCACTTCCACCTTATCTTCAATTCGCTTTAAAAAGCTTTCTGCCTGAATGCTGCCCGCTTTAGCAAATGCGTCATCTCTGCTCCACTCATAAGCCAGCCACAGCTGTCCGGTCCAGAAACCGGTGGTCCAGTTTACATTGGGCGTTGGTTTATAAAAACCATCTTCACTGTATGCCTTTTTAAAAGAGTGGGTGAACTCCTCTAAATTATCTTTCAGCTGTCCAATTGCAAAATCCAGGGCTTTGCGGCACTCGTCTGCTGCCAGCTCCGTTTTACTCTCAAACAGTTCCTTTGTCGTTTCTTTCATTTATCCTTACCTCCTCATAAAAATCTTTCATAACTGCAAACGCAGGTTTCTCTCTCTTCCTGTCCGCAGTCACCAGCCCCTTGATGTTGTAGCCTTTCTGATATGCGCCAAGCCGCTTGGGAGTCCGATAATCATAAAGAATCCAGGGTGCAGTGCCCTGAATGTATTCTGTTTTTCCAAACAGCTCCACCTGTCTTTTATATATTTCTTCCTGCTCTTCTTCAGAGCCACGGACACTTTTCCTTAGTTTCTGATCGGTCTTATAGCCATCCGCTCCAAATTCACTGATAATAACTGGTTTTTCCGGTCTGGAACCATTAAGAATTTCTGTCAACTTCTCATAATCGGGATCATACCAGCCGTAATATTCATTAAATCCAATGACATCCAGATGACGCTCCAGCCGGTCAGCAATTCTTAAATTTACGGAATCTACCAGACATGCTGCTGAAATCAAACGGTAAGGATCCTCCTTTTTAGCTGTCTGTGCCAGGTCCTTCATAAAGTGATATCTGGCATCTGTATCCGGGTTTTCATTCCCTACCGACCAGATAATAACACTTGCCCGGTTGAAGTCCCGGGAGATTAATTCCGAAAGCTGGTTCCTGGCATCGTTTAAGGCCTGTGGGTTGGAAAAATCAATCCACCAGTACACCGGAATCTCCTCCCAAAGTAAAATTCCTTCCTCATCCGCAATCTCAGATACCCACTGCGTATGGGGATAATGGGCAAGACGCAGAAAATTGCAGTTCATCTTTTTCGCTCTTTGAAATGCTTCCCTGATATCCTCCCTTGTTACTGCCTTTCCATGATCTTCGGTTTCTTCATGGAGACAGGCTCCTCGTAAGAAGACCTGTCTGCCGTTTAACAGGATCTTTCTATCCTTCGTTTCTATGGTTCGAAAACCAATGACATCTGACACCTTATCCTTAATTTCATTCTTTTCTCTCAACGTCAGATACACTTGGTAGCGTTTTGGATTCTCAGGACTCCAAAGAGATAATTTATCTGCATTTACAATCTTAGTACAGGTTCCGTCTGCGCTTACAGGAAAATTATCCTCTATGTTAAGTTCCGGAATGGAAAAAGTAACTTCGCTGTCTGTCCGATTTATATCCCCATCTATAAGAGCTGTTACCTCAATCGCTCCAGTTTCCCTGTCAATGAGACTCGCCCTCATACTTTTTATATAAACATCGGGCACAAAAAGAAGAGAAACATCCCGGTAGATTCCGCCATATAAGAACCAGTCGGTATTCTCACTGGGAATCTGCTCTTTTCTTCTCGTATTATCCGCCACCACAATCAGTCGGTTTTCAGCCTTTAAATGATGCGTTATCTCTACGGAAAACGGAGTCGAACCTCCTTTGTGAATCCCCAGAAAAGCCCCATTTAAAAATATTCTTGCCTCATAGGAAACTGCACCAAACTGTAAGAACACTCGCCCTTTGTTCTCTTTTTCCAAAGAAAACCGGCGGCTGTATACCGCTGGTCCCTCGTAATAAAAATATTCCGGTTTAGCAAGATTCCATACTCCCGGCACCTTGATATTATCCCACTCATCAAAGGCATAATCAAGAGGAACGCTGCGCCCTTCGTCATTTGTTTCCTGTTCCAAAAACCATTTGGCTCTCAGACAGTTATCGTACTGATCTACAGAAAAGTTCCATTCGCCGTTTAGGGACTGCGTTCTTCTTCCTCCGGGAAATACCATGGATTCCCCTTGTAAAATAGGGAATCCATAGTTTCTTTTATAATCATCGTTATGGATATTGTCTACGAAATTTTTTATTATTTCCATTATTTATCCTTTCACGCCAGTAGCTGCAATACCTTCTACGAAATATTTCTGCAAAGATAAAAATACAATTAATACGGGAATTAGGGAAAGCACCGATGCGGCCATAATCAGTCCGTATTCCGAACTGTACTGGCTGATAAACATTTTTAATCCTAACTGAAGTGTCTTCTTGGATTCTGTTTTTAAATAAATCAAAGGTCCTAAAAAGTCATTCCAAGTATTTACAAAAGTAAAGATCGTAAGCGTTGACAGCGCCGGTTTTGACAATGGGAGCATGATTTTTGAATAAATCTGATACTCTGACATACCGTCAATTCTTGCTGCTTCACACAATTCATCCGGAATTCCCTGATAGAACTGTCTCATCATGAATACTCCAAAAGCGGAAAACGCCTGAAGGAAAATAATTGCCAGATGGGAATCATTGAGCCCAAAATTTCTCATCATCATGAACTGAGGAACCATGTAAACCTGCCATGGAACAGCGATGGTGGCAATATAAGCCATAAACAGGGTGTCTTTGTATTTAAATTTTAACTTTGCAAACGCATAGGCAGCAAAGCTGCTGGTTAAAATCTGGAGAAATGTTACGATTAGTGTAATCTTAACCGTGTTTCCCACAAAAGTCATAAGAGGGATTTTCGTCCAGATATCAATATAGTTCATCCACCGGGGATTTTGTGGGATCCACCGGATTGGAAAGATAAATACGTCTTTATCAAGCTTTAATGATGCCGAAAGCATCCATGCAAATGGAACCAGCATAGCCGCTGTAAGAATGAGCAAAACCACATACAGGAGGGATCTGCTGATTTTATTATTTGTGCTTTTAACTTTCATGTTATATCCTCCTTCTTCTAGTTTGCATATTTTTTCTCACCGCGGAACTGAACCAGGGTGATGGCAAGAACCATTAAAAACAGCACCATTGCGACTGCACTGGAATAGCCTAAATTCCAGTTACGGAATGCTTCCTCATAAATATGGTAAACTAAAACCATTGCCTGCGAGCTGACGATGCCGTTAGAACCGCCTGCAAGCATATATACAATATCGTAAACCTTAAAGCAGTTAATGGTCAGAATAATTGTAACAAAGAATGTGGTAGGCTGAAGCTGGGGCCAGGTGATATAACGGAACCGCTGCCAGGAATTACAGCCGTCAAGTCCGGCCGCTTCATAGAGCTCTGCGTTTATTCCCTGAAGTCCTGCAAGATAAATTACCATGTAGTAACCCATATTCTTCCATACACTAAAGAGCACGATGGTGAACATGACCCAGTGGGGATCTGCTGACCATTTGGGCAGACTTTTCGCATGAACGCCCAGATTGTATAAAATCATATTGACCGGACCGCTCTTCTGGGGACTAAAGAGCATGTTCCATACAGCTGCCACTGCAACCAAAGAGGCTACATAGGGAAAGAATCCCACCGTACGGAAGAAATTTCTTCCCTTTATTTTCTGGTTTAAAACCACTGCCAATCCCAGTGCACTGGCCAGAGTTAAAGGTACGGTGGCGATACAGTACACGATGGTATTTACAAAAGAAGAATGAAATCTTGCATTGCCAATCATGTCAATAAAATTTTTAAGTCCTACAAACTTCATGGGGCTGTTTCCATCCCAGCGCATAAATGCCAACACAAACGCAAAGATAATGGGGCCCAGAGTAAAAATGGCAAACCCGATAAAATTGGGAGCGATAAAAGAATAGGCAACTAAATTTCTTTTTTCCTGCCTGGTAAGAATCTCCCCCGTCCTCACCTTCTTAATTTTCTCATCTATTGTTTCGATTTTCGCAATCAGACTGTCGCGCTCATGGGTACGTTTTGCGTCTCTTAACAAAAGACTGAGTGCATCGCGTTTCTCATGTAAAGCCGCGATTTTTTCCTGTTTTTGCGCTTCTGTTATTGTCTTAGCCATATTCTGTCTTAAAAGCCAAATAAAACGGCTTATCCTCCTTTTCCAGTTATTATCCGTCAAAATCTAATCAGAAGTTTTTAAATAAGGCGGGCTGTAATATGCTGCCCGCCTGTTTTTATTACCACGCTGCTTTATTTACCAAGAATTGCGCTAATCTTTTCATTCATCTGTGCAATGCCGTCATCTGCAGTCATACTTCCTGTCATAATTGCATCATGTGCTTCATTTAATACAGTTTCGATTTCAGAACTCTTTGCATTAACAGGCATCTCTAAGTAAAGCTTTGCAGTGTTAAGAGCCTCAACACTGGTTCCGTCAGCCTTAGGGAATCCGTCTGCACTGGATACAAGATCAGCTACTGTGCTGTTCATAACAGCTGGAATGGTTCCGGTAGAAGCAAGAATCTCTGCTCCGTCTTTTCCGCTTGCAAAGTTGATGAATTCCCATGCAAGATCCTTATGTGGTGCATTGGCAGGAATTGCAAGAGAAGTGATGGTAGCAAGTGTAGATCCTGGCTCTACGCCTTCTGCGTGAGGATATTTCACGATTCCCCAGTTCTTGCAGTCTGTATATTCGCCAGTACGGATCTTATCCATTAAGGTGGAGATAAACCAGGTACCCATGTTCATCATAGCAATGTTACCCTGGGCAAATGCGCCTGAGTAATGAAGTCCGCTGGTTTTTAAAGTAGCATAATCCTGGCATACGCCGTCTTCCTGCTCTTTTAATACCATATCATAGTAAGGCTTTAAGAAATCATATTTTCCGTCAACAATGGTATTTTTTCCGTCAAGTACACCAAACAGCTGTACTGCAGATCTCCATGTATGATAGTGTGCTCCGTATACTTCCTGTCCTGGTGTGTCTACGGTTAAGCTTCTTGCCAGCTTATCATACTGCTCAAATGTCATATCGTTGGTTGGGTAAGCAACGCCTGCCTTATCAAAGATATCCTTATTATAGAACATTACCCAGAAATCGTTACGGAATGGAAGCTCATATAATTTATTTTCAACCTTAATCTGATCGGTAAGGCCTTTATACTGGGCTAAATCCACTTTGGAAGAATCGATGTAACTGTCTAAGGGTTCTAATACTCCTTTGTTTACCAAAGTCATATATCCTGGAACATCCTTTACTGTTACCACATCAAAATCGGAACCGCTTCCTGTTAATTCAGTTGCCAGAACCGTCTGATAATCGGTAGAACCAAGATCCACCATCTCGATTTTAACATCCGGGTGTGCCTTCTCAAATGCGTCGATCAGCGGCTGATAATAAGTCGTAGAACTGATATCCCAGACTGACCATTTCAGCGTTGTCTGTCCGCCTGCTGATGCAGTCGTCTCTGCTGCCTTTGTCTCTGCTTTGGTTCCTTCCGTTGTTGCAGCTGTGGTTTCTTTGGAACCGCCGCTGCAGCCTGCAAGTGCAGTAACTGCCATGGTACAGGCAATCGCAAGGCTAAGTGCTCTTTTTTTCATTGTATTCCCTCCTGATTTGAAATTGTTCTCAGTAAACCCCTTGTGATTTACTATGTGTCTATTATAGCGCTCTATCCTACTTATAAAGAATGGAAATTATCTAAGAAATTATTCACTATTTATTCATAAATTAATTTTGCATTGCTAAAACATGTATTATTTTAAGATAAACAGTAAAATTTATCTTTTGTATACATATTGACCTGCATTTATAAAAATAACAGGGCTCTTTTCATTGACATTTTACAGGAAATAGGCTAACTTAAAAAATGGTAATGTTACGTATCAACGCACTTTATTAAAGAAAGGACTTGTCATTTATCATGTGGAAAACACTGATTCCAAAAACAATACGAGGAAAAATCATGATGCTGACGGCAGCCGTTACGCTGCTGATTACAGTCCTTACAACCACGGTCTGTTTCTCAGTCTTCCAGTTATTTCTCAGAAAAAACCAGGTCCAGTCCGCAGAATTCAGTCTTCAGGTTGTGAGCAACAATATAGCAACAGACATGAAAGATATTATTTATTTCAGTAAATGGTGCTGTTCTAACGGAATCATACAGGACTATCTGGAAGCGTTTAAAGATTTAAACAAACTGCCCACCGCATCAAATGATTCCAATAATTTAAGGCCAATGGCTCTTTCTACCCATAATCGTCTGAAAGAGGAATATTATAAGACCAGGTCCTACAAATACATTCGTGTTATTGTTTCTACAACCAATGAAAATAACTTTCTCCACATGACATCTTCCGTCAGCACCTCCTCTCCTTATGCTGCCAAGCTCATAAGAAAAAGCGATTTTTTTCAGCCTTTATTTGAGGCCGACGATTTTTTATGGATGGGGTTGATTCATGACCCATTATCTTCTGTCAGCCAGGGAGAGTTTATTCCGATTATTCGTCCCGTTTACGACAAATTTAATTCCGAAATCATTGGATGGACTTATGTGGAAATTTCAACCAGACTATTTACTGATTATCTTGCATCTTATCCCCTTCCTGAGGACAGTCTTCTTTTTATAAATATGGGAGATAAAACCTTTCGTTTTCAATCAAATACATTGGTTGAAATCGAAAAGCCCTATGAGATTCCAAAAAACTCTATCAGAAAGGACTCCTTATCTGCAGGTACTCTGGTTCAACCGGTAACGATGAACAACGGGGACAAACGAATTCTTGTGGAACGGCCCATAGATGGAGTGAATGGCTGGAGTATATCACAGATTTTATCAGAACAACAGTTTAAACAGCAGAAAAATTTATACACACTGCTCATTATAGGAATCTGCTTTTTTATCGTCTCTATGGGCATCCTGCTTGCATTTTTTCTAAATCGTTTTATTATGGAGCCAATTCACAAGTTAAGTAATAAAATAGACAGTATTTCAACTGGTGATTTTTCGAGAGACAATGCCATTGAATGGAATCATGAGCTGGGTCAGATCGGAAGAGGCATTAACACGATGTCCGGCAATATTCTTATGCTCATGGAAAAGCGGGTTTCAGATGAAAAGCAGAAGAAAGATCTGGAATATCAGATTCTTCAAAGCCAGATCAATCCCCATTTTCTCTACAACACATTAAATTCCATCAAGTGGATGGCGACCATTCAAAATGCCGGAGGGATTGCAGATATGACAACTGCGCTGGCCCGGCTTTTAAAGAATGTATCGAAAGGGACCGCTTCCCTGATTCCATTAAGAGAAGAGTTGGAGCTTATAAAGGACTATTTTCTGATACAACAGTATCGTTACGGCGGTAGTGTAACCATCGAATATCAGATTGAATCCGATGAGCTTTACAATTGTCAGATTCATCGGTTTTCTCTTCAGCCCATTATTGAAAACGCACTGTTTCATGGAATCGAGCCCAAAGGAGCGGCAGGTAAAATTATTGTATCAGCCGAGGAAACGGATGTGGCTGGAGAAAAATGTCTGATGATCCGTGTGACTGACAACGGAATCGGAATGTCGGAAGAAATGATTCATAAGGTTCTAGGGGAAGATACAGATTCTCACAACAAAACAGAATTTTTCCGTCACGTGGGAATCAGCAATGTAAACAAACGGATTCAATATGATTTCGGACCAGAATATGGAATTACAATTACCAGCCGGCTGGGGGAGTTTACCACCATGACCATTCGGCTGCCTTACGTGCTACGTGCAGAAAATCAATCGGCAGAAAGGTAATAGATATGATAAAATTATTGATCGTGGATGATGAGCCTCTGGTTCAGATTGGAATAAAATCCATGTTAAGCTGGACAGACTACGGAGTTGAAATCTGCGGCACTGCAGTAAATGGGCAGAATGCCCTGGACTTAATTGAGGAATATTCACCAGAAATCATCATTACGGATATTCGTATGCCTATTATGAACGGTCTGGATCTTGCGAAGGCCTGCCGAGAAAAATACGGTAAAATTCCTCTGTTTATTTTTCTCACCAGCTATGAAGAATTCCAGCTGATCAAAGAGGCAATGTCGTACGAAGCTGTGGATTATTTAATCAAGCTGGAGCTGAATGCTGACTCCTTACTGGAATCCGTTCAAAAAGCCCTCTCACGTTTAGAAAGCCTCCGTGTTTCCATTGAATACAAGGAATCGGGTCGCCCCCTCCTTCAAAGCTATTATGAAAAATTTTTCATGCGCCTGCTTCACAATTTATTCGACAGTGAGGAGCAGTTCGATCTGCAGTCAAAGGATTTAAAGCTGAGTTTTACGGAGCATTGCTACTTTGCTGCATTTTGCGAAATACAGGAAAACAACCATGCAGATATGGAATACAGTAAGCTGATGAACCTTTATAGCAGCACCCTGCAGATGGCGAAAGAAATTATAACCAGGCATCTACCCGCCTATGTGGTATCCCTGGATATAAAGCATTTTGCAGTCGTTTTTCACCTTGACTCCCTAAGCGCTTATCAGGAAGAGGCGATTAAAAATGCCTTTACAAATACTACTGAGATGGTGAACAATTATTTTAATGTAACTCTGCTAACCGGCGTAGGTTCCCCTTTCCCCCAGCCTTTAAAAATCAGCGAGTCCTATCAGGAAGCCCGCCAGGCGTTTGGACGGATGGACCGGGCTCAGTCCATCGTCTTTTTCAATAGCGGCGATACGGAATCAATACGAAATGCCTTTAATATTTCTGTCTTTAAAGGGGAAATTACAAAGGCATTTAATGAATTTGATACAGATGTACTCTCCCGCACTTTAACAGAGATTATAGAACTGTTTGAAGCTCATCCACTTCGTTTTTCCCAGGCAGCTGACGGTGCCTGTAATATTCTTTATCTGGCATTGTCTCTTCTGCCTGATGGAGAGGCAAATATGGTGGAGATTTTCTCTTCCTACAGTGACGGCTACCGCTCAATTTACCGATTTAGCAATGTGGAGCAGATTGTGGAATGGATGACCGTACTACGTGACGGTTTGTGTGAGATTTTAAAATCCAAGCGTAAAACTTATAAAGCCCATGTCATTACAAATGTCCAGAAATATATTCACAATCACGTCGCAGAAAAGCTTAGCTTAAATGAGGTGGCAGGAGTATTTGGATTAAGTCCCAATTATTTAAGCATCCTGTTTAAAAAGAACTGTCAGCTGGGATTTTCAGAATACATCGCCCAGGCGAAGATCAATCGGGCAAAGACTCTTCTCCTGGAACAGGATATGAAGATTTATGAGGTCGCCGATCAGTTAGGCTTTGAAAGCGCTTTTTATTTTAGCAAAGTATTTAAAAAAGTCACCGGATACTCTCCCAGAGACTTTATCCAGCATAACACCATGGATCCTGAAGAAGAATAATAAGGAGAACACATCATGATTACAGAAATCTTCCAACATTTCAATCAACCCATATCCAGTTTTAATCCATTTTTTCCTGCCTCCCAACGGGATGCCTGGGAAGCTGTGCCAGAAGACTTACGATCACGCCTGATCAAAGATGGTGAGGACTATCTCCACTTTGATTACCCCTCTCTTACTGCAACTGATTTCATGGAATTTACGAGAACAGGGAACCGAAGCCATTATCAGGATAAGATGTTTTTAAGACGAACTGTCTTAAATTCTCTGGTTCTGGCCGAATGTGCAGAATATAAAGGACGTTTCCTTGATGATATTATCAACGGTCTATCTTTGATCTGTGAGGAAAATGCATGGCAGCTCCCTGCCCACAATTCCTATATTCGGGACACACCCCAATTCATCCTTCCTGACGTAACCCGCCCTGTCATTGACTTGTTTGCCGCTGAAACCGGAGCTATACTGTCTATGACAGAATATCTTCTCCGCCAGGAACTTCTTACTATTAGCCCGTTTCTCTCTGCAATGATTAATAAAAATCTGGAAGAACGGATCTTTACGCCTTATCTTAACGAGCATTTCTGGTGGATGGGGGATGGCGAGAGTCCTATGAATAACTGGACCGCGTGGTGCACCCAGAATGTACTTCTCTCCGCATTTACAAGAGAGCTTGATGAAGTTAGGAAAAAACAGATTCTTGAAAAAGCATGCCTGAGCATGGACTATTTTCTGGATGAATACGGAGAAGACGGGTGTTGTGATGAGGGCGCGCAGTATTTCCGCCATGCAGGATTATGCTTGTTTAATTGTCTGGAGATACTCAATGGCATCACAGATGATTCCTTTCAAACCATATATTTAAATGAAAAAGTCAGGAACATTGCAGCATACATTTTAAACGTTCATATTGACGGTATCTATTATGTGAATTTTGCAGACTGCTCTCCTGTGGCCGGTCGCTGTGGTGCCAGGGAATATTTATTCGGCAAGCGGACGAAAAATCAGGAACTGATGGCTTTTGCCGCATCCGATTATCAAAACAGCGAGGATCCCTTAGACGTTAATGAACACAATTTATTCTATCGGCTCCAGACCGTTTTTACACAGGAAGAAATGCTGACTTTTGATAAATCCCCTTCCATCAAACATAAAGATTACTGGTACGAAAGTGTGGGAATCTTCATTACCAGAGATGACGTACGATACTTAGCCGTCAAAGCAGGCGATAACAATGACAGCCACAATCACAACGATACCGGCAGCTTTACCATTTATAAAGATGGCAAACCACTCCTGATCGATGTGGGCGTGGAAACCTATACCAAAAAGACATTTTCTCCGGAAAGGTATGAAATATGGACCATGCAGTCCCGATATCATAATCTCCCCTCTTTCCTTGATGGAAATACTGAAATCATCCAAAAAGACGGAGCTGACTTTGCCGCCAAAAACGTCTCTTATGAACTTAGTTCCTCTGTCTGCAGCATCACAATGGACATTGCTGGCGCCTACCCGGACAAACGGATCCATTCGTACCAAAGAACTGCCGTTATGAAAAAAGGCCAACCCATTGTAATTAAGGATCATTACGAAGGAGATCTTTTACAACCGGTATTATCCCTCATGTTTTACGAGGAGCCAATCTTAGAAGGAAACCGCATTATCATAGGGGATCTTGGGAGTATGTCTGTAGCTGGCTGCTCCCACATGAAGAAAGAATGCCTGCCCATAACAGATGATCGGCTAAAAACAACCTGGAAGCATGATATCTACCGGGTTCTGGTGACAATGGATACCAACGATCTCGTATTAACTATAGAATAATTTAAGACCGCCTCACCTGCCTTATAAGACAGAGGAAGCGGTCTCTTTCTTAAAATACCTTATTATCAGCCAAACAGATTAAAGGTAAGGAAAATAGTTGCCGTCAGGGAAGCGATCAGGGATACTACTGTTATCTGGGTATTTATTGACGGGCCTGCTGTATCTTTAAATGGGTCTCCTACTGTATCTCCCACTACACCTGCTTTATGAGCCGGTGAATTCTTACCGCCATGATTACCTGCTTCAATATATTTCTTGGTATTATCCCATAACCCGCCTGAATTGGACATGAATAATGCAAATAATAATCCACTCACAATATTACCTGTAATGAAACCGCCAATTGACTGAACGCCTCCGATAAATCCAACTAAAAGAGTGGCAATAATCGTCATCAGTCCAGCTGGAATCAGCTCCTTGATAGCTCCGTCAGTGGCAATTTCAATACATTTGTCGTATTCCGGAACAACCCCTTTCTTTCCCTCTTTTAAACCAGGAATTTCTTTAAACTGACGGTGAATTTCAGCAACCATACGCTGTGCATTCCGGTCAACTCCAAGCATCAGCATGGCTGAAAACAATGCGGGGATTGCGGCACCGATTAACAGTCCAAAAAAGACATTGGGATTAATCACGTCAAAGCCTGTAATCTTATCCATAATCGCTCCCGCCGAAGCAGCGTTCAGTTCATCTATGGCCGTATTCACTTCACTCATAAATGCTCCCAACAGCGCAATTACGGTAAGTCCGGCCGCTCCGATGGCAAACCCTTTCGTTACAGCCTTTACTGTGTTTCCTGCGCTGTCTAAGGAATCGGTTATCTCAAGCGCCTTATCTCCCAGATCCCCCATCTCAACCAGACCTCTGGCATTATCTACGATTGGTCCATACGCATCGTTGGATATAATCATTCCCACTATGGAAAGCATTCCAACTGCAGCCATAGATATACCGAACATGGCATATTCCACACTTCCTCCGCCCATTGGGTAGCAAAGCTTGTAGGCAGCAAGTGCTGACACACCAATTCCGATCATAGACGGAAGGGTACTCATTAAACCATAGCTGATTCCAGATAAGATAGTAAATGCGGGTCCGGACTCACAGGCCTTTGCCACTGCACGAACCGGAGGTCTTTTATCATCCGTAAAATAGTCACTGGCAAGACCAATGATTACACCTACCAAAAGACCAATAACACTGGCCCCCCAGATGCGCCATGAGAAGCCAAAAGCCCATGTCGCGGCGGCTGTCAATACGCTATATAGCCCCGTTGTCACGTATGTATTTGTATTTAATGCCAGAGTGGGATCTCCGCCCTCTTTCATTTTTGCAGTCATAACCCCCACCATGGAAGCCAGCAGACCAACTGCTGCATAGCAGAAAACCATTGCTGCATTATTGGCCGTCTGACCGGCTGCTTTACAGGCGCTATCAAGAGGTACTGCCATAACCAGCGCAGCCGCCATGGAAGCCACATTGGAATCAAATAAATCTGCTCCCATTCCAGCTACGTCTCCTACATTATCACCGACATTATCGGCAATAACTGCAGGATTTCTGGGATCATCCTCAGGGATTCCAAGCTCTACCTTTCCCACAAGATCAGCGCTGATATCTGCTGTTTTTGTAAATATACCGCCGCCCGCCTTTGCAAATAGAGCCATGGAACTTGCGCCAAAGCTGAACCCGAGAAGTGCTGTAGTATTGTTTGTCAAAAGTAACACCAAAGTCACTCCCAGAAGGCTGGAGCCCACAACTGCCATCCCCATGACGGCTCCGCCCCTGAATCCTGACATGAACGATTGCTTGATTCCTTTTGTGGAAGCCTCAGCCGCCTTCACATTAGCAATCGTTGCAATATTAATACCGATCTTGCCCGCAATTGCAGAAAATACTGTACCGAACAAATACGAAACTGCCATAATGATATTACCAAGAATATTACCTTTCCATATGGGTACAGGAAGTAATATCAGTATGACAACTGCTGCTACAAGACAAAAACGCGATAAGGTCTTGTATTCTTTTGTGAGAAATGTGTTTGCACCATTGCGGATCAATTTACTGATTTCTGCTATCCTTTGATCGGAGGAAGGCTGTGCTTCCACCCATCGGTAAAGCCAGAATGCTGTGCCAAAAGCAAGCATTGAAATAATAATAGATAAGATCTGAAAAAACTGTAAATTAAATACCAAAGAGCTCATCTCCCTTTCATTTATTAAGCAAATTTCGCTTTGCCTCCAATACTAGCATTTTAGTGTAATAAGTTCAAGCATCAAATAAATGCTCTCACACAATTAAATACAATGCACATATATCATTGGCTTTTCTGCTGTTTTTATGTTTTTTATTTGTGTATTATGTATATTTTACACTGTTTTTGTTATTAAACATTGCTTATAGGCTTATAATTTATGACAATTATTAGATATAAACCATTAATCCTAAATATAAACTTATGTGGAATATTAACGGATAATTAACAGATATAATTCAAGAACACATTGACATAAATAACAGTAATAGTTTAGAATTAAATTATATTTTTTATTGTTTTTCCATAAAATTAATGTTATTTTTATAGATTTCATCTATAGTTTGCACAAAAAAAGAAAACCAAACTAAGGAGGATTTTTATTATGGAGTTTTTATTGTCAGGTGTCACAGCAATTACTTGGCAACAGTTGGTTATGTATGGGATCGGAGGTTTACTAATCTATCTGGCCATATCCAAAGGATTTGAACCTTCACTTCTGTTGCCGATGGGTTTCGGAGCCATTCTTGTTAACCTGCCCTTATCTGGTGTACTCAATCAGACAATTGAAGGGGTAGGCAACGTGAATGGAATTATACAGTGGCTGTTCGAGACTACCATCGAATCTTCTGAAGCTTTGCCAATTCTACTATTTATCGGAATCGGAGCCATGATAGATTTTGGCCCTCTACTCTCTAATCCGAAGATGTTTCTATTCGGCGGTGCTGCACAGTTTGGTATCTTTTTTACAATTCTACTGGCGGTACTCTTTAACTTCGATCTCAATGACGCTGCAGCCATCGGTATTATTGGCGCTGCAGATGGTCCTACCTCTATTCTGGTTTCTCAAATTATGCACTCAAACTATATGGGCGCAATTGCGGTAGCTGCATATTCGTATATGGCGCTTGTACCAATTGTACAACCTTTTGCAATCAGACTGGTTACCACCAAAAAGGAACGTATGATCCGGATGGAATATAATCCGTCATCTGTAACTAAATTAACCAGAATCCTATTTCCAATTATAGTTACCATCGTCGCTGGTCTCATCGCACCCCAGTCTGTTGCACTGGTAGGCTTTCTTATGTTTGGAAATTTAATCAGAGAATGCGGCTGCCTGGGAAGCTTATCTGATACCGCTCAGACCACGCTTGCAAATCTCATCACTTTGCTGCTTGGCATCACGATTTCCTTTAGTATGCAGGCGGAAGCATTTGTAAATGCCAAAACTTTATTAATTATGCTCCTTGGATTAGTTGCATTTGTTTTTGATTCCATCGGCGGCGTTTTATTTGCAAAGTTCCTGAATCTGTTTTTGAAGAACAAAATCAATCCAATGGTTGGAGCTGCAGGAATCTCTGCATTTCCCATGTCGGCCCGTGTCATTCAGAAAATGGGGCTTAAGGAAGATCCGACAAATCATCTCCTAATGCATGCGATCAGCGCAAATGTGGCTGGTCAGATTGGTTCTGTTGTTGCAGGCGGAGTAGTTATTAATCTTGTAAGTCAGATTCTTAAGAATATGGGTTAGGTGAAAGGAGAATCGCTATGAATACACAAAATGTAATTTATGCTTTAGAAATTATGGGAAAAGGTATGGCTTCTATATTTATAGTAATTGGAATCTTAACAGCAATAGTTGTCCTGCTTTCAAAGATTACAGGCTCATCTGATTTAAAACAGGACAACTCAGAAAAGGATTGATTATTTTATTTTAGTATATGAGATGGCTCCTCAGCTTCTGAGGAGCTTTTTTTGCGTATTTTCGACCACAATTCGCAAATGTCTTTAAATTCATCAGGCTTTATTGCCGTCTGTCCCAAAATTCCGCCAACCTCATATAATATATGGATACTATTATTTAAATGATTAGGATTATATTTAAAATTATTCGAAACAAGGGGGATAACTATGGCTGATATAGCTCTCCAATTAGAATTAAATGGAGCCGTAAGTATAAATGCGGGAGATAATGTTCTTTTTGACAATGTCGTTTTCACATCTGGAAATATAGATTACAACCCTGCCACTGGCATCATCACTTTTCTGGAGGCTGGACGATTTTCTATTGACTGGTGGTTGGCAACACAGTCTTCTCAATCTACAAATGGTACGTCTTTTGCGCTTGTCACCTCACAAGCGGACTTTTTAATAGGCAATTCGCCGCTAAAAACCGGTGAAGTATACGGAGCTGGAATTATTGAGGTCGTTAGTGCACCTGTTACATTATCCTTAGAGAACATTAGCACAGG
>JAQSYE010000194.1 GCA_029256305.1 Lacrimispora sp. | reverse complement strand
CAACTCTTAAAGATGTGGCCGAACGGGCAGAAGTTACGGTCACCACTGTCTCTAGAGTCATTAATAACCGGGGCTATATCAGTGAACAGACGAGAAAAAAGGTTTATGATGTCATGAAGGAGCTGAACTATCAGCCCAATGAACTGGCACGGTCTCTTTCCATGCAAAGAACCAATACCATCGGAATTATCGTCCCCCATATTGTACATCCGTATTTTGCCAAGCTTATCAGCAATCTCGAGAATGCAGCTGCCAACAAAGGCTACAAAATATTGCTGTGCAATTCAAAAGCAAAGAATGAAAAGGAACTGGAATATATCCAGATGTTTAAAAGCAACCGGGTATCAGGGATTGTACTCTGCAGCCGAAATGTTGATATTGAAGAGATGAAGAATTTAGACATTCCTGTCATTACCATAGAACGAAACTTGGAAGCCGGAACAGTGGGAATACAGTGTGACAATTACCAGGGAGGCTGTCTGGCGACAGAGCACTTAATATCCTGCGGCTGTAAAAATCTGCTTCATTTAAGCGGTATTAAAAATGAAAACATGCCAGCGGATGAGCGAGCGGAAGGATTTATAGCTGTCTGTGAGAAAAGCGGAGTTCGCCACCGGGAAGTAATGGCGACCAGTACGATTTACAATACTCTGGATTATCATGAGCACATCAGAAAAGCCATTGAGGAAGCTCCAGGAGTGGACGGTATCTTTGCAAGCAGTGATTTGATTGCAGCACAGACCATTCAGATCTGTGCTGAGATGAATATTTCCATACCCGGACAGATCCGGCTGGTTTGATTTGATGATGTGGATATTGCCAGACTGACAACTCCCACGATCACAACTATCAGACAGCCGATCAGGGAGATGGCGGAGTGGGCGATTGAATTTATACAGCGGAGTCTGGATCATGATGCGGTTCCGGAGCAGTTTAAGCTGCCGGTTACCCTTGTGAAAAGAAATTCCACTTAAATAAAAGTGACACTGTAACGCGACAGACCAGTGTCATTTTTTATTGTCAAAACTAGGTTGCAGTATTACAAGCGATTGACCTATGAAAAACGTGCTTTAAATTTAACAATAAAATAAATGATGTATTAAAAACAATATTTATTTAGATAAAATTAACAAAAAATAAGCTGTAAAATTTGTACATAAGACGAAAATATGTCAAGCGGTTGACATGAGACACAGAGAGGAATATACTCAGGTTACAACATACGCGAAGACGCTTCCGCAAGGAGGTGCGTTTTGCGGAAAATCAGAATATCAGGGAGGTATTGGAATGAAACGAAATCAGGTTCTTTCATTGGGGTTGGCAGCTGTTATGGTGCTCTCTGCAGCAGGGTGCAGCGGCGGAAGCAAGACACTTGAGGGGGACAAAGGTACTACGGCAGCAGGAAGTACAGAAAGCAGCAAAGCAGAAACTTCTCAAAGCGCAGGGGCTGCGGCAAGTGGAGTCACCATCACCATCTTGAACACCAAGGCGGGCATGGAGAAGTTCTTTGAACCGGCATTTGAAGATTACGAGAAAAAGACCGGTGTTACTGTGGAGATGTCCTCTATTTCAGAAGGAGATTCTCCTTATGAGGCAATCCAGAAAAGATATGCAGCAGGAGATGCTCCTACCCTTGCTATCATGGACTGCAACGATATAGTTGCTCTCGCAGAACAAAAAGCGCTCCCACTTGATGGGGAAAAATGGGTGGCTGACGGCGGAGACAATTATGGCGTGAAAGTAGGTGGAAAGCTGTACGGATTCCCGTTCAGTCTGGAAGGAAGAGGACTTTTGTTTAACAGAACTGCCATTGAAAAGGCACTGGGCAGGGATTTTGATGAAACATCCATTAAGACGCTTGATGATTTTAAGGCAATCTGTGATGAACTGGTTGCTGCAGGTATGGAAAAACCGGTTTGTATATCCAAAGAGGACTGGTCACTGGGAGCTCATTACCTGGGACTTATGTATGAAGAACAGGACGGAACGGCCAAAGGGGCAGAGGATTTCATTGGCTCTTTGAAGGACGGATCCGGAAAGGTAATTGATAACGCAAGATTCAACAGTCTGTTTGATACCTTTGATGTGCTGATGAAATATAACATCAACGGCAAAGATCCTCTTGCAGCAGATTATGACACGGATAATGCCTATTTTGCCGAAGGAGATGTGGCATTTTGGTTTAACGGTAACTGGGTATGGGAAGTTGTATCCGGGTTTGCTGATTCCAGTTCCGAGTTTGGTATGCTTCCGGTTGTTCAGAATGCAAAGGATGATAAATTCAACACCCTGGTCAATGCAGTAGGTTCCAAACAGATCATGATTGATAAAAGTGCATCTCCAGAACAGATTCAGGCTGCCAAGGACTTTTTGAACTGGCTGGTATATGATAAGACAGCGCAGGATATTGTGGCGAACAAGATTCTTGCAGTACCGTGCTTTAATACCTATGGTGCTTCTCCTGAAAACAAACTTGGGCAGGCATTAAAAGCATATGCAGATGCAGGACTGACATTTGACCAGTATAATGGTCTTCCGGGAGATCACTGGTCTGTATGCGGCGGTTTTGTACAGAAATATCTGGGAGGAAAAACAGACAGAGCCGGTCTTGCCTCCGATCTGGAAGGTTATTGGAAGTCTAAGAAATAGGAGACAGGGAAGGGACGCTTTTATGGAAAAAAATGCAATGTCCAATAAAATAAAAACATATCTGATGTTTGCTGGTCCGGCAATGTTTTTCTTCTTTGCAGTGGTTATCATTCCATTTTTCTATGGTGTTTATTTAACCTTTACCAACTGGGATGGAATTTCTGAGAGAAAGGATTTGATCGGAATCACAAACTACATAGCAGTATTTCAGGACAGTGGGTTCTGGTCTGCACTGCTGCTGACACTGTCTTATGTAGCGATCAGTACCATCCTGGTACAGGTGATTGCGTTTCTGCTGGCATATTTACTGACCAGCGGACTGAAAGGGCAGAACTTTTTCCGGGCAGGATTTTTCACACCAAACTTAATCGGCGGAATTGTTTTGGGATTTATCTGGAAGTTTGTGTTTTCCAAAGCATTTACAGCCTTTGGAGCGATGATCTCAGCTCCGCTGTTTGAAAGTTCCTGGTTATCCGATCCCATAAAAGCGTTCTTTGCCTTAATCCTGGTTACCGTGTGGCAGTATTCCGGTTACATGATGCTGATTTATGTAGCAGGTTTCGTGGGAGTGCCCAAGGACTTAATGGAGGCAGCCAGCATTGATGGGTGTACCGATATGCAGCGGACGAGGCATATTGTGATACCGCTGATGGCACAGTCCTTTTCCATCTGTACATTTTTAACACTGACCAGATGCTTTATGGTATATGATTTAAACGTATCCTTAACAGGAGGGGAACCATATGGAAGTACCATTATGGCAGCTCTTCATGTATATCAGAAAGCGTTTAAATCCAAACAGTACGGGTTAGGTCAGGCAGAGGCACTGGTACTTTTCGTGGTGGTTGCAGTAGTGGCTGTTACTCAGTATTATTTAAGCAGGAAGAAGGAGGTGGAAGCGTGATGGCAAAAGGGAGAACTGTGGTAGGCGGCAGAAAAGCAGTTTTTATGAGTCTTATGAAGCAGGTTTTATTAACGGCTGTTTTACTTTTATACATGATTCCATTTTTCTTAATCCTGGTGAATTCCTTTAAAAGAAAGATTACCATCATAAAGAATCCTCTAATGCTGGTAGATCCGAAAGGTTTTTCTTTTGATAACTATAGTTCAGCGTTTCGGGAGATGAATTATCTAAGAGCATTTGGCAATTCACTTCTGATTACGTTTGTCAGCGTGGCTTTTATAGTCCTGTTTGCTTCCATGGCAGCGTACTTCTTTGCCAGAACCAGGAATTTCGCAGCGAAATTCAGTTTTTCACTGATTGTGGCAGCTATGGTCATTCCATTTCAGACGATTATGATTCCTTTAATATCCATTTATGGGAACATGCTTGGATTGCTGAATATGAGATCCACTTTAATATTTATGAATATTGGATTCGGCATGGGACTGGCAATCTTTATCTATTATGGGTTTATCCGCTCAGGGATTCCGATTTCCCTGGAGGAAGCGGCCATTATTGATGGATGCACCCCGTATCAGCTGTTTTTTAAGATCGTGTTTCCGCTGCTGAAGCCGACTACAGCAACTTTAATTGTGCTTGACGTCTTATGGCTGTGGAACGATTACCTGCTTCCCAGTCTGATCCTTGGAAAGAAGAGATTATATACGCTGCCATTGTCAACTTATACCTTTTATGGTACTTATTCCAGTGATCTGGGTAAAATCATGGCAGGTCTGGTGCTGACCATTTTGCCGGTAATTGTTATCTATTTAATTTTGCAGAAGCAGATTATCAGCGGTGTTGTAGCGGGAGCAGTAAAGGCATAGGAGACAGCCCTGTGATTCCGTATTCGGTGACACAGGGCTTTTTTGACAGAGGAAAAGACAAAAAGAGAGGGCCATAGGTTGAAAAAGACGATCAGTATTACCGGGAGATATTTATGGATTCCCATTACGCCAGGTGCCAAAGATTCCATTGTATCTTTTTATATGAATGGCGTAAAGATTCAGGAGATGTGTATTGAAACCGGAGAAGATAACCCCCAATTTTATGCATGGTTTGATGCAGCGGCGTATCAGGGTGCTATCATGACGATAGAAGGGGATTACAAAGAAAAATGGTTTGAGAACATTCAGGTGAGAGATGTAAAACCAGTAAATGAAGGCAAAAAAAGACCTCTGATCCATTATGCGCCTGAATTTGGGTGGCTCAATGATCCCAATGGGCTGATATATGACAATGGAATCTATCATATTTACCATCAGCATAATCCTTACGGAGTCAGGTGGGAGAACATGCATTGGGATCATACCAGTACCCCTGATTTCCTGTCTTATACGCAGACGGAGGATGTTCTGTTTCCGGATGAAGATGGACCAATTTTTTCCGGTACAGCTATTTTGGATCAAAATAATTGTCTGGGACTGGGGGCCAATGCAATTGCATATTATTATACTTCGGCCGGTGGACGCAGCCACTGGTCTAAGGAGCATAGGTTCACCCAGAAAGTGGCGGTAAGCATGGATCATGGAAAAACTCTTAAGAAGCTGGAAGAATCTGTTCTGCCTCATATCAATGAGGAAAACAGAGATCCAAAGGTGTTTTATCACGAAGAAAGCAGCTCTTATATCATGGTGCTTTATATCACTGATGATACCTTTTATTTCTTCCGATCCAAAGATTTGATTCACTGGGAGAAGATGCAGGAAATCACCATACCGGGTATGTGGGAATGTCCGGATTTTTTTCCTCTTACCTGTGAAATGGATGGGGCGAAAAAGTGGGCGCTATGGTCTGCAGACGGCTATTACTGCCTGGGAGATTTTGATGGAACGTATTTTCAGGCAGAGAGGATTAAAGAGAGAGATGCTATCGCCAGATATCAGCTTTATGACATAATCACAGATGGAGAGAACAAAGCTGACCGAAACTTTGTAAGGCCATACGCAGCACAGATTTTTAAAGAGACAGGTGACCGCATTTTGCAGCTTAGCTGGATAACCAGCGTAAAGAAAGACAGGAATTACGCTGGTATTTTGTCCCTGCCTGGAGAACTGGGGCTTATGGAAACGACTGAGGGGTACCGGATCTGTATCAATCCGGCAAAGGAACTGGCAAAGCTCAGAAGTGAGACATTTAGTAAAGTCCTGGATAATAAAGAAGAGGCTTTTGCACCGTATTTTGCCAGACTCTATTCTGGTGAGGGTCAGGCGCTTGAGATGGAACTGACATTTAGTGACGGCAGACAGATAAAGGGTGCAGGAGAATCGTATATAAAGCTGACTGCATTTGGAACCTTGTTTTCTATTGATCTTTGCAGGCGTGAAATAAAAGTGGGACCACACAGAATACCACTGAAAGAAGAAAAAGAACATCATTTAAGAATATATGCAGATTCGGATGTGTTTGAATTGTTTGCTTGCAAAGGATTGACATATGCTGTGACTGATAATGAAAGTGACAGCGTTTCAGGATCTGTGGAGATAGAGTATTCCGGGATCAGGGGAGACATAGAACTTCATGTGTTAAGGGGTATCAGGATAATTGAATAGATAGGAGTTGGCTGAATGGAACTGAATAATAAGATCATGTTAATTACATATGCGGACAGTCTGGGCAAGAATTTAAAAGAACTGGATACCGTACTGCACACGTATCTGCACAATGAAGTGGGCGGAGTGCACATTCTTCCTTTTTTTCCTTCTTCTGCAGACCGAGGTTTTGCTCCTCTGTGCTATGATCAGGTAGATGCAGAATTCGGAACATTTGAAGATATCAAAAGGATCAGCAAAGATTATTATCTGATGTTTGATTTTATGGTAAATCATATTTCCAGAAACTCTGATTATTTTAAGGACTTTGAGGGAAAGAAGGATCTTTCCGCTTACAGGGATATGTTTATCCGCTATAAAGACTTCTGGGATCAGGGAGAACCCACCGAAGAAGAGGTGGATTTAATCTACAAGCGAAAGCCGCGGGCTCCTTACTCAGAAGTTCAGTTTAAAAACGGGGATGTGGAAAAGGTATGGTGCACTTTTTGTGAGGAGCAGATTGACTTAGATGTAAGGACTGAGACAACAAAGGAATTTATCCGGAAATCTTTGACCGGAATGTGTGAAAACGGGGCCTCTATTATTCGGCTGGATGCGTTTGCCTATGCGGTAAAAAAGAAAAACACCAACTGTTTTTTTGTGGAACCGGATATCTGGGAGCTGCTTCATGAAATTCAGGATGTGGTATCTTCAAAAGGCGTGGATATATTACCGGAGATTCATGAGCATTATACCATTCAGATGAAAATTGCAAAGCAGGGATTCTGGATCTATGATTTTGCACTTCCTGTGCTGGTTTTAAATGCTCTTTATTCCGGAAATGGGATTTATTTGAAACGCTGGCTTGAGATGTGCCCGAAAAAGCAGTTCACTACGTTGGACACACACGATGGGATCGGAATTGTGGATGCAAGGGATTTAATGCCCGATGAGGCCATTGAAGAGACGAAAGAAAAGATGTACACCAAAGGCGCTAATGTGAAAAAGATATACAACACAGCCGCATATAACAATCTGGATATTTATCAGGTAAATACCACTTATTACTCCGCACTTGGTGACAGGGATGACGCGTATCTGCTGGCAAGAGCCATTCAGTTTTTTGCTCCAGGTATTCCCCAGGTATATTATGTGGGTCTGCTTGCAGGGACCAATGACATCGAGCTGATGGAAAAGACAAAAAACGGCAGGGATATAAACCGTCACTATTACAGCCTGGATGAAATCGAAAAAGAAGTCAACCGCCCGGTTGTCAAACAGCTTTTTGAATTAATGCGATTCAGAAACACCCATCCGGCGTTTGCCTTAGAAGGAAATATGGAGGTAAAGCTTAAAAAAGAGCATGAACTGACCATAATTCGTACCTGGGGTACCTACTATGCTGCACTTACTGCTGATTTAAAAACTTTTAAATTCGACATCATCCATAATTAAATAGGGCAGTTGTTTCTCTGCGTTGACAAATGCCCTCCTCCTCAGTAAGATAAATACAGAATAAAAAAGGAGAAGGAGGGCTCTCAACGGATGAATACCATAAACAGTGTGATTGCAAAGATGATGGATTATTATAAAGGCGACCCAAAGAGAATTCAGCATTTTATAAAAGTATACCAGTTTGGAAAGCTTATTGGAGAAGAAGAGGGGCTTGATGTTAAGAACCAGCGGATTCTTGAGACAGCTTGTGTGGTTCATGATATCGGAATCAAGGTAAGCGAGGAAAAATATAACAGCAGCACAGGAAATTATCAGGAGATTGAAGGCCCTCCCATTGCAAGGAGCCTCCTTATGTCTTTTGATTATACCCAGGAGGAAATTGACAGGATCTGCTGGCTGATAGGTCACCATCATACATATAGAAACATAGAAGGGGTGGATTATCAGATTCTCGTGGAAGCTGATTTTCTTGTCAATGCATGGGAGGATGGTCTGTCCCGTGAGGCAGCTCTAAACGTAAAAAAGAACATATTTACGACAGCAGCAGGAACCCGGATGTTTGAGACCATGTATTTGTAAAAAAACAGATCATTCCTATAAACCTGCCAGGAAACCAATGTATTATGGATCTAATAATCATGGAAGTATCATTGAAATCCAAGGCCAGTGGTATATATTTTACCACCGCCGGATTTAAATATTTTGACTGTCAGGGAGTTAAAAGAGTTATAATTAAAGTACGTGGATACTGCAGGGGTCAATTTGAGATTAAAACCTCATGGGATGGAAAAGCACTTGGAAGTATTCCGGTTGGTTATACCAATATATGGAAAGAATATGCCGCGGATATTGCAATACCGGATGGTATCCAGGCAATTTATATTACTTATCGCGGAGAGGGCAGTGCATCTTTGCAATCGTTTACTTTAATTAGTCTGGAGGGTATCCATATGAAGAATCGTTTGCTATACGACAGACCGGTTCCTTACCAAAGATTCAGAACGGACAGTGAAGAAATTTGGAATGAAGCAACGCCGATTGGCAATGGAAACATGGGAGCTATGGTTTTTGGAGGAGTGCAGATAGATAAATTACAGCTGAATGAGGATACCATCTGGTATGGACACGGGGGCAGAAACCGTGTGAATCCGGAAGCAAAAGACAATTATCGTAAGATTCGCCGGTTACTGTCAGAGGGCATGGTCTCAGATGCTCAGAAGCTTGCCAGTGATACGATGATGCCAATTCCTGACCAGCAGAGAAATTACAGTACCGCCGGTGAAATCTTTTTTGAGTTCCACGAGGGTAAAGAGGAGTGTAAGAATTACATAAGGTACCTTGACTTAAATCGGGCAATTGTAACCATGGAATATGAGATTGGTACCAGGGAGTACCAAAGAGAATATTTTGCCAGTGCCGTACATCAGGTAATTGCCCTTCATCAGGAGAGTAAAGGTGAAGAAAAGGTAAATGGCTGCCTGACCTTAACATTTTTCCGCAGTAATGTAGAAAAAATAGAAAAAATCTCCGAACACATCCTATCCATGACTGTAAAGGAAGGTGCGGAGGGCTGCTGTTATTGCGTAATGGCTGCAATTAAGAATGATGGTGGTACCGTGGAGATTCACAGAGATCAGATCCGCGTGGAAGAAGCAGATTCCTTTACTATCTATCTGTCAATCCGAAGTGATTTCTATCAGGAAGAACCGGTCGGCTGGTGCAGGGAAAAGCTGGAGTCTGTACTTAAGCTGTCTTATGAGCATGTAAAGTCGGAGCATATAAAGGAGTACCAAAGCTACTTTAATCGCGTTCAATTTTCGTTAGGTCAGGAAACTGCGAAAGCGGAATGGACGATTCCTGAAAGACTAAAAGCCATGCAGCAGGGAGAACAGGATCTGGAGCTGATTGCAGCGTATTACCAGTTTGGCAGATATTTGTTGATTTCAAGCAGCAGACCGGGGTCGCAGCCGGCAAATTTACAGGGCATCTGGAACCGTAATGAGCATCCTGCCTGGGGCAGTAAATATACAATTAATATTAATACGGAGATGAATTACTGGCCGGCAGAGAGTTGCAATTTATCGGAATGCCACCTTCCGCTGTTCGAATTAATCCGCAGAATGCTTCCATATGGTCAGAAGGTTGCAAGGGATATGTACGGACTGCCGGGTTTTGTTGCCCACCATAATACAGATTTATTCGGAGACTGCGCTCCGCAGGATACCGTTATATCGTCTACGATCTGGCCTATGGGAGCGGCCTGGCTTTGCATTCATATCTGGAATCATTATGAATATACCCTGGATCAGGAATTTTTAAGAGAGAATATGGATTTAATAAAGGAAGCCAGTCTTTTTATATCGGAGTACCTCTTTGAAAACCATCAGGGGAAACTGATAACAGGACCTTCCATATCTCCGGAAAATACCTATCTCCATCAAAGCGGTCAAGAGGGGCAGCTTTGTATCGGGCCTTCCATGGATACCGAGATTATCAGGGACTTATTCAAGGCTTGTATCAAAGGGGCAGAGATTACTGACTGCGAGGAT
>JAQSYE010000193.1 GCA_029256305.1 Lacrimispora sp. | reverse complement strand
TCGCTTCTGATTCTTGAGAAACCTTTTTTGTCACCAATCCTTTACTAACCAGTCTGCGAACCATCTGAGAAATTGCCCCATCGGTCACACCTTTTTTTTGTGCAAGTTTCTTTACTCCAATTCCCGGCTCCTCACCGATAGATGCAATCATGTGGATCTCGGTCCGTGTTAACGTTACATCCACTCCGTAATTCTGCTTAATTTCTTCTTTCTGGTTATACTTGTGAATCAGACGCTCCATTTGTTCTAACATCATCTCATAATCACGCATATTATTTTACCCATATACGGTTTTCAACCGCATTCCCATGTCCGAAATAAATAATTAACCTGCCCATAGCTGAAATTCTTTTTGCACTTTTTTGCATTTGTTCCCGATCTTCATACAATAACGATACCCCAGGAGTGAAAAAATTCATTAATGCATCTCCTGCCAGTAAATATTGGTCTCCCAGCTTAATTCCTATGGATCCCTGAGTATGACCAGGCAGCTCAATCACCTCTCCATCAATACCATAGTTCAGGAGTTTGTCACCCTCCTTTAAAATTACGTCTGGCACAAACGTCTGTATTTTTGCGTATTTTGCACTCATGACTGAGAAAAATTTTATTATATTGCCATGAAATCCATTTGATTTCATTTCACGGCTCAGATTATTATGTATCAAAACAATATCCTTTTCATGCATGGCAATGGGAACCTGCAGTTGTTTTGCAAGATATGCTGCATTTTGAATGTGATCGATATGGCCATGGGTAAGGACTATAAGTTTTACGTTTTTTCCTTTGCATGCGTCTAATATTTTCCGCTCATTTCCTTTTAAACCTGTATCTACAAGGATTGACGAATCATCTTCCGAAACAAGATAACAATTAGAGCCAGCTTTAATTTGTACAATATGATACATTTTATTTTTTGCCCCTTTCTATTTAATCGCTAAATTCTTTAGTATATAAACTGTTTAGCATCTATTTTACTACCATGAGATTGATTATGTCAAACCCTTTACGACATTAGTATTTAATAATATAATTGTTATAACAATATTTTTTTAATCAGGAAGCCGTGAAAGGATACGCATATGAAAAAATATATAGCATTGTTACGTGGCATTAATGTCGGAGGCAAAAATAAAATATCAATGACGGAGTTAAAAAAGACCTTTGAAGATAGTGGATATCAGAATGTTATTACCTATATCAATAGCGGAAATGTCATTTTCTCCAGTCAAAACGAAGATAAAGCAGAGATCAAACAAATTTGTCAATCGGCAATAACAGATAAATTTAGTCTGAATATCGCTGTTTCAATTTTGTCTGCGGAAGAATTATCTGCTGCCCTGCGCAATGCACCAGAATGGTGGGATAATGATGAGCAGTCAAAGCATAATGCAATTTTTATCATACCACCAGCTACTGCAGCAGAAATAATCGATGAGGTGGGCACCACTAAAACGGAAAATGAACAGGTGAGTTATTACGGTCAGGTAATATTTTGGTCTGCACCAATTAAAACATTTTCTAAAACGAGATGGGCAAAAATTGTGGGTAATTCTGCTTATAATAGTGTCACAATAAGAAATGCAAATACTGCAAAAAAGCTACTGCAGCTTTCGGGAATGTAAACGCTCAATATCCATCTCGATTTTCTTTACAAATGAACTTTTCGTTTAGAAATATGATATATTATTAACTGTTCAAGTATTTAAACAGTTTGGAGGTGTCGTGTGAAAGATACGTTGGAGGATATTGATCGATTAGAGGCCGAGTTTAAATCCTGTCAAAATGTGTTAACTGCATTTGGTGATGAAATGCGGCAGCATATACTTTGCATTATGTTAAAAAGCGAGTGTTCCGGAATCCGTGTTTTAGATATTGCCCAAAAAACAAATTTATCCAGACCCGCCGTTTCACATCATATGCAGATTTTAAAACATTCAGGTCTCGTAAAATCAAGAAAGGAAGGGACCTGCATTTATTACTATCTTGATCCTGATGATAATACACTTGGGAGTCTGATTACTTTATTTTTAGATGTTAAAAAGATTATGGAGAACGTTCCGGATCGGAGTGGTGAGTTGATATGATTCTATATTTTACAGGTACAGGAAACAGCTTATATATTGCAAAAAAATTGTCAGCTGCATTACAGGATGAATTACTATGCATAAATGAAAGAATTAAGAAAAAAGACTATTCACCCATAGAATCACATAAACCTCTGGTGTTTGTCTTACCAACCTATGCATGGAGAATTCCTAAAGTTGTTGAGCAATGGATTGAACAAACAGAATTCTCCCCAAATACAGATGCATATTTTGTCATGAATTGTGGCAGTGATATCGGTAATGCTGAAAAGTATCTGCTAAGCTTATGCCAAAAGAAGATGTTTTCTTTTAAGGGTGTAAAAGAAATTATAATGCCTGAAAATTACATTGCTCTTTATGATGCACCAGAAGCGGCGGAGGCAAAACTGATAATTAATCATGCTGAACCAGGCATTCAGGATTGTGTAGAGACAATTTTACATAATTCTTCCTTTCAAAAACTAACCCCATCTGCTGCTGACAGGATTAAGAGCTCATTTATTAATCATACGTTTTACCGTTTTGTAGTAAAAGCGGATAAATTTAATGCAAATGACAAATGTATCGGTTGCGGTAAGTGCAAGGCAGTATGCCCTTTGAACAATATTGAATTAAAAGATAATAAACCTGTCTGGGGCAAAAAATGCACACACTGTATGGCGTGTATCTGTAAATGTCCTGTTGAAGCAATTGAATATGGAAAAAACAGTGCAGGCAAACCACGTTATCAATGTCCATTATAAGAGCAATCTAAATAAAATAAAAAACAGACTTTTTCTAAATGAATTACCTTGTCAGGTACATTCCCATAATAGAAAACGTCTGTTTTTTACTTATAAATCTGTAAATTGTCTGGAGTGATCTTTAGGAACACACGATTTCCTTAATTATCATGTCATCACCCTCCAGAATTTCCATATCCCTGCAGCCGCAGTCAGGACAGCTTAAATCACTGTAAACGGCATTAAATACCCTGCCGCATCCTTTGCATTTAACAATACCTGGAATGACAATAAGCTCCAGCTCTGTATTTTCCATAAAGGTCTTATAGGAGGCAGCTGGCCAGCTCTGCTCCAAATATCTGGGAACCATACCGGAAAGCTCGCCAACCTCGATGACAAGTTTACTGACCTCTGTTACGTTCTGCTCTTTTACGATACGCTCAATGGTATGGACCATAGAGTTTAGTACACCAAGCTCATGCATTGTTACCTCTCCTCTTCTCTTCAGCTTCTTTTGACGACGCTTTCTTTAAGAGTGGCGGCAGCAATCTTTCCGGTACGTACGATTGCATTTGTGGCTATCTTGACAGGAAGCTTTTCATAGGTATTTGGAACCGTGTCATAAGTGCGTTCCAGGCTGATTGCTTCAAATTTACATTTGGTGGTACAGAGGCCGCATCCGATACACTTGTAACTGTCGATTTCCACCGTACCGCAGCCGAGGCATCGTTCCGTCTCTCTCTTTAACTGATCCTCCGTAAAGGTCATACGTTCATCATAAAAGGTGCCTTTTTTTTCAGGAGAATGGCCGGGTCTCTGGCGGGGAGTCATATCAAAATCCTGTAAACCGATGGCAATGTTGTTTTTATCGAAAGCATGATATTCACGGCGGTCACGGCCAAATACAAGAGACTGTCCTGGCTGTACATAACGGTGAATGGAAATTGCTCCTTCTTTTCCGGATGCAATGGCATGGATTGCAAATTTAGGACCGGTAAAACAGTCGCCGCCCACAAAAACGTCCGGTTGTGAAGTCTGTAAAGTCAGACTGTCAGCTTTGGCTGCACCGCCCCGTCCAAGTTCTACTCTGCTTTCTGAAAGAAGTCCGCCCCATTCAATGGACTGACCGACGGAAAGCAGTACAGAATCGGCTTCCACAATGATCGTATCATCTTCATCGTACGTTGGTGCAAAATGATGGTCTGCATCAAATACACTGGTGCAGCGTTTAAATTCCACGCCGGTTACCTTTCCGTCTTCCGTCAGGATACGCTTCGGACCCCAGCCATTATGGAAGGAAACGTGATCTTCCTCAGCTTCTGCAATCTCATCCGGTAATGCCGGCATTTCACTAAGACTCTCCAGACAGTAGAGATTAATTGCTGCTGCCCCCTGTCTTTTAGCAGTACGTGCAACGTCAATCGCTACATTTCCACCGCCGATCACTACTACATTACCGGAAAGTTCTGCCTTTCTTCCAAGGTTCACATTGCGAAGGAAATCTACGCCTGAGATAACACCCTCGCCTTCTTCTCCTTCAATGCCAAGGCTTCTGCCTCCCTGTGCGCCGATTGCCAGATAAAAGGCTTCATACCCTTCTTCGCGGAGCTGGTTAAGCGTAATATCTTTTCCGACTTCAATTCCGGTTTTAAAGGTAACGCCCATCTCCCTGAGAACGTCAATTTCAGCATTCAGAACCTCCTTTTCCAGGCGGAATGAGGGAATACCAAGGGTGAGCATACCACCCAGTTTTTCTTCCTTTTCAAATACAGTTACCCGATAACCGTCAATAGCCAGGTAATATGCACAGGAAAGACCGGAAGGACCGGAACCCACCACAGCAATTTTATTTCCAAGATTATAACGCATAGGCGGGATATAACGGACAGAATCATCCAGTTCTTTATCCGCAATAAATTTTTTAATTTCATCGATAGAAACCGGATCATCAATGTCTCCACGGGTGCATTCACTTTCACAGCCATGAGGGCAGATCCGTCCGCAGACAGCAGGGAAGGGGTTTTCCTTTTTTATCAATTCTAACGCTTCATGGTAACGGCCGGAAGCAGCAAGCTTTATGTAACCCTGTACGGAAATATGGGCTGGACAGGCCGTTTTACACGGAGATGTGCCTTCTTCCGTGACGTCTTTACGATTTTCGCGGTAATCCACATTCCAGTTGCTTTCTTTCCAGATATGGTCGCGGGCGGTAGGTTCTGCCTTTATGGTGACAGGTGTTTTGGAACAGAGCTTTTGTCCAAGCTTTAACGCGTTAACAGGGCAGTTTTCCACACACTGTCCGCAGGCCACACAGTTTTCTTTTTTTACTTTGGCTGTAAAATTGGATCGTATGGAATCAGGAGTATTAAAAAGGGTTGCAAGACGGAGTGAAAAACACGCACACCCACAGCAGTTGCAGATTGCCGCTGATTCACCAAGTCCGTCTGTATGCGGCATTTCATGCATCAGTCCGTTATTTTCTGCAAACTTAATAATTTCTTTTGCTTCTTCCCGGGTAATCTGACGTCCTCTGCCTGTCTTTATATAATATTCGGCACCTTCCCCCATCTGGATGCAGATGTCTTTTTCCAGATGACCGCAGCCCTCGTCAATGACACGGCGTGACTGGCGGCAGGAGCAGTCAGATACGGAAAATGTATTATATTTATCCAGGTAGTAGGAAAGATGTTCCCATGGCTTCGTGCCTGGAATATCCTTGATGGATTCTTCTACAGGGATCACACGCATCATCGCCATGCCCTGAGGGAATTTTGCAGCCATAGGCGCAAGTCTCAGTCTGGTATATTCTTCAAAGGCTTTTCCGATTTCAGGATGTTCGTTGAGCTGTTCCCGGTTATTTACCATCATCTCTAGCATACCGGGGGCAAAGATATTTACAAAATAACGTTCTTTCTGATCTTCCTTATCTTTCCATACTTTGGCAACACCGGTATACGCCAGTTGATCTAAGATATCCTTTGTCTCTTTCTCACTTTTTCCGGAGCGTTTTGCCACATACTCTAAGGTACGGGGTTTGCGCAGCCCGATGATCATGGCAATATCAGCCATGTCATCCGTTACAACACAGTCCAGAGAGTAGTATTCCGGAGCGTTTTCGTCGATCTTGTTCATGACTCCTGCAATACCGCCCACCATTTTAGCCAGCTTTACTATTTTAGGTCTCAATTCACTCATAGTTCCCTTTCCCGCGCCTGTTTGGCGCTTTAGAAGTTTCACAGATATCGTTTGTTATTCACACCAGGATATTACCGCATTATGAAGCCAGTCAGTCCATTCCTTTAACCCTTCCTCTTTCAGTGCACTAATGGGAATAATAATCGCGTTTGGATTGCGGAGACGAATATTCTCCTTGCATTTTTCCAGATCAAAATTAAAATACGGCAATACATCCATCTTATTGATCAGTACCACATCGCAAATGGAAAACATCAGCGGATATTTTAACGGCTTATCATCCCCTTCTGGTACGGAGAGGATCATGGCGTTCTTTACTGCGCCGGTATCAAATTCCGCAGGGCAGACCAGATTGCCCACATTTTCCAGTATTACAACGTCAAGGCCGTCCGGATCAAGACCCTCCAGCCCCTGGCGCGTCATTTGTGCATCCAGATGACACATGCCTCCTGTATGAAGCTGAATGGCTTTTGCACCAGTCTGTGAAATGGTACGGGTATCCACATCAGAATCAATATCTGCTTCCATAACACCAATCTTTAAGTCGTTCTTTAAGGCATTAATTGTGCCAACCAGAGTGGTTGTCTTACCTGCGCCCGGACTGGACATCAGGTTAAGAAGAAATACCTTCTTCTCCTTTAATTCTTCACGAAGCTTTCCAGCCTGTATGTTGTTGTCAGCAAAAACACTGGTCTTTATTTCAAGTACTTTAAAATCTTTCATATGCCGCGCTCCCTCCCTTCCTTCCATTCTCACCCCTGTGATCCCCGGCTAAAAGATAAGCTCTTTAATCCGAAAAGATACAAGATATTTATTTATAAGTATACTGGTTCAGTCATAACATTATTATTATAAAATATTCTCAGTGCACTGGCAATAATGCAAAAAATTACTGGCATTATCACATAATAATTTGTTGAATTTTAGTAAGAATGTATGATAAAATAGTGTCAATCTCTGGTATGACCAGAGCCAGATTAAGGGGGGGAACTATGGAATTTCAGAAACTTAGTGCTTTAAGCTTAAAAGAAATGTTTATCCGTCAGATTCGTGACATGATTTTATCCGGACAAATGCCGGTTGGAAGCAGATTACCTTCTGAAAGGGAACTTGCAAGGCAGATGCAGGTCAGCCGTGCAGTTGTTAACAGCGGGTTTGCTGAGCTTGAAAAACAAGGCTTTTTAGAAGTGCATCCAAGACAGGGGGTGTTTGTGGCAGATTACGGGAAGAACGGCAACATTGATACCTTAAATGCCATTATGGAATATCACGGAGATACACTGGGACAGGGTGAAATTTATTCGATCATTGAAGTACGGCGCGCGTTGGAACACCTGGCAACCGATTCGATTATTAAGAATTCATCAAATGAAGATATCCTTGGGTTGGAAGGACTGTTAGAGGAGGTTGCCGCTGCAAAAACCATAGATGATACCGTCCTTGCCACCTTTTCTTTTCATCATAAACTTTCCGTTATCAGCGGAAACAGTATTATACCTTTGATTTATATATCGTTTAAACCTGTTGTGACACAGCTTTGGAAACGTTTTTGTCTGAGATACGGGAAAGAGGCGCTCTATGACAGCGTACTTTGTTTATATAAATGTATTAAAGAACGGGATGCTAAAGCCGCGAGGAGGTGCACAGACAAACAGCTGAATGAAGCACTGGAAGGCGGGCATCAGATTTTTTAATCGCCTCATCTAAAAGGCAGGACCGTTGCCGGTTGCCTGCCTTAAATTCTTTACTAAA
>JAQSYE010000192.1 GCA_029256305.1 Lacrimispora sp. | reverse complement strand
AAACCAGGGCTGTGACATCGGCGGCTTTTACGGCACATCACCGGAAGCAGAGCTGATGGTCCGTTGGATACAGAACGGTATTTTCCAGCCAAGATTTTCTGTACATTCTGTAAATACAGATAATACGGTAACAGAACCCTGGATGTACGGAAACCACACCGGATATATCCGCGATGCCATCAAGTTCCGATACAGAATGATCCCTTATCTGTACTCTCTTATGGAACGTGCCCACGAAACTGGTCTCCCCATTATGGAACCGATGTGCAGCGCATTCCAGAATGACCCTGGGTGCTATGAAGAAGGCATTGATTTTATGATCGGTGATTCTCTGCTGGTAGCAAATGTGGTGGATAAAGGTGCCCTCACAAGAAAAGTCTACCTGCCAGAAGGCGAGACTTTCTATGATTTTTATACCAGAGAAAGATTTGAGGGAGGACAAACCCTTGAGTTCCCTGTAACAATGGCAAGTATCCCGCTGTTTGTACGGGAAGGTGCGATTATTCCTATGGCTGCTAACCAGATGAACAACTTAACGACCGAATCAGTCACTGGTATCCACCTGCTCCTGGCTGTCGGCAAAAATAATTCCTTCACTCTCTACGAGGACGATGGCGCTACTTTAAATTATCAAGAGGGAGATTATTTAAAGACTGAGATTGAAATGACTGCCGGAGAACAGACTGTTATTGAATTTAAGCAGGAGGGCAGCTATCAGACGAGTGTTGAAAACATTTATTTAGATGTAATCCGCAGGGACAAAGCACCGTTTTTTATTACCTTAGACGGCAAAGAGCTTCCACATTTCCTATATCGCAAAAAATTCGAGGCGGCAGACTGTGGCTGGTATTACAGCCAGACACTGAAATCCGTTCAGATTAAATACCCGAATCCCAAGAAAGACTGCAGGCTTGTCATTTCATTCCAGCAGTTTGATATGATCGGTATGTAAATTAAGTCAGATATCATCTTTGAATAAATCTGTATCTGACAGAAAGCGTTCAAAGATCTGATTGAATACTCTTATGCCCGCCGCATTTTTACTGTCAGGATATTTGTGCATAATTTTGTAGCATATCCAATCAGGCGGCGGTTCTATAATGTCGTATACCTGTATGCTGCGGTTCTTTAAAATAGTTTTTAAACTGCTCAGCTGAACAATGGCCCAGTACTGTTCATCATCAAGAAAATTGCATAAAGCCGTCACGGAATCAATCTTAATGTGGGGGGAAACCGTAGTGGGCCACCAGTAACTGTGCCATTTAAGATAATCATATCCCCAGCTCTGAAAAAGCTCCGCGGATGGATCCAACTCGGATGGATGGACTTTTTTTCTCCCTTGCGGATTGGCACATGGTCTGATCAGCACAAATTTCTGTTTAAAAACTGGCTGAGTAATAATTTCCTCGTGATAAGAATCCGAAGATACAAACCCGATATCTGCTTCCCTGCGTTTTACCAAATCGTATATTTCAGGAGTATGGTGAGTCTGTATTTTAACATTCACGCCATATTCCTTTTTCGATATTTCTTTTAGGACAGCAGGAAGCATCATAACATTCACACTGTCTATGGAGGCCACAGATAAGGTTTTGGAATAGCTGTGTTTCAGCAGTTCCATCTCCTGATGCAATGCAATCCATCTTTGGGCAAGCGACATGAATTCTTCCCCGCGGATCGTAAGTTCCACGGTGCGCTTGCCCTTTTTCCTGGTAAAGAGCTTATATTGCAGCTCATCCTCCAGTCTGTTCAGCCTATGGGTAACAGTTGACTGGGATGTAAATAAATGATCTGCCGCTTTTGTTAAATTCAGGGAATCGGCGACAGCCAGATAAGTCTCTATTTCTGTAAAGTCCATATTCCCTCCCATTTTTGTTTTTTCAATTATATAATCGGAGGGAATATCTGTCAACTTTACAGCTTTAATATCTCCTCCGTTACTTCCAGAAATTTATCAACATCCTCAATGCCGTTGCAATGCAAAGGTGAAACTCGAATCGCTCCCTTTAAATTGAACGACTCCAGCATTCTTTTTGAATATAAGCTTGACGCAACTCTCTCATATACAATGACGCTTCGTTTTTCATATTCCTTTACAGCATCTGTGTAATCGATATTGTCAAATCCAATTCCCAGAATCAGATCGCGGGTCGTTAAGTCTCCCTTATCCATAAATACATTGATACCTTTTCGATTCCGCAATCCCTTGTTTTTTTCCGTACCCTCCAGCAAATGATATAATAGTGCTCTTTCGTGCAGTGCGATCTGCTTCATTCCGCCTTCAAATGCTTCTCTTCTCGTTTTTGCTTCCATATTCTCATCCAGGCTGCAGACATAATTTACAATTTCTGTTATCATGGCATACTGAGCCGGTGCAGGACTTCCCAACTCCCATTCCCCTTCTTTTTTTCCTGCCAGCTTATGATGGGGAAGATTGGCCATACGTTTGGAAATATATGCTACGCCGATTCCTCTTACTCCAAAGAACTTATAGGGCGCGAATGTAACCGCATCCACATCAAGCTCTGAAAAATCCATGATACCGTGAGGAGTATGCTGCACCGCATCTACGATAATATATAAATCCGGTTTGACTCGGCGTGCTGCCCTGATAATCTGAGGAATATCAAAAATTGCACCAGATATGTTAGAGGCATACATGACGTTTAACAAAGTAGTGTCCTGATTAATAAGAGAGGCAATTTCTTCTGCATCCACACCGCCTGTAAGGGGGTTGCTCTTTGCAACACGCACTTCCTTCCCTGTCTTCTCCGCATAATATCCCACGGCATCGAAAGCTGACGGATGTTCCAGAACAGAGGTCACAATATTAGTTCCCGGAATGTTTTCTGCAACTGCTCCGGTCAGCTGGAACATGGCCTGTGATGCAGTCAGTGCTGTAACAATAGAGCCGCCTTCTACATTAAAAATTGTTCTTACATCCTCTTTTCCCTTTTCTTCAATCTCCTGAAGAAATTTAGCCATTTTATGATTCCTTTCCGAACAATCCGGAATCATATCTATTTCCCGAAAACGTTCTTCTGCCTTTTTTAAACGGAAGGAACCTCCGGCATTATCGAAAAACACTCTGCTGCTTCTGCTCGCATCTTTGTCTACATAATAGAACTGCTCTCTGATCTCTTTTAATTTATCCCTGCTAAATAATTTTCCTTTTTCCATCTTTATTTCTCTCCTTTATTCTTATGGTGTTTTTGAACTAAGTATATGTAAATGGGAATTCCTGTTATCATAAAAATAATTGATATTCCGGCAATAAAAGGCTGGTAAATAAGGGTTGATATTAAAACAAAGATTCCGCCTATAATACCAAATATCGGAACGACAGGATAAAGAGGAACCTTATATGGTCTTTCTTTATCAGGCCATCTTTTTCTCAAAATAAAAATTCCAACAAACGTAAGTATATAGAAGAACCAGATAACAAATGAACCAATATCAGTGAGGATATTAAAGTTCCCAATGCAAATCATCATAATAATTGTTAGAATCATCATGAAAAACCCGCCATTGACCGGCATCTGGGTTCTTTTGCTTAGTGTACTGAAAAAATTACTAAAAGGAAGAAGGTTTCTGATTCCAAGAGCGTATGGGATTCTCCAGCCTGCCCTGACAAATCCGGTTAAAGAGCCAAAAACAGAAATCATGATTCCTATTGTAATTAGCTTGCCCCCAAAGCTGGGAAATAAGATACGAGCCACATCTGCTGCAGGCGTAGCGGTTGCCGCAAGAGCCCCTGCGGGCATTACCTTTAAATACGCAACATTAATTACCAAATATACCAGAGTTACCATACTGATGCCGCCTACTATAGCTTTGGGCAGGTTTTTACCAGGATTTTTCATCTCACCTGCAATATTCGTAACATTCATCCAGCCGTCAGTGGCATACAGGGTAGCCAGCAGTGCGGCTGAAATTGCTTTCCAGAAAGAACGGGTAGGATCCGTGAATGGAACCAGCTGTATTTTTACCGGATCAGGATTCAAAAAGAGTCCTGCTAAAATAATTAATATGATAGGAATAAATTTCAAAAACGTGGCCAGTTTCTGGAGGAGATCGGTAGTCTTATTCCCAAGCGCATTGATAATATTGACAAATACGATAATCACAATAGCGATAGGAATAATCTGCTTTTGATTCAGCCCCAACAGGCTGACAATCTGAGTGGCACATATTACTGCCGCCGCCGCAAACCGGACAGGATAAAATATAATTGTCTGCGCCCATGCAATCAGATAACCGAACAACCTCCCATAGATTTTCTCAAGATAAGTCATCATTCCGCCAGTCTCTGGTATGAGAGTTCCGATTTCGGCAATTGTCAGTCCGCCTGCCAATGCCAGAAGTCCTCCTAATACCCACGCAAGCAGACCAAGACCAGGTGTACCTGACGCTCCGAATACAGCAGTAGGCTTAAAAAACACACCCGAGCCAATGATGGTGCCAATAACCATGACAAAGGCACTGAATCCTGACACTTCTTTTTTAAGTTTGTCTTCTTTCATGAAATTCCTCCAATACATTTTTAATATCTTCTTTTTCACATGTGAAATATTCCTGATAACAGTTACACTCTATCATGAAACCTGCACAACATAAAATGAATAAATTGGAGCAAAGTTATGAAAAAATTTCATAACTTGTACTTACTTTTAAACAACAGGCATTGCCGCAAAAAAAACAGGGGATATTCTCCCTGTTTTTTATAAAGCCGGCATTCTATTTCACTAAATTGATAAAAGCAGTTATTACAATAGGATTAAAGATATTTATAAATACGACAGTTATAACCGGCAAAACAAACCATGCATTTGGTGCCGGACCATTTTCCTCTATTACTGAAGACATATTTGCAATAGCATTGGGAGTCTGACCCAATCCTACACCACAATGCCCTGCCGCCATAACTGCGGCATCATAATTCCCTCCCATAGTTCTGAATGTGACTGTGGCAGCATAGATAGCCATAACAATTGTCTGAGCTAATAGTATCACCAGCATAGGAACGGCAAGTCCCACTAACTTTGCTATATTAAGAGACATCAATGTCATGGAAAGGAACAGGTTAAGAGAGATATTTCCCAAAATATCAATTTCCTCCATCCTAAACTCCGTATGACATGCTTCCGCAATATTCCGGAATATTGCACCCGCAAACAGACAGCCTACATAATAAGGAAACGTCAGTCCAGTGGAATTAAGCCCCCAGGAAATAACAGATCCCACACCAGCTGCCAGAAGTACGGACAATACAGAATTCAAAAGATTTTTTTCCATAAGCGGCACATGACGCTTCTCTTCAGTTACCATCTTTGAATTGGCATCAGCCTTTAAATGGTGCTTATCAATCAGACGCTTTGCAACCGGACCTCCAACCAGACTTCCTGACAACAGGCCAAATGTCGCTGCAGCAACTCCTACTGTTGTTCCTCCATCTGCTCCCAATTGTTCCAATGTTGGCCCAAAAGCAGCTCCTGAGCCAACTCCTCCTGACATGGATATAGAGCCCATCGCAATTCCAAGCAGTTTATTTAATCCCAACAGCTGGGCAAGACCGATTCCCACTACATTCTGAATTGCAAGAAAGAATACAGCTACCACCGCAAGGATGGCTCCCTGCTTCCCGCTCTTTTTTATGACAGGTATACTGACAGTAAATCCCGTACATGTAAAGAAAATATTCATAAAGAAATCCTGGAGTGTGCCATTCATCTTTATTTCCACAATATTTATCTTATATAAAGCGAAGACAAAAAAGCTGCAAAGCAGACCGCCTATCACCGGTGCCGGTATAAAATACTTCTGAAATAACGGAACCCTGTTCTTAATACTTCTCCCAATTATATATACAATTGCCCCTAAAGCAACGGTTTGTATTACATCAAGCGTTACTGTAAACATAGAGATACCCCCTTATTTTTGAGCATTAATTATCTGGCAATGATCCTCTTCCAATTTTCGATATAACCAGCTTAAATCCATTATTCCCTTCTCCTCAATGGATTTCATCATTTCTGCTTCTTTTTCTATTACTTTTAGAGACTTTTCATATAATGATTCTGCATCCTCCGGCCTAATAGCAACGATACCTGTATCATCACCTACAATAATGTCTCCTGGAAATACAACCTGATTTCCTATACTGATTGGAACATTTACACAGCCTGGTCCATTTTTATAAGGTCCATTACTAATGGAACTGACGGCATACACTGGGAAATCCATTTCAGAAAGCTGTTTTTTATCCCGGATTGCGCCATCAACCACGAATCCAGCAATTCCTCTTTTTTTTGCATAGGCTGCCATAATCTCACCACAAAGTGCCCGTTCCGTATACCCTCCTCCTGCAACCACAATTACATCTCCTGGTTCCGCATTATCGATGGCATAGTAAAACAAAAGGTTGTCTCCGCCTGCAGCAGTTAAGGTGTACGCAGTTCCAAGGAGAATCCTGTCATTTACCGGCATCAGCGCAGATGACAAAGATGCGGTCCGATTCATGCAATCATCAATATTTGCTACCGGAATACCACGGAATTTTTCTACCAAAGTCTTCGACGGTCTTTTAAAGTTCTGATAAATCCTATAACCCACATTATCCATGTTTTTAAACCTCCAGTTACTGGCTGGTCATGCGCATGTACCAAATCCTTCTTTTATGATAACAAGCAATATAATTATTGTAAAACGAATATTTTTTATATATAATATTAATAATCATAATATATTAGGTGGTGAAGCATGACAATAGAAGAAATTGAAGCCTTTATGGCAGTTGTAGAATATAAAACCTTATCACTGGCGGCAGAAAAGCTATACATCAGTCAGAGTACCATAAGCCAGCGTATTAAGCGTCTGGAGGAAGAATTAGGGGTAAGATTATTTACAAGGCAGCCAGGGCAGCGGACAGCAGATCTTACCTCTCATGGCTCAGATCTGGTGCCAATTGCCCAGCAATGGGCCAGCCTTTGGAGAGACATGTATACTCTTCATACATCTTCATCAAAAACACTGATCTCCATTGGTAGCGTAGACTTGGTAAATAACTTTACTTTTGTACCTTTATATAAAAAAATACTTCAAAACTATCCGGATATAGAATTGGCAATTCAAACGTTCCACTCTCCTGAAATACACAGCTTGCTGGAAAACCGCATTATTGACATAGGTTTCGTCTTCAGTCAGATTAAATATCCTGATATCATATCCAGACCTGTATACCGTGAAAAAATGTATCTGATCACTCATGAGGAAAGCGATTATTATAGCGAAATCAGCACTTCACAACTGGATCCGCGCAAAGAGGCCTATCTACGCTGGGGAATCGACTATGAATTATGGCATAACAGTAATTGGAACAATTCGCATCATATGGTAACAGTCGACACAGGGTCTACTCTGATCCATTATCTGGATAAACCGGGAAACTGGGCAATAGGACCGGTCTCACTAATACGCTCCATGCAGAAAACAGACAAAATTGTCTGCTATAATTTAAAAGAATCTCCACCCCCAAGAATATGCTATCAGTTGACACACCGATACCCCAAACCCAGTAAGCGGAATGCATTGAATGTATTTGAACAGGAAGTAGAGGCTTTTGTATCATCTAACGAAAACATATGCAGGTTTGAACCTTGGATGCTTGAATAAAAAGGTGGGTTATATATTCACTCCCACATACCAAAAAGCCCGTCCCTGTCATGCGGTAACAGGGGCGGGGTTTTTGTAGGAGTCATGATCCCTCAAGGGTCAATGAAGGATAATCTCAGAGGGTTAGTCT
>JAQSYE010000191.1 GCA_029256305.1 Lacrimispora sp. | reverse complement strand
AAAAAGCAGATATTTATTTGGAGACCAGATTACCGATTCCGATATCCGGCTTTTTGTAACACTTGCCAGATTTGATACAGCTTACTATTTTGCATTTAAGACCAACAGAAACCGGTTATCAGAATTTGAAAATCTGTGGAATTATGCAAAGGATTTATACTCCATACCGGCATTTAAGGAAGCCACGGATTTTAATTCCATTAAAAAAGGCTACTTACTTGGAAATCATGCACATAACCCATATGGTATTCTTCCCCTAGGACCGGATATGTCGATCTGGGATGAACCTCATAATAGAAAAGAAAAGTTTGAAGCAAAATAAAAAATCGAACTAAAAAAGAGGAGAAAAAATTATGAAAAGAGATCAATTAAAAAAGGCGATAGTTGGAGTATTGGGAGCAGCAACCATATTAGGAGCATTATCCGGATGCAGCAGCAATTCACAGCAACCAGCTGAAACCACTACGGCAAAAGCATCAGAAGAATCAAAGAAAGAGGAAACCAGCTCTGTGGCAGCCCAGTCAGGCAGCGAAACCACTGCAACGTCAGAACCTGTCACAATTTATGCGGCAACAGGGGGAGCCCCTAAGCCATTTACCTTTGTAGACAGCAGTAATCAGCTGACTGGTCATAACATTGAACTGATTAAAGCTATTTTTGACCGCCTTCCCCAGTATAAACTGGAAATAGAAGTAACAGATTTCCCATCGATTTTTGCAGGACTTGATTCAGACCGTTATCAGATCGGAGTAAATAATTTTGCCAAAAATGAAAAGAGAAAAGAAAAATATTTATTTACAGATCCCATTTTTGCCAACGAGTATGTTGCGATTTTTGCAAAAGACAATAAAAAGGCGGAGAATATCAACACATGGGAAGATCTTTCCGGATTAAAAACCATATCGCAATCTGGAATTAACATTACAACTGCTTTGGAGAACTACAATACAGCAAATCCCGAGAAAGCGATTAACATCGAGTATAGCGACGAGGATCTGGTTCTTCAGATTCAGGATGTGGAAGCTGGAAAATATGATTTTGTATTAATGGATAAACCCATGTTTGAATATTACGAGAAAGAATTTAATTTTAATGTGACAGGTGTATCCATCAGCAGTGATGTTGCAAAGGATTTAATGGAAGAGCCTTACAGCTACTTAATTGTAAGCAAGGGAAATGAAAAGCTGGTTGAGGATCTTAATCAGGCATTAAAAGAAGTGATTAAAGACGGAACCTCTAAGGAAATCAACTTAAAATGGTTCGGTTCCGACTATTCTCCTTCTTATAAATAAAAACCGATGGCTGGAGGCACAAGATGAGCAATATATTTGATTGGCAGCTGGTATTTACAGAGATCCCCTTATTATTAAAATATTTACCGGTAACCATACAGCTGACGCTGATTGCGTTAATCATTGGCTGGGTGGCAGGACTCTTCATTGCAATTGTAAAGATACATCGCATACCGGTATTAAAGCAGCTTTGCACCCTGTTTGTTTCAGTGGTCAGGGGAACTCCTATTATCGTTCAGCTGTACTTAACGTACTTTGGAATTCCCATTTTCTTAAAATACTACAATTTCTATAATGGAACTTCCTATAACGTCAATGGGATCCCGCCGATTATTTTTGCAATTGTAGCCCTTGGATTAAACCAGTCAGCATTTGATTCAGAGACCATTCGGGCCGCCATACAGTCTGTAGAAAAAGGTCAGGTGGAAGCAGCGAAATCCTTAGGAATGAATGGGCTGCAGATTTTCTTTCGGGTTCTGCTTCCCCAGGCTGTAACGGTGGCAATCCCTTCTCTTGGTAACTCTCTCATCGGACTTGTAAAGGGCACTTCGCTGGCCTTTACCTGTTCGGTGGTGGAAATCACGGCACAAGGCAAAATCCTGGCAGGAAACAGCTATCGTTACTTTGAAGTATACTGTTCCCTGGCTATCATTTACTGGGTTATTACCATTTTTATTGAACGCCTCTTTACTTACATAGAAAAGAAGATGAGTGTTCCGGAACAGATTGCAGAGAAAAAGGAGGCATAGGAGATGAGTGTGGTTGAAATTCGCGGACTGTGCAAAAAGTATGGCAGCAATGTGGTTTTAGATCATTTGGATCTGGATATTGAAGAAGGCGACGTTGTGGCAATTATCGGGCCCTCCGGAACTGGAAAATCCACGCTTCTGCGCTCCATTAATCTGTTGGAGAAGCCGGAGGAGGGAACGATACGGATCAATAATAAAGTAATTAATTTAACTACCCGGTCCGCCAAAGAAAAGCTGGAGTTAAGGCGTTATACAGAGATGGTGTTTCAGCAGTTCAATCTTTTTAAGAACCGAACCGCACTGGAAAATGTGATGGAAGGCTTAACTGTGGTAAAAAAGATAAAGAAGAGCGAAGCAAAGAGGATTGCTGAGAAACAGCTTGAAAAAGTAGGAATGAGTGACCGGCTTTCCCATTACCCCAGGCATTTATCAGGCGGTCAGCAGCAGCGGGTGGCAATTGCAAGAGCTCTTGCTATGGAGCCCAAACTGCTTTTGATGGATGAACCTACATCAGCATTAGATCCAGAACTGGTCAGTGAAGTTCTGGTCACAATTAAAAAGGCGGCTACCGAAGGCAATACCATACTTTTAGTAACCCATGAAATGAATTTCGTAAAGAATGTGGCTAACCGGATTATCTTTTTAGAAAACGGAAAAATAGTGGCAGACGGGACTCCAAAACAGATTTTTGACAATCCGGACAATGAGCGGTTAAAGGAATTTCTGGTGAAAATCCATATGCTGGAAAACACGGAATATGCAATATAAGGAGGCAGGCAGCATGTCTGAGATTACATTTAAAACAACAAAAGAAAATATCAACTGGCAGGAGGTATCCGATGTTTTGCGCCGTTCTGGCTTATCCAATCACACCGCAGAAGAACAGGAGACTATTTTCACAAACAGCTATGCAGTGGTATTTGTCTATCACGAAGAAAAGATAGTAGGCGTCGGAAGAGCGCTGTCTGATGGTGTCTGTCAGGCAGCTGTTTATAATATCGCACTTGACAATGAATTTCAGGGACAGGGGATAGGAAGAACCCTGATTACAAAACTGCTTGATCAGGTAAAGGGGCAGAATATTATTCTCTATACCCATCCAAGAACAGTAGCCCTTTATGAAAAAATGGGATTCAGAAGAAATAAGACTGCGATGTGCATCTTCAGCGGAACAGAAGATTCTTTAAACTGGATGGAGAATCAGGGATTTATGCTGCCTCAGACATTCCGGTTTGCAGATGAGTATGGCAGAGAGGATATGAAACATAAATAAATCCAGATTGATGGGATTTAAGGGAAGAATAAAAGAAAGAAGGAATCGGAATGTCAGAAAAGTTTATAAAAGAAGAAGTTCAGCAGGATGGAACATTTAAACGCCAGAAAAACCGTTTTACAACTCCTTTTGGTGCAGAGGAGGGAAATCTTCCGGTGGAAGCAGGACGATACCGTCTGATCTGGTCTCCTGCCTGCCCATGGGCACATCGGTCTGTCATCGTAAGAAGGCTTCTTGGACTGGAAGATGTGATAAGCCTTGGAACTCTTGATCCGGTCAGACCAGATGTGGGGAGAACGGACTGGGCGTTTACATTAGATGAGGGTGGAAAAGATCCAGTGCTGGGGATCCAGTATTTAAGTGAGGCTTATCTAAAAGCGGATGAAAATTACAGCGGAAGATTTACCGTACCTGCAGTTGTTGATTTAACAACCGGACAGGTGGTAAATAACGACTACTTTAACCTGACAAAATACTGGGAAGTGGAATGGAAGAAGTATCATAAACCAGGTACGCCTGATTTATATCCGGAAAATCTGCGCAGGGAAATCGACGAATTAAATGAGATTCTATATCATGAAATTAATAACGGAGTCTATAAGGCAGGTTTTGCAAGAAGTCAGGAAGCTTATAACGAGGCTTATAATCTGGTATTTTCCCGCCTGGACTGGCTGGAGGAACGGCTTGGTAAAAGCCGTTACCTTTTTGGAGACAGTATTACAGAATCCGATGTGCGCCTTTACGTAACGCTGGCCCGTTTTGACAGTGCTTATTATAATGGCTTTCAGTTAAACCGCAGCCGTATTATTGATTTTAAAAATCTTTGGGGCTATGTAAGAGATCTGTATTCGTTACCTGAATTTAAGGAAACTACTGATTTTGAAGCAATTAAGAAGCATTATCATTTATGTGCTGTGGCTGGAAATCCATATAAAATCGTACCAAAGGGTCCGGATCTTAATTCATGGAATACGCCTCATGGCAGAGACAAAATCCAGTTTCATACAGGGAGCAGCACAGCACCAAGACCTCGACCAAAAGAGATCGAGAATGAAATCGATGAAAGAGGAGCCTTTATCCGCCAGCCCAATCACTTTACTACACCATTTGGAGAGTCAGAAGGAGAGTTAAAGGCAGAGATCGGACGGTACCGGCTGTTTTGGGCAAAAGGCTGTCACTGGTCTAACCGGGCGTCTATCGTAAGAGAGCTGCTGGGGCTGGAAGAAGCGATTGGAATTAATCTTGTGGGGCACAGCAAAGAAAATAGTGCATATGGATGGGAATTCGTGTATAATGAGGACAGAAAAGATCCTGTTTTAAAAGCACAGTTTTTAAGCGAGTTTTATTACAATGCAGATCCTGATTACAAAGGGCGCTGTACCGTTCCGGCTCTGGTGGATATTACCACAAAAAAGGTGGTAAATAATGATTATCACAGGCTGACGAATTATTTCGAAACAGCATTTCGTCCGTTTCAGGCGGTTGACGCACCGGATCTTTATCCAGTTGAGTTAAGAAGTGAGATCGATGCCTATAATGACTGGCTGTTTCCAAATGTCAATAATGCCACTTACCGCATGATGTTTGCACAGTCGATCACAGCTTATGAAGAGGCTTTTGACGATTTTTACCGTGCCTTGGATCAGATTGAGGAACGGCTGTCTGCCAGCCGGTTTTTATTCGGAGATTATGTAACAGACAGTGATGTCAGGCTTTTTGTAACGCTGGCAAGGTTTGATACCCATTATTACAGAAACCTTGGTCCCATTAAACGCAGAGTGGTGGACTATGAAAACATATGGGGATACTTAAGAGATTTATATGTGATCCCTGCATTTCGGAATAATACCTATTTCCGCGATATTGCAGCATCGAGATCAGATAACAAATCTCTTTTCCAGGATTTTAATTCCCGCTTTGTGGATCAGATTGATTACGAAGGCATCTGGTCAGCCCCGCAAAACAGAAAACAGTTAAGTAAAACTCCAGAAGAAAAGTTTAAAAGACAGGAATCAGTGACTAAATAATTCCAGGCAGGTGATTGAATGATTAACAGAAGCAGGCTGGTCAGCCAGTTTAAACGAATGGTGGAATTTGATTCAGAGACGTATCATGAGAGAGAAATTGCAGATTATCTGATTGAAGAGATGAAACAGCTGGGGTTTGCCGTGAAAGAAGATGATGCTGGTATTCGTCTGAAAGAACGGATAGCAGGTTATGGAGATGCAATCCCAACAGGTAATCTTTACGGTTATTTAAAAGGGAATACTGCTGGAGAACCAGTTCTTTTATCCGCTCATATGGATACGGTGAGACCCGGAATTGGGAAGCATGCCGCAGAGGATGAAAACGGTGTGATTACTTCTGAAGGAGAGACGGTTCTGGGAGCAGACGATCTTTCCGGAATTGCAGCAATATTGGAGGCAGTCCGTAGCATAAAGGAACGAGATATCCTCCATCCGGATATTGAAGTTTTGTTCCCTGTGGCAGAAGAAAATTACGGAAAAGGCAGCCAGCTTGCGGACTATTCTACCATCCATTCCAAACTGGCATATGTGTTTGACTTAAGCGGTGAGATCGGCAATGCAGCGTTAGCAGCGCCCACTCTTTTATCCTATGAAATCAAAGTAAAGGGAAAAAACGCCCACGCCGGTTTCTGTCCCCAGCTTGGAATCAATGCCATAGAGATTGCAGCAACCGCCATATCCCGCATAAAGCAGGGATGGGCAGACGAAGAGACTACCGTTAACATCGGAAAGATAAGCGGAGGAAAACAGGGCAATATTGTTTCTGATGAGTGTATTTTAATTGGTGAGATCCGAAGCTTAAAAGATGACCGTGCCATGGAAGAATGGGAGAAGCTAAAAAAAGTCTTTGAAGAAGCAGCGGGCTGCCGCGGGGGAAGCATAGAGTTCTTGTTTGAAAAGCAGATTGAGGCCTATGAAATCCATGAGGATGAAGAAGTGGTAATGCGCTTTAAAAAGGTCTGTGATAACATCGGCATAGAAGCGGTCACCCATAAGACACTGGGGGGAAGTGATAACAACCATTTTGTACGAAACGGAATCAGGGGCATTGTGGTCGCCTGCGGCATGAATGAGGTGCATACCACAAGCGAATACACAACGGCAGATCAGTTGGAGAAAAGCACTCTTCTGGCTCTGGGTCTTATGACGTACCAGCCTTCATGATGTACCGGTCCTGTCACGCAGTATGAGTTTTGCCAGATAGAACTGATCGTTATCATCGATGTCGACAGAGTCTAAAGGATTCATAAAATAGGGATAAGTTTTTCCGCTGTAAAAATTACCAGAGTTAAGAAAATTGGGGACAGATGTAAGATAGATGGCGCCGTTGATCCGGAAGCCGGATTTTACATCCTGTCTCCTTATTTGTTTTTTTAAGGAGTCTGGCGTTTTTATTTCACCAGTTTCAGCAATCCCCACTGACAGATAACATTTACAGTCATAAGGACAGACACTGATTACGGAATCGGCATGTTTTTCAAACAGCAAATTCATACTTTCCAGAATATGTTCTTCGTTTCTCAGAGGAGAGGTAGGCTGAAGCAGCATAAAATAGTAATACTCTCTCCCCAGCTTTTTCATTTCATTTATTGCGTGGAGGATCACATCACCAGAGGCTGCCTCATCACCAGAGAGGTGAGGCGGTCGTAAAAATGGAGCTGAGGCACCAAGTTCTACCGCTATCTGTTGATAAAGCTTTGAATCGGTAGATACAAGGATATCGTCAAAAAATCCTGCTTTTTTGCAGGCATCAATGGTATATCCCATTAATGGCTTCCCATTCATTTCTCTGATATTTTTATCCCTGATTCCCTTTGAGCCGCTTCTGGCCGGTATTATTGCAAGAACTCTTTTATTTTGAATCATTACATTCTCCAATCAATATCATAAAATTCTTTTTCTAAATGAATTCCCGTTCGAAACGCCTCTTTTATGCATGTTAGAATTTTTTTGCTGGTTCCCGGACGATCATAGGGATTTTCCAAAGCATTGTGCTTAAGATCCTGATTCATTGCCTGAGAAATTGCATTACGGATGTTTTCGGCGGTTGTACCGCAGCTGATGACAGAATCTGGCTTTATTCTGCCTTTTTGCCGGAGCCCGATATCCACTGTGGGAATTTTGAAAGCGGGAGCTTCCAGGATTCCACTGGAAGAGTTACCGATTACAAGTCTGCTTACACTCATCAGGCTTAAATACCGAAGGGAGCCTAAAGAAGAAATGTACACCGCCCGCTCCGGATGTTGTCTGGCATAGGAAATCGCCATCTCATTGACCCGATTTCCCCCTGTATCGGAGTTGCTTCCGGTAAATACCGTAAATAGCCCTGGAAAGGAATCCAGAGCATCTAAAAGCGGCTGAAACTGATTTTCAACACTGATTGGATCCAGAGTCGCCGGATGGTATGTGACCAGGGAAAGAGGGGAGGGCAAAGCTGTATGGAATGATTTTTCCAGCGCT